>NZ_JAIUMC010000001.1 GCF_022565775.1 Natronospirillum sp.
GAACTCAGTGCCATTGCCGCTGACCGGGCTCTGTCAGCAGACGATCAGATCCAGCAAGTGCTTGCCCTGGGTGCCAGGCATCTTGATCTGGATATCGGCATTGTGAGCCGTATCAAGGACAGCCGCTACCGTATCCGCTACTGCACCAGTCCGGAAGGCGTCGACCTGACACCCGGCCAGGTCTTCGATCTGGGAAATACCTACTGTGATCTGGTGCTGCAAACGGACCAGGTATTGGCCATCAACAGCATGGAAAACTCGGTTCATCGTGGCCACCCCTGCTATTCCGCATTTGGCCTTGAAGCCTATATCGGCGTGAGTTTCGAACTTGGCAATTCATACCTCGGCACAGTCAACTTCTCGGCCGCCAAACCCAGAACCAGGCCTTTTGATGACAGCGAAAAGCTTTTCGTCCGCCTGTTGACCGGGTGGATCGCCAAAACCCTGGAGCGTGAACACGCCCTGAACAACCTGCAACTGAGCGAGTCGCGACTGCGTGCGCTGTTCGAACTGTCACCCATCGGTATTGCCCTGAATGACTTTGAAACCGGTGACTTCGTTGACGTGAACGAGGCCCTGCTGGCGCCGACAGGTTACACGCGGGACCAGTTCATGGCACTGAGCTATTTCGACGTGACGCCTGAGCAGTACATGGACCAGGAAACGGCACAATTGGATAGCCTCAGGCAAACGGGCCGTTATGGCCCGTTCGAGAGGGAGTACATCCGCAAGGATGGCAGCCGCTATCCGGTGCGCCTGATCGGCACCCTGGTAGAGGACACCGAGGGACGCCACTTGATCTGGTCGATTATCGAAGATATTTCCGAGCGCCGTCGCGTAGAGCAGATGAAGAACGAGTTCATCGCCACCATCAGTCACGAATTGCGCACCCCGCTGACCTCTATCGCCGGATCACTGAGCATTCTGACGTCCGACGCAACCGGCACCCTGCCAAACCAGATGCAGGATATGCTGGAAATCAGCCACCGAAACAGCCAGCGCCTGCTGCTCCTGGTCAACGACCTGCTGGACATGGAAAAGCTGCTGTCCGGTCAGATGCAATTCAACCTGCAGGCGCAGTCACTGTGGCCGATTCTGGAGGTCGCAGTGCGGGACAATCAGGCCTATGCCGATCAGTTCGGTGTGCGGTTCTCGATACTGCCCGCCCGGGGTGACCCTGTCGTGGCGGTGGATGCCCATCGCCTGCAGCAGGTCATTGCCAATCTGTTGTCGAACGCCGCCAAATTTTCGCCAAAGGGGGAAACGGTCACCCTTGAGATCACCAGTGATGATGGCAAAGCCAGAGTCACTGTGCATGACCGGGGCCCCGGTATCCCGGCATCATTTCAACACCGCCTGTTTGATAAATTCTCTCAGGTCGATGCGTCTGATCGACGGGCCCAGGGCGGCACGGGCCTGGGCCTCGCGATCAGCAAGGAGCTGATGGAACAGATGAACGGGTCTGTCGGCTTTCACAGTATCGAAGGCCAGGGCAGTTCCTTCTGGCTGGAACTCCCGCTCATGCAAAAACCGGCCTGACCTCAGGTGTCGTGCCGAGGCAGCTTGAACCAGAAGTGGGCCCCTTGCTGATTGTAGAATCCGATTTCCCCGCCCATGCGGCGAACCAACTCACGCGATATGGCCAAGCCCAGGCCCGTACCGGTGGCTACTCGTGCATTTCCCTGATCCGCCTGGGCAAAACGCTGGAAAATACGGGACTTGAAGCTCTCAGGCACACCCGGCCCCTGATCACTGACGGTAACACCCCAGAAGCCGGGTCTCGCGGCGGCAATCTCGATACGCACATGGCCACCATCCGGTGAGTGTTTGACCGCATTGCTGAGCAGATTGTCGAGGATCTGGCGAATACCTGATGCATCTCCTGTCACTTGCGCCTGCTCAGCCCCGATAACCTCGAAGTGCAGCAGGTCTGGCTTTACCATCGGCTTGATATCCTCGACCGCCTTTCGAACGAGCGGTAACAGGGCACAGGCCGTCAGTTGAAGCCGAGCCTCCCCGGTCGCCAGCTTGTTGAAATCCAGCAGATCCTGGATCAGGGTCAGAAGCCTGTCCGAGTTGCGACTGGCCAGAGCAACCATGCGCCCGGCATCGGTCGACAACTCACCGGTTGCACCGGACTCCAGCAACCGGAGACTGCCGTGAATGGACGTCAATGGTGTGCGCAATTCATGACTGACCGTCGACACAAAATCGTTCTTCATGTCATCAACCCGGCGCCGTTCCTCGGTCAGTTGATTCATCGCCTGTATCAGCCCGCGCACTTCCGGCCCACCTCGGCTTGAGAGTGTCTCTTCGGTGCGTTCACCCTTGGCCATTCGTTCGAGTTGCCGGGTCATTCGACCCAGTGGCTCAGTCATGTTGCGCGCAAAGTACCAGCCGATACCCGTAACGACCACTACCACCAAAAGACTGATCAGCAGTAGTTGGAACAAAGACTGGCGGGCCGGCGCCATGGCGTCGTTGTAGGGCAGGGCGCGCAGCATGATCCAGTTCAGATCCGGCAAGTGCTGGGTCGCAATTAGGTACCGTACGCCGCGATGCGTTACCATTGTGCCGGTGGGCCGCAGCTCTGCAGCTGCGTCCACCAGCGCATTGCTGCCGGGGGCAGGCAAGGGAATCGGCCGGTCTATCTCGCGGTCTACATCAACATACAATCGATTCTGAGGATCGATAACAATTGAAATAACACCGTCAGCGCCATGCGGCTCATCGCTTCTCCGGACCAGGGGCGTACTCGACAGATCTACAGTCCCCCCCATAATGCCCAAATGAGTGCCCGTTTCAGAGAATATCGGCACAAGAAATGACACCAAAGGCAAGCCAGTGGCCCTGCCGATGATCGGCTCGGAGATCACAGGCTCCAAGTTTTCCAAGTAGCGCTGGAAGTGAGACCGGTCGGCATAGTTTGTACCAATCCGGTTCTCTACAAACCGGTTTTCGGCAACGGCCGTTGCGTCGCTGTCAAGAACCAGGAGTCCGTCCGGGAACAGATAGGCAGCCACAGAAGGCTGTTCCAGCAAGTCAGTCAGTTCTTCAGGTGTTTTCAGAGCATTGTCGTCGAGCAATCTTGGCGCAAAGGATTCGAGTGCAATCACTCTCTGCTGCAACGCCTGTGACAATTCCGATGCCAGTCGGCTTATTTGAGCCTCCTCACGATCGGCCACCAGTGCCTCATAATTGTTGACCAGAAGTGCATAGACGGTCACCAGTGTGCCGAGAACAACAAGCAGGCTTGTTGCCCAGACCAGCAATACGATACGTGTTCTCAGCGCCAAGCCGCTTTACTCCGCCATCTGTCGAATCCAGCCTGCCATACAACAGGGCTCCGAGCGAAATGAAAGCATGAAAAATGATTTTATGGAACTGATACCTCCCTGTTGGTACTCTTGGTCAGGTAGTAGGCAAGAGTGTAGCTCGACATGCCGCAACTGGAACGAATTCTCTGTGTCGAAGACGACCCGGACATCAGAGCCATAGCCCAATTCGCGCTTGAAAAAATAGGCGGCTTCCACGTCGGCGCGGTGGAATCAGGCCAAAGTGCACTGGCAGAACTGCCTCATCTCAAACCGCAATTGATCTTGTTGGATGTCATGATGCCGGGCATGGACGGCCCGGAAACACTGGCTGCGATTCGGGCCCTTCCAGAGTTTGCACAGACACCCATCGCCTTCATGACCGCCAAGGTTCAACCGAGCGAGATAGAACACTTCAAGTCTCTTGGTGCTGTCGATGTCATCGCCAAACCCTTCGAGCCGACCACGCTGCCCGACAGAATCCGCGAACTCTGGGACAGTATCAGTGTATGACGAACAACAAGACATCAGACTCCGAGCTTGCCGCCATTCAGCAGCGTTTCGCGGCCCAACTGAATGCTGAACTGCCCGGTATTATCGACCTGTTCCAGCACCTGGCCGGCACCGAGGCAGACCGGAGTCTGCTGGAAGACCTTGGAAACAGGATGCACCAGCTGGCAGGCTCAGCCGGATCCTTCGGTTTCAGTGCCCTGGGTGACAGTGCGCGTGTGCTTGAACAGCAGATCTCCCAGTGGCTGAATGAGGGCCTGGATGAGGGCTATCGACTTGTTTACCGGCAGCTGGCAACAACGGCCCGGCAACTGACGGAACTGGCCACCCTTGACCCCGGCTCCCTTCAAAAGCAGTCAGGCATGTTCGAGCATGAGCCCGCAGTGCCTGTCCCGACCCAGGACAGAGTGTCGATAGCTGTACTGGGCCAGCGGGCATTTCTGCCCCCTTCCCTGCTGGCGCAACTGCAGTCACTGAATTACGACATCGAAACAATCGCGTCCGCGGACGACCTGCCAGACCGCTCGAGCGATGTTTCCCCACAGATAGTCCTGCTGGACGTGGACCGCATTGACCCCGAACATCCGGCAGTCAAAAGCCTGGCCCAGTCAAATCACATTGCCATCGCCCTCAGCGAACAGAACAGTTTTTCACTGCGCAAGCGCTGCGTGCAGTCCGGCATTCGCTTTTTCTTTCCACTCGATGCTGACCCGACTCGGGTCATCAGTCATATTGACCAGCTGGTGCGACGGCTCAATGCGCCACCAGAGCGGGTCATGATTGTCGAGGATGATGACGAGCTGGCAGGGCTTTTCGAGGTCTATCTGAAACAGGCTGGCATGGACGTATTGGTCGTTATGGAGCCGGAGGAGTGCATGAATCAACTTCAACACTTCAAGCCCGAGTTGATCCTGATGGACCTGCGGATGCCCACTCTGTCGGGCAGTGAGCTGGCTGCCATTATCCGCCAGCATAAGGGCATGGAAGCGCTGCCGATCGTCTTTCTGTCTGGTGAGACAGACTTCACTGAGCAGATCCGGGCCATTGATATTGCAGAGGCAGACGATTTTCTGACCAAACCGATCAACGAGAACAGGCTGGTTGCCTCCGTGCGTACGCGTATCAATCGGTATCGACAGCTCTCTGAACTGATGAGCAGGGACAGTCTGACCGGCCTGATGACGCATGCGCGCATCAAGGAAGCGATACAGATGGAAACCAGTCGTGCCCGCCGCCGGGGCAGCCTGGTTACTGTGGCCATGCTGGACCTGGATAATTTCAAGTCAATCAACGATCAATTCGGGCATGCGGCCGGCGACAAGGTCATCACGTCCATGGCGCTGCTGTTGCGCCATGCCCTGCGGGATAGCGACCTGAAAGGCCGTTATGGTGGTGAGGAATTTGTGGTGTTGCTGCCCGACAGCTCTCTGCACAATGCAGTTGAGCGCCTGGAAGAAGTCAGGAAGCGTTTTGAAGGCCTGGGGTTGAAGCACGAAGGCCAACCGTTTCATTGCACCGTCTCCATCGGCATGGCCTGCAATCACGCCTTTCCGGGCGTCGAGGGTGATGATCTGATTGACCATGCTGACAAGGCGCTCTATCGCGCCAAGGCGGCAGGAAAGAATCGGACCGTGGTCGCCTCTCCTCCCGCACCTGAGCAGCCAACAATACGACCTGACGCAGAGGCGTCAGGGGAAACGCCGGCATGACGCTCCCCTGACCGCAGCGATCACCCGTATGTTTCAGGGTAGGCTGGGCCGGAACAGATAGATCATGGGATGCACGATCAGCCAGCAATAGGCGCCCACGCCCAGGCCAACCAAGGTCAGTGCAAACCAGTCAAACCCGGTCGCTACCATGGTAAAAGACGAATCGGTCAGGATAGGCACGATCACCATGGCCCACAGACCGACCATGAAGCTCATCACCACCGAAACGATCTTGGCCGGCGCCAGAAAGTAATACCCCCTCACCCGCGCCAGCAGCTGGACCAGTACCAGCAATGCCACGGCAACAACAATGACCCAAAGCAACGGCTGTAACGTGTACCAGCCTATGGTCAGAATACTCATCAGATTCATTGCAATTCCTCCAGGGTCAGACTCGACCATCCAGCATGGCGTAATAGGCAGGTTTCAGCATACGGTCCTTCATGATCCACACCGCCCAGGACTCATCTTTGGGGTCGATGAACGGAAATGACGGCAGCAGGACATTGCCATAGCCGAATTCGGCGAGCATGGCCTTGCCAATGCCGGTAATCAGCGGACAGGACGTGTAGCCATTATGTTCTGCGGTAGGCTCACGGTCGTTCATGACGGCCACCAGATTTTCTTCCACCACAGGGGCCTGTGCCTTGACACTCGCAGCGGTTTTATTGATCGGTGCCCCGATGACATCGCCCAGACCAAACACCTCCGGGTAGCGCCGATGCTGCATTGTGTACTGATCCACTTCCAGCCAGTTGCCGGCGAAGGGGCCGTCGGTCCAGACCAGGTCGCTCTCGCGCACGACATCCGGCGCACTCATCGGAGGCACGATATGGATAAAGTCATAGTCCATTGACCGCTCACCATCCGGGGTGTCGAACCAGGCCCGGCGTGCGCTCGCATCAATGCCGCGCAGCGGGTGGTGGTCATGGCGCTCCACGCCCTGTTCCTGCCAGCGCTGCAGCACGAAATCATTGTAGAAGTCGACCGCGAATACGCGATCACCCGCGGATGCGAAATGCACATCATACTGATCACGGTGGCCAGTATCTTCCAGGCGCGACAGGGTCGTGAACGTCATCTTCAACGGGGCACCAGCACATTTTACCGCCCCGGGTGCACCGATAAACAGGCCGGTACCGCCACCGCTGTCAATCCAGTCTGCTATGACCTGATTGGTTTTCGCGGCATGATCGGGCGTGTCATACACACAGCCAATACCGTGCTGTCCGATCATATCGGCCGAGAACCCCTCGACGTCTTCATAGTTGACCTGAAGGCCAGTGGCAACCACCAGATAGTCGTAATTCAGGGTGTCGCCCGAATCCAGTTGCAGGCGGCGGTCCTCCGCCTCGAATCGGGTCACCCGGGCCTGTATCCAGTTGATACCACTGGGCACCCAGCGCTGGTTGTCGGAAATGACCTCATCGGCCCGCCACACGCCAGAAGCCACCATGGTCAGCCCCGGCTGGTACCAGTGCTGGGGTTTGCTGTCGACCAGTGACACTTCTGCCATCGGCAGGCGGCGCGCCAGACGATTGGCCAGCGCCAACCCACCGGCACCGGCGCCGACAATGACAATATGACCGCGAGCATTGGAGTCGCGGCTCCAGGCCGGCGTCATGCCGGTCATGGATACCGCAGCGCCACCCAGGCCGACTTTGAGCAGATCGCGCCGCGTTAGCGCTGCGTGACTTGCTCCGGTTTTCAGTTTCTTGCTGGACATGACAATCACCTCTCTGTGGGCAACGCGGCCCCTTTCTGGCTCCAGGACTCTTACTGGCCCGTCACTTTGCAGGTTTTCACGCCAATCAACCGATACATTGGACAGAAATTGAACAGCGCGGTCGCCACTGGCACCACGCCAATCCAGCCCCACCAACCGATAACTTGGGTCAGTGCCAGACCTATCAGCGCCAGCCCAACGATCAGCCGCACTGTCTTGTCTGCAGTGCCTACATTTTTTGTGAACATGATACTTGACCTCCGGTCATTTGATTATTCATACCTAATTTAGATATACCTCATATAATAATCCATACAACACGCTCGGCATTGACCCAGATCAACACATTGAATTGCAGACCCGCTCGGCGAGAGTCGGAAAAATCAGGGCATCAAACCGCCTGACATGATTCGGTCAAGGCAATCAGCAAGCCGCCAGCGGTGTATCGCAGTATCCCGAGCCGTCAAGGTCGGCCAGAGCCTGGGACAAGGGTATGGTTCTGTAACCATGGTGATCCAGCGCCACCATACCGCCCTGATAGTCGGTCACCTGCCAGCCCTGCTCGGCCATCAGTTCACTGACCGGCCCCGAACGATTGGCCGTTCTGCAGATGATACCGATACGGGTTCCGGGGGGCGCCAGCGCGGTAACGGAATCGATGAAGGCCTCGGCATCGTAACGCCCCCAGTTGTCGAAGAACTGCAAGGGTACCGCGCCTGAAACCACACCCGTGTCTTCCCATTCCGCTTCGGTCCGGATATCGATGATCAACTCGCCCGCCCCCTGACTGGCAGCCAGACTGTCCGGTGACGCGGGTATCCGGGTGAGGCTGCCGCTTTGCGCTGCCACCCAGGCAGGTGCAAGCAAACACAGCGTCATCAACAGCGATGGAAAAAGGGTGACTCTGCTGCGGAACAAAACCATGGTTTGACTCTCTATAGATGACTCGTCTGACAAAAACAGTGTAGCCTTCCCACTGCCATATCCTTTATATTAGATATTACTTAATTATACAAGTTGAGCTTGTTCATGCCCGCATCCTTCACCCTCGGCCCGTTGTTCATTCCCACCGACCGCCTGCTGTTCGTAGTGGCCATGGTGACCGTGCTGCTGGTGAGTTTTGTGCTGGAGCGGCGTTATCGCCTGCTGGGGGCGCCCGGCCTGTGGCTGGTGCTGCTCAGCGGGTTTGGTGTCGGTCGTCTGGTGCATGTGCTTGAGCATTGGTCGGTTTACAGCCGCAACCTGATCGATGCGCTCTATGTCTGGCAAGGCGGATTCAACTGGATGGCCGGGGTGGCGGTGGCCTTGTTGGTGGCCTTGGCCTGGAGCCACAGGCGGCGCCAGCCCAGGCTGTTCCATGTTGTGCCGGTGCTCGCCGGCACTCTGGTCTGGGTTGGCGGCAGTCTGTTTCTGAGCGCTCAGCAGACGGCACCCGAGCCACTGCCTGAAATGCGCGTCAGCGACATGGCCGGTGATCCGGTTTTGCTGACCGATCTTGGCGGGCAGCCCACCGTGATCAACCTTTGGGCCACCTGGTGCCCGCCTTGCCGCCGGGAGATGCCGACCTTCGAGCGTGCTCAGGATACCTGGCCCGACATCCACTTTGTTTATGTCAATCAGGGCGAGGATATTGCGACGGCCCAGCGCTACCTCGATGAACATGAGCGTCGCCTGGAGACCGTATTGATTGATGGGCCGTCTCTCCTCTCAAGGCACTTTGAAGCCCGTGGTCTGCCGACCACCCTGTTCTTCGATGCCAACGGCAACCTGCATGCGCTGCACCCGGGCGAAATTTCAGCCGTGCAACTGGAGCGTTATTTGGAGAGACTTTGAGATTCAATGGCACTGTATTTCAGGGACCCTTCAGCGTCGGCAGATGCAGGCCCCTGTAGAAGCCGAGCAGGCGCAACAGCACCACCAGAGCAAGGCCAACCAGAAAGGCGAGGCTTTCCGGGGCGCCCAGCCAGAGCAGCAGCAGGTAGGCACAGATGCCGCCTATAGCTGCAGTGGCATAGATCTCGCGGCGCAGCACCAGTGGCACATGGGCGGTAATGACATCGCGCAGGATGCCGCCGGTGACGCCGGTCATGGTACCCATCAGCACGGCAATCAGCGGTGAAAAACCGGCAGCCAGCGTGAGGCTGGCTCCGGACAGCGCAAACAGCGCCAACCCCAGGGCATCGGCCACCTGAAACAAGAATCCCGGGGCGTGACGAAAGCGCAGATAGATGAGTGTGGTCGCCGCAGCGCCCAGGATCACCAGCAGATAGGTGGTATCGACAATCCAGAATATGGGGTGGCGATCGAGCAGCAGGTCCCGCAGCGTACCGCCGCCGATGGCCGTCAGCGTCGCCACCACAATCACCCCGAGCAGGTCCAGTTCCCGATCCCGGGTCGCCAACACGCCACTGGCCGCAAACACCGCCACACCGGCCAGATCGAGATAGTACAGCAACATGTCAGAGCCCCTGCGCCTTGACGAGCTGCTTCAGGGTCGCACTGTGGAATTCCCGTCGATTCAGAACCAGCACGATGGCGACAGTGAACAGCAACAGCCCTATCGGGCCCATCAACCAACCCAAGGCGGCCAGGCTGAAATAGACAGCGCGCAGCCCATAGTTGAACTGCTTGGCCGCCAGGTCCATCACCTTGGCGGTATGCGTCACAAAGGCCTCTCTCGAGCCTTCCGGATCAGACTCACCCGGCATCGGTGCTGCACCCAGCATGACAGATAGAAAACCATACTGGCGCATGCTCCAGGTAAAACTCAGAAAGCCGTACACATAGATGGCGATCAGCGCGCCGATCTTGATTTCCAGCAACGTTCGGGAACTGGCCTGCAGCAGTGTGATGTCCCCCAGCAGCGCCACCACCTGCTCCGAAGCTGCCAATACGGTAATCAGGCCGGCAATGGCAAACAGGCTGCTGGAGGCGAAAAAGGCAGAGTTTCGCTCGAGATTGCCTACCGCAGCCATGTCGGCCACCCGGTTGTGGCGCTCGAGCATGCGTCTTATCCAGTCGTGGCGGAAATGATGCATCACCGACGACAAACTGTGCCGGGATTGTGCTGCCCGCTTGGCATAGTGGGTATAGGACACCCAGCACAGCAGAAAGCCGGCCAGCGCGATCCAGTCCAGCAGGTAGGCCATACGGCTCCCAATGCTCGTCAGCTCCATGAGGACCTTTATTCTATCCTGTGCAATCAGGGTCTGAAAGCGGCCTGCTTGAATCACATCTCAGGGTAGCGGCAACCTGTTCAGGTCAGGCACGGATTCTGGAAGACCGGTGTAATCGGTTTCATAAACCAGCACGGAACCGGCCAGGGGTTCGCGCACCAGCGCCTCCTTCGACAGGCCTTCACGGGCGGACGTCACAAACAGCAGGTTCATGCCTGGGCCACCAAGGGCCACACAGGTAGGCTGGGAGACCGGCACCGGATGCAGCGCTTTCAGCTCGCCATCCGGACTGAAACGGGCCACGCCATGACCGCCCCACAGGGCGCACAGCAGATGCCCCTCGGCATCCATGCAGGCGCCATCGGGATTGCCCTGTGGCGCTGCAGCAAACTCGGTTGGTGCACTCAGGCCACCGGTTTGCGGATCAAAATCGAACCGACGGATGCACCGGGTCGGCGTATCGGCGTGATACAGGGTTCGACCGTCCGGGCTCCAGCACAATGCATTGGGAATCGACAAGTCGCGCAGCATGGGACGAGCGCCTGATTCATCCAACCGATACAGGGTCCCAGTCTGGCCCTGATCATCCTCCACCATGGTGCCAGACCAGAAGCGCCCCTGCCGATCGACACGCCCGTCATTGAAGCGGTTACCCGCTATCGACGCTTCAGGACGAGCCAGCCAGGTCACCTGCTGCCGGTCCGGCCGATACAGGGCAAAGCCGGATGCAAAGCTGACCAGCAACTGCACCGGATCAGTCGAGACGATACCGAAAGCCGTCAGCCGCTCGGGGGTGCTCCAGACCTGTTGCTGTTGAGTGGCCCAGTCCAGCCGGTACAGACGACAACTCAGAATATCGGTCCACCAGAGGCTGCCACTGTCGACATGCCATTGAATGCCTTCACCCAGGCGGTTGTTCATCTCGATGGTGTGATGCAGTTTGAGCGTGCTCTTCATTCTCTCTTCCTTGTGCTTCAACCGCCCTATTCTGACCCCCCATATCGAGTGCGTCCAGCACCCTGAAAATGACTGGAAAAAAGTGTCGGATCATCCGTGATCACACCGTCGACACCCATTTCAAACAGTCGTTCACCGGCTGCCCGATCATTGACTGTGTAGACATAAAGCTCATAGCCGGCTGCCTTGATATCGGCAGCCTGCCTGGCAGTGAGGCTGTCACCATGGCAGTGGATACTGACCAGAGGCAAATGCCCGACCCGCGACTGCCAGCCCTGCGGCAACTCGACACAGAGCTGGCCGTATTGCCAAGTTGGCCGAAGGTTGCTCATCAATTCCAGAGCTCGGGTCCAGAAGCTGGATATGAGCAACCGGCCAAAGTCTGACCACTGGGTTTCCAGCGCCCGGACTACCTTCTCCACCGCATCCTGTATATCGGCATCATCATAGAACTTGAGTTCCAGGTTCAGGCCCATCCCGGCCTGGGCCAGATACTGCAGCATGTCTTCAAGCAGGGGGATCGGCTCACCGGCAAAGTCGGCAGAAAAATGGCTGCCGGCATCAAGCCCGGCCAGGTCCTGCCGAGTCAGCGCGCGAAGCGGCCCAAGGCCATTGGTCAGGCGCCCCAGGTGTTCGTCGTGAAAAACCACCAGTGTCCCGTCCCCCAGTGACTGGACATCGATTTCCACCCAATCGACGCCCAACTCTCGAGTCAGCCTCATGGCACCGACTGTGTTTTCCGGTGCCAGGAGTGCCGAGCCGCGGTGAGCGATGACTCTGGAAGCAATCAAGGCAGTGCCCCTCTCCTGGGTCAGTCCGTGCGCCGACCCGAAGCTTCATTGAAAGGATGAAGCACAGAGAGCGGAGCATAGACCATGATCTTGCCACCCTCGGCCACCGCCGTGTTTTCTTCCACGCGCATGGTAAACGCCTGCCTGTCCGGCAACAGATGCAGATAGAGGTGGCTTTCCGCACCGGCCGGCTCGAACAGTTTGACTTCGCAATCAAAGCTCAGATGCGGCTCCGCCGGCTTTTCAAACACCACTGTGTCAGGCCTTACACCAATGACGTCTGTGCCTTCCGGCAGTTGTTTGACCGCCTCCTGATTGTCTTTGTTGGCGAACGTCGAGGCGCGGACGATATTCATGCTGGGCGAACCAATGAATTCCGCCACAAACAGCGTCTCCGGCCGGTGGTAGACATCCATCGGCGAGCCCACCTGCTCGATTCGGCCCTGATTCAGAACCACCAGACGGTCTCCCAGCGTCATCGCTTCCAACTGGTCGTGTGTCACGTAAAGCGAGGTGGTTTTGAGGCGCCGCTGCAGTTGCTTGATCTCGACGCGCATTTGCACGCGCAGCTTGGCATCCAGGTTGGACAATGGCTCATCCAGCAGGAAAGCCGCCGGTTCACGCACCAGCGCGCGCCCCATGGCTACCCGCTGACGCTGTCCACCCGACAAGGCTCTGGGCTTGCGATCGAGGAACGGATTGATCTCCAGCATCTTTGCGGTATTCTGCACCCGCTCATCGATATCCTGTTGACTGAAGCCCCGATTCTTGAGGCCATAGGCCAGGTTCTTGTACACCGTCATGTGCGGATACAGCGCGTAGTTCTGGAACACCATCGCGATATCGCGCTCTGCCGGCTCAAGCTGATTGACGACTTTATTGCCGATAGAGAGCTCGCCCTCGGTAATGGTCTCCAGTCCCGCTACCATTCTCAGCAGCGTGGATTTGCCACAACCGGACGGTCCGACCAGTACGATGAATTCGCCATCGGCGATATCAAGATTGATATCCTGCACAGCCCGGATGTCTCCGGGATACACCTTGCCAAGACCTTCAATTTTTATCGCTGCCATGTGTTATTTCTCCGTCTCCGTCAGGCCTTTGACGAAAAGCCGTTGCATGAAAAGAATGACCAGTATTGGCGGGAGTGCCGCCATGACAACTGTGGCCATCACCAGATGCCACAGAGGCTCACTGTCACCGCCGGTAAGCATACGCTGAATACCCATGACGATGGTGTAGTACTTGGGATCCGTGGTGATCAGCAGTGGCCACAGGTACTGGTTCCAGCCATAGATGAACATGATCACGAACAGCGCCGCGATATTGGTGATCGACAGGGGCATCAGGATGTCCTTGAAGAACTTGAACGGTCCCGCCCCGTCCACGCGCGCGGCTTCCAGCATTTCTTCCGGCACCGTCATGAAGAACTGGCGAAACAGGAAGGTGGCCGTAGCTGATGCGATCAAGGGGATCGACAAACCGGCAAAGCTGTTCAGCATTCCCAGATCCGCCACCACCTGGAAGGTCGGCACAATCCGCACCTCGACGGGCAGCATCAAGGTGACGAAGATCACCCAGAAGAAGAATATCCGGAACGGGAAGCGGAAATAGACAATCGCAAACGCCGACAGCAGAGAAATGGCCAGCTTGCCGATGGTGATGGCCATCGCCATGACAAAGCTGTTCCAGAGCATCAATGAAATGGGCGGCGTACCGGCACTGGAGCGCCCCTGCAGCAGCGCAGTCCGGTAATTGTTGATGGCTTCCGTGCCCGGCAGCAGGGGGATGGTGCCGCGCATGAAAGTGCCGCCGGTATGCGTGGAGGCGATAATCGCCACATAGATGGGAAACACCACCAGCGCCACACCCAGAATCAGGAGGGTATGCGCCAGAATGTTGCCCCAACGGTTATTCTCGACCATGACCAGGCTCCTAGTAATTGACCCGACGTTCGATATAGCGGAACTGAATCACCGTCAGCACAATCACGATGGACATGAGGATGACGGACTGGGCGGCTGACGACCCGAGATTCATGCCCACGAAACCGTCCCGGTACACCTTGTACACCAGGATGTTGGTGGCCTGGGATGGCCCGCCTTCGGTGGTCGCGTGAATCACCCCGAAGGTGTCGAACATGGCATAGACAATGTTCACCACCAGCAGGAAGAAGGTGATGGGAGACAGCAGCGGAAACACGATGGTCCAGAACCGCTTGAACCGCTTGGCGCCGTCAATGGCGGCCGCCTCGATCAGCGAATTGGGAACAGACTGCAGACCTGCCAGGAAAAACAGAAAATTGTAGGAAATCTGTTTCCAGGCCGCCGCAATGATCACCAGCAACATGGCCTGATCACTGTTACGGCGGTGGTTCCAGTTGATGCCCACCATATCCAGCATATAGGGCAGAATGCCGATGGACGGATTGAAGATGAACCACCAAAGCACACCGGCAATCGCCGGTGCGACCGCATAGGGCCAGACCAGAAAGGTGGTATAGGTATCGCGGCTGCGAATCATCTTGTTGACCATGACGGCAAACAACAGGGCCACCGACATGGACAGCAGAGTCGTGCCCACCGAGAACACCAGCGTCACCTGCATGGAGTTCAGATACAGGTCATCTTCGAAGAGTCTTTGAAAGTTCTGAAACCAGACAAACTCTGTCCGGAAGCCGAAGGCATCCTGACGCAGCACTGACTGGTAAAGTGCCTGCGAAGCAGGCCAGATAAAGAAGATGACAGTGATGATAATCTGCGGCGCCAGCAGCAGATAGGGCAGCCAGTTGTGGCTGAAGGTCATTCTCTTGGTTTGCATAACAGGGTGAACCCCTACTACAGACAGTAAAAGGCCCCTGAATTCTCATTCAGGGGCCCGTGGTCAGCGACTTGATCAGTTGGATGATTCGAAATCGCGCAGCAGGCTGTTGCCACGGCGCACCGCAGCATCCGCTGCTTCCTGACCGGTCTTGCTGCCGGACATGACCGATTCCATTTCTTCCGAGATGATGTCGCGAATCTGCACGAAGTTGCCGAAACGAATACCTTTGGAATTTTCGGTCGGCTCATTCAGCGTCATCTGCTCGATCGAGGTGTCTGCACCCGGGTTGTCGGCGTAGTAGCCCTGTTCTTCTGACAGGTCATAGGCCGCCTGAGTGATGGGCAGATACCCTGTCACCTGGTGCCAGTCAGCCTGGACTTCCGGCAAAGACAGGTATACGAAGAAAGCAGAGACTGCTTCGTAGTCTTCATCGGAATGACCACGCAGTACCCACAGAGTCGCACCACCAATGATGGTGTTCTGCGGAGCGCCGTTGATATCGTCATAGTAGGGCTGGAAGCCATAGCCTACATTGAAGTCGGTGTTGCGCAGCACACCAGCGCGGCTGGCTGATGAGCCAAAGAACATGGCGCACTCTTCCGAGTAGAACATGGGAGCCGCATCAGGGCCTGATCCCGGGCCACCCCAGTTGAACGCACCGGCATCCTGCCAGGCCTTCAGATTGTCCCAGTGACGTGCCACATGCTCATTGTTGAACACGAATTCGGTATCCAGTCCGTCGAAACCATTTTCCCGGGTGCCAAACGGCAGGTTGTGCCAGGCGCTGAAGTTTTCCAGCATCACCCAGCTCGGCCAGGAGGTGGTGAAGCCACAATCGGCAGCACCGGATTCAATGATCTGCAGTGAGGCTGACTCCATCTCGGCCCAGGTTTGTGGCGGCTGCTCCGGATTCAAACCAGCAGCTTCAAAGACATCCTTGTTGTAATACATGATGGGGGTAGAAGAGTTGAACGGGAATGACAGCATGTTGCCGTTGGGGTCGGTATAGTAGCCGACGACCGTGGGCAGATAGGCATCACGATCAAATTCTCTATCAAAATCAGCCATCAACTCGTAAATCGGGTAGATAGCGCCCTCAGCCGCCATCATGGTGCCGGTACCGACTTCGAACACCTGCACAATATGTGGCTGCTGGCCCGCACGGAAAGCCGTAATGGCGCCAGTCATGGTTTCGGTATAGGTGCCGCGGAAGCTGGGCTCCACGCGGTAGTCGTCCTGGCTGTTGTTGAAATCTTCTGCAACGCCCTCCAGCAACTCACCCAGTTCACCACCCATGGCGTGCCACCAGGACACCGTGGTTGTGGCGTGTACGGCACTGCTGGCGGTCATGGCAAATACCAGCCCGCTGATCAATGACTTGTGTGCGATATTCATTGTTGTCACTCCATGCTTTTTGGTTGGCTGGCGACCGGGTCGCCAGTCTTTCCGTATCAGCGCTTTCCAAGTGAAGAAATAATCTCCAAGATGGGGAAAAGGAAGCGCCTTGATTTATTGGTCCGGAGGGCCATGGCAGCGCTTTCGCGACACCCGTCCCATCCGGTAGACGAAGCATCCCAAGTTTGTGTTACAGGCTTCCTGAACATTGATTAACTTACTGTGACGCTTTGTTTACATATAGATGTCAAACAGGAAGCAGATCTGTCATGTGCGGTGCCTATTTTCTGCAACAGTCCCCCACTCTGCGGGCTCATTTTGGTATACAGTCGAAGGAAGACCTGGCGGAATTCGTGCTGCGCAGTGATGATGTGGATCCGTTGCGTTTGTTCGAAGGAGAAGATCAGGCACTGTTGCAATTGTTTCGACCGACGGATCAGGTGCCGTTTCTGGCCCGTGACCGCGCCGGAGAGTGGGTTGGCCTCACCGGCACCTGGTGGCTCGCCATGGACCGGGACGGTGACCAGTGGCGCCCCAATCAGCAACTGGCCACCTTCAACAGTCGCATCGACAAGGTGGTGAGCAGCGGGCGCACCATCCACAGCATGCCGCCGCGCTCATTTCGGGTATTGCTGCCCGCCAGCGGTTTTGTGGAGTGGCACAACAAACAGCCACACCTGTTTCGCCGCGCCGACGGCCGCGCGCTGATGCTGGGTGGCATGGCCAAGGCCTACGAGAAAACAAATCGTGAAGGAGAGGATGGAGGAAAGCAGTATCAGTACGCGGTGTCGATCGTCACGCTGCCCGGCCACCCCAAAACCCGGCATGTCCACGAGAAATCAGTTCCGCTGATGCTGGCCGATGACCAGATTGACGCCTGGCTTGACCGGCGCCGGCCACATCGGGATTTCGCCTACCTGCAGACGCCGCAGATTCCGTTCGAGCTGGAAATTCAGGCAGTGCAGGACCTCAAGGCCATGGCCCCGATAGCGTCGCCGGAAACCATTGCGGCCGACCCTAAGGCGTAAACCCCGGGTGGCCAGCAAGCAGGGCTCGCCATTCAGGCTCAGGGAGCGGCCGGCTGTAGTAGAAACCCTGCCCGACCGTGCAGCCCAGTGAACGGAGTGTCTCCGCCTGGTGCGCTGTCTCCACACCTTCGGCCACAATGCCCGCCCCCATAGCGGTAGCGACGGCCCTGACAGCACTGATAATCGCACGGCCATAGTCGCCCCCGTCGAGTTGCGAGACGAAACTCTTGTCGATCTTGATCTCGTCGAAGGGATAATCCTGCAGGTAGCTCAGAGATGAATAGCCTGTGCCGAAGTCGTCCAGTGACAGGTTGACGCCCAGGGCACTGATGGCCTGCAGATCCTTTTTCAGATCATCGCTGTGCTGCGCGAAGATACTTTCGGTAACCTCCAGCGTGATCTGCTCCGGTGCAATATTGAAATCCTGCAGCGCCTGCTGCACCTTGCCGGGCATTCCCCCCAACTGGAACTGCACCAGCGAGACATTGATTGATACCGGCCGGACCGGGAGGCCTGCCTCGTGCCAGGCACGCAGATCAAGACAGGCCTTGCGCAGCACCCATTCACCGATCGGGCCGATCAACTGGCTCTGCTCTGCCAACGGAATAAAAACACTGGGCGGTATAAAACCCCGCTCCGGATGCCGCCACCGCACCAACGCTTCAGCCGCTTGAATATGGCCGGTGTGCAGGTCGACCTTGGGCTGGTAGAACAGCATCAGTTCACTCTGTTCGAACGCCTGGCGCAGTTGGTGTATCAGCGTGACCTTGTCACGGGTCTTGCGTTCCAGCGCTCTGGTATACTGAGTCCAAACCACACTGGCACTCTGCTGGCTCTGGCGCAAGGCCAGTTCCGCATCATTGATCAGTGCATGGCTGTCTCTCTGAGAGCCTCCCAGGCGAACATAACCAAACGCCGCACTGACAAAGAGCTGGAAGCCGCCCACTTCGATAGGCGCATCAAACACGGTTTCCAATTGCTGCTTCCAGTGTCCGGGGGCCTGCAGTCTGCTGGCCGGGGCCAAAACCAGAAACTCCCCGGTGCCGGGCCGCCCCACCAGTCCCTGTTGTCCCGCGATCAGGGTCAATCGACTCGCCACTTCGCGCAGCACCTCGTCACCGGCATCATAGCCCTGGGCATTGTTGATTTCGCGCAGCCCCTTGATATCAATCGACACCAGCAGGCTGCCCGGATGCAATGTACCTGCGGCGCGCAATTCATCCAGCCTGATGGCGAAGCCTTCGCGTGACAGCAGTTCGGTGACTCGATCCTCATAGGCGGCCCGTTCAACAGCGGCCCGGGCATCTTTCAGCTCCGAAACATCATTGACCGCCGCCACCATTCTGAAATCGTGTCCCTCTCCAAACCAGCTCAGCCCGACCTCAGCATGAAATTCGGTGCCATCCCGGCGCAAGCCTTTCACCTCACGATTGTTTCCCATCCGTCGCATGGACGGGTCTTTCGAATAGCCTTGGCGGAGCTGCTGATGCATGGACCTGCCAGGCTCGGGAAGCAAATCTTCTATCGGCAGCCCGATCAGTGCTTCCGCCTCATAACCGAAAATCTTGTTCACCTGGGTGTTTGCCAGGGTGATAGTGCCCTTCTGATCAACTGCAATCATCCCGGTTGGCGCCGTCTGAATAATACGCTCCAGATCCTGTTCGGCCCGCTTCAGTTCTGTTATCTCCCGCGAAACACCAAACCACTCCAGCAGATTGCCGTCATCGTCCAGTATCGGCGCCACCTGCTCGACAAACCAGCGCGGGGACAAGCTATCCGCCGGGAGCGGGTATATGACCTCAAAGGGTTCAATGTCCTGCAAAGCCTGAGTCCATCGTTCCTTGAACACTTGCGCGGTTTCAGGCCCCATGGCGTCTCTGACCATCGCCAGATCCACGGCCTCGCCCGGCAGACTGACACCGGCGAATGCAAACCAGGAGGCGTCCACGCCCTTGAGCTCTCCAGCCGCATTCATTTGCCACACATGGCTGGCTCCGGAGTCTATCAGGCTCTTGTACCGACGACTCTGGAGATCCAGTGACTCGAGAGCGGCTGCCTCTGCGGTCACATCGGTCTGGATGCCAATAACATGCGAGACGCGGCCATCTCTGGTGTAGATGGGTTTCAATCTGAGTCTGTTCTTGAACAGATCGCCATTGCGCCGGAAATTGGTCAGCACAACCGTGCATTCAACGCCTCGGGCCAGCGCATTGCGGAGGGTCTGCACACCGGGCTGATCGTGCAGATTGCCCTGCAGAAAGCGACAGTTCCTGCCCAGAGTCTCGGCACGCGAATAGCCGGTCATGCGGGTGAAAGCTTCATTGACATAAATCAGCGGACTGTCTTCGAGATTGGGATCGGCAATCGTCACACCGGACTCGACCTCTGCCAGCGCATCAGCCAGAAAGGGTGCCTCTCCCAGCAGTCGCATCTCGGTCGCCGTTTCAGTGGCCAACGCGCTGACCAGCGCCACTGTCCGGTCAAATTCGCTGGAATCCCGGGTGACAAAGGCGACCACGGAGGCAGGGCTGTCGCGAAAGATGGTCAGCGGCTCGATGCCGATCAGGGCCGCCGACCCCATGTCGTCTACCGCCGAGGGCGTTTCGGACCTGGGGATGCCATCCGCCAGCGACGCCCAGACACTGGGGTGGTTGACCAGTCGGTGACCGAGGTCAGCGTCTCCGGCGCAGTATAGGGGGGCGCTCTGCCCCTCCACGATCACGACCGCAGTCACCACATCAAACACCTGCGCAATGGCCTCGGTCAGATCACGGAGCAGCGCTGCGGTTTTTATTCCTGATGTCATCTATGCCCTGATCCGAACTGCTGAGTGGTGGCTCGACAGACAACTGAACGTTTCAGGAGGTCTGCCAACCTGAAGGATAACACCAAAACGGCCTGACCCTATGATTCCAAGAGTGAGTTGACCCCGGGCATGATGAGGCCAGGCCCAGGTCAACTCAATGGTTGCCGATCAATCGGTTTCGGCTTCCCAGTAATAGCGCAGACTCGCGCGGCCCAGAGACGGGCGGGCCACGGCATACCGATTGGCCAGCTCCGCACTGCATTTGTACTCGGCCGTCCCTTTCATGGTAATGGTCAGCACATCATCCGAAGCCAGAGAAAACCCGGGTTGCAGATCTGCTGACAACCGAAGCGGACCGCGATCAGACGGGGTGGTCTGGTTGCTCCAGGTGGTTATAGTGGCGTCCCCCTGCTTCACCTCGATTTCCAGGTCATAGTCGGCCCAGTAGCTGAAAGAGCCAGACTCCCGCAAGCCACTGGAGACATTCACCACCACCTGACGCACGGCGGCACCGTCAAAGTTGCCCAGCGCCTCTTCGGAGAAGTCGGCAACAGTCAGCGTCATGGAAGCCTCTACAACCACCTCATCCGTCTCATCACAGAAGCCGCGCGCTGCATCTGACTGCTCACCGACCCGGAAGAACAGGTCGCCGCGCTGATAGCCGGCCAGCGTGGCGCTGTTGGGTTCCGGCGGCAGCACATCAGCAAACCCGGTGTCGGTCATGACGGTATCAGACCCATTGAGGCGCGGTGGGTCGGTGAACATCAGGCCTACGTTGAAAGGCTTGAACTGCTCTCGGGTGATCAAGTCGATATTGAAGATTTCGTCCAGCGACACGTTTTCAGTATCGCCGCCTCCATTGGTCTCATTGGTAGGCGCCAAACCTCGCGCAGCGCAATCCTCCAGGTTATCAAGGAACTCAAACTGGTCATCACTCACTGTCATGCAGACCTCGAATTCGACATGATCCGCTTCAAAGTCTTCCGCTCTATACGCATCATCATCCACAAAACACTGGCCCATGGCGCCGTTGATATTGCCGTTGAAGTACATGTACTGGCCATCCGTGATGGCACGCATACCGCAACCACCGCGACCCATGCCGCCGTTGCCCACCACGGACAACTGAATCAACCCGGAGCTGGAATCGGAATACACCCGATACAGCCCGGTCGAGCCTGTATAGACTTCATTGGGCCGCTCCATGCCATCGCCATCAGTCTGAAGCTCTACATCCTTTTCTGAGCCATCCGTGTTGAAACTTTCCGGTGCTGTGCCCACAGTAAACCAGGCGTCGATATCACCCTCCACAGTGACGGTCAGGAAATAGGTGTTGAGCCCTTCGTTGTTGCCCTCGACAACGGTAATGGTGCTGTCATCGTCGATGCCCATGGCGACCCATTTTGTCGGCACACCGTCCTCGCCTTCCAGTTCGAGCAAACAGTTGACTGCGATGCTGTCCGGGATGCCGACGTCGGAGATATCATCCCCATTGGGGAATTCCAGCGTGGGTGAAACAGTCGCCTCGACAAAGTCATCCGAGTCCGGATCGGCACAGCCATAATAGCGTTCCGGGTTCAAATAGGGCTCAATGGCCTCGTCAATTCTCTGCAGCGACTGGCGAATTTCCGTCACGCCACCACCGGTGAAAAACGTTTCCTTCAACTGGTAGCTCATGTCACAGGCGTTGAATTTGGCTGTGCCTGCACCATGTTCACCTTCACAATATTCAAACGCATTGAAATTTCTGGGAGAAAATCCGTCTGAGCGTCCCAGTATCAGGCTGTTTCCGGAAACCGGGTCACCACTGCGCAGCGCATTGGGCGTTTGCGAATCGACCGCTGCAGACGTGTTGATGGAGGTCAGCAGACGCGGATTGGTGTCTCCACTTCCGACTTCCTCGCTGGAACTGCTGCTCCCGCTTTCACAGCCGGTGATCAACAATATGCCGGCCGCAGCCAAGGGAATAAGCAGGGGTCGAAATGCAGAGCCTGGTGAAGACATCAATGGCAGGGTCTTCATAGGATAACTCCTCATGACAAGTAATGATTATCAAATGGCATCGGGCCAGCCTGTCGCAATCTGATTCGCGATTGCGCGTTATCGTGATTCTTGTCTGTCAGGACGCACAGGGAGGGCGAAATGCGTCCATGACGGGCCTGGGCAGGTTGGCATCGATCCCTTGATACTTATAGTTGGGCATCAGAAGCCCGTCAAATTCGCGTCAAGCTGTTTTGACAAAGGCATTGGCTTGACCAAAAATCCCATGTCTTGGGACTCCCCGGAGTGCCATCCCTTGGGTTATGATCAGCGCCTAACTGAGTACGACAACAGCAAACTGCCAGTGCAAGGAGCAAACATCATGGCCATTCTGATTGCATCACTCCTGGGGATAAGCCTGCTTCTGACCGCCTTTATGGTCAGTTGGTGGATGGCCCGTCGGGATGATGATCCGCGCAGTCGACAATGAAGAAGATTCCCAATTTTGCCCTGGCTCTGCTCTGCAGCTTTCTGATCTCTGCCTGCGATTTCGAGGTGGAGCAGCCAGACCCTGTCCGTTTGAACGGAGCCGACGAGTTTCCGGCGGAGCCAGAACAGTTGCAGAACGAATACGACTTTGTCTGGCAGGTGCAGTCGCGCACCGAACAGGGCAACCCATTGCCCAATGACCCGCTTGGCGAACTGTATCGGGGTCGGATGGAGCGCCAGTACGAGGCGACCACGACCACTTCGGAACTGCTCAGCACCCAGTACAGGGTAACCGACCGGCATCGCGTGACCGACGGACAGGACTTCACCCGCAGCTTTCACTATGGCTTTGGCGACACTGAACAGGATTTGCTTTGGTACAGCGAAGGCGGCCAGCGGATTGCTGGCGACGCCGGAGCGCGGCTGTTGCGCCAGCAGATTGCAGTGGGTGACCGTTTTGAAATCCAGTTCGACTACCCGGGTATCGTCACTACCTGGCCAACCTACGCCGAAGTCGAGGTGCTGCACACCGAAATGCTGGAGACTCGCCTGATCGACATCGAAACCTATGTGGTGCGCATCCGCGGCAACAATGAAGACAATCAGCGCTACGACACTGACACCGATTCATATCGGTTCCAGAAAACACTTTGGGTGTCCCCCAAGGCCGGCATTGTCCGGGAGCGCTGGGTCGTACGCGAACAACTGGAACACGCCAGCCACTCGGTCTATACCGTGCGCGAGTATGACCTGCGCAGCCGGCCGAGGTAGCAGACACCACAAGGACCATCATGACCGACTCAGCACCCCCTGCCTTCGATTTCAGCGCTCTGGTCGACCGTCGTGGTATGGCCAGCAAGAAATGGGCGGCGGCCGAACAGGCCGACCTGATCCCCATGTGGGTGGCCGATATGGATCTGCCTGCACCGCCGGCGGTGCAGGCTGCACTGCGCACCATGGCTGAACATGGCATGCTGGGCTATGGCGAGGTGACGGAGGATCTGGTGCTGGCCTTTCTGCGCTGGTGCGACCGCCACTATGGCTGGACTCCGGAGAGAGACTGGCTGGTCTGGATTCCCGGTGTGGTGCCAGGCATGAACGTGGCAATAGAAGCCTGGCTTGGGCACCACGAAGGCTTGGCCACGCATACGCCCGTGTACCCACCCATCTGTCAGATGGGGACTATTCGCGGGCGGCCGATGCAGTGGCTGGACACGCTAGGCGAGCAGATCGACTATGCCGGACCAGCAGACACGCTGGCCCAGGCGCTAAACCCGGATACCCGGGCGCTGATTCTGTGCAATCCGCAGAATCCAACCGGCCATGTGTATACCCGGGAAGAACTGGAGGCCATTCATCAGGTCGCTGCCGAACGCGATCTGCTGGTGATAAGCGATGAGATCTGGTCGGACCTGCGGCTGGATGATCAGCACCGCCACATCCCCTATGTGAGCCTGAATCAGGACGCCGCCCAGCGTTCGGTGACGCTGCTGGCACCGAGCAAGACATTCAATATAGCCGGGTTGTGTTGCGCCGTAGCCGTGATACCTAACCCACAACTGCGTCAGCAGTTCCGCCAACAGGCCAGAGGCCTGCTGCCGGACATCAGCTATGCCGGGCTGATTGCTGCGCAAGCCGCCTGGGCAGAAGGCGATGCCTGGCTGGCCGCCTTGCGCGCACACCTGAACCGCAACTTTGATCGTCTGGAGGTGTGGTTGCAGGAGTTTCCGCAGCTTGGCTACCAGCGACCACAATCGACGTTTCTGGCCTGGCTGGACATGCGCGCCTGGCCGCAGGCAGAAACCCTGGCAGAACGATTCGCGACGGCAGGGGTCATGGTGTCTGATGGGGCACCCTTTGCGGCCCCAGGTTTTGTAAGGCTCAACCTGGGCTGCCCCGAGGCTCAGCTTGAGCAGGCGCTGCAAAGAATGGGGACGGTTCTGGAGAAGGATTGATGCTGAAATCGGGCCGGCAGTCGTTTTGACAGACAAAAAAAGGGGCCCTGCAACGCAGGGCCCAAACCGCATGGACAGTTCTGAAATGGCAGCCCGCGGTGCTACAGGCTGCCAACGGCCCATGAGCGCATTGAATGCGCCAGGGCTCTAACGCTAGGGAGAGAAATAGAAACAGGTCAGTACTGTGGTCATGGCATCTCCAGTTGATCAGCAAGGCTTCTGCGAGCCTTTTTATGGGGTTGAGGCGTCTCTCTGTGTTTTATGCTTTTATTCGCTGTTACTTGCTGTAGATTTAGCAAGGCCGGTGCCAACTCTGTAAAAATAGCGCAAGTCATTGTTTTTATTGGCTTAATAAGAGAAGAAGACGCATGGGTGGAAAGGCGCCAACTATAACCAATGGAATAGCGGCGGCTGGAATGTGTGGACCGGATTACTGCCCTGGCTTCACAAGGCCAGAAGGCAGAAGAAAAAAATCTTTTATAAACAAAGAGTTGTAGATATCCACACGGTCAAGCAAGCGCTTGTCTGACAACTATAACTTATGGACTACCGTTATAACTTTTTGCATACAGGGATCAGCTCTGTTCAGGATTGCGCATCCGCTTCAGGCGCTTGCTGAGTGCAGGCTGGGAGATTCCCAAAAACTGTGCCGCAATCGACTGGTTGTAGTCAGCACGGAACAGGGCTTCTTCGATCAGAATCTCGTCCATTTCAGCCAGGCTGGGCAACCGACGATCCAGCGGAAACTGCACCAGTGACTGGTCACTGGCCGCGGGCTCATCAGCACCGGCATCACTGATCAGACTCAGATGTTCAGGCGCCAGCTCACCATTGTCTGACCGACTGAGTGCATCAAAGGCAATGGCGCGCAATTCCCGTACATTGCCGGGGAAGTGATAGCTCTGAAGCTGCGCCCAGGTTTCGGAAGTCAACTCCGGCACTTCCCGACCCACGTCTGCTGCGGCCTGTTCGAGAAAATGGCTGAAAAGCAGGCGGATGTCTTCGCGACGCGCGCGCAAGGGCGGTATCTGGACCTGATGAGTACACAGGCGATAGTAGAGGTCGCGCCTGAAACGACCCTCCTTCTGCAGGGCATCCAGGTTCTGATGGGTTGCCACAAAGATGCGAGCCTGCGAGCGCTCCGGGCGGTCGGCGCCCATGGGGTAGTACTCGCCTTCCTGCAGCAAGCGCAGCAGCTTGACCTGCGAGCCCGGGCTCAGGTCACCAATTTCGTCCAGAAACAGCGTGCCACCAGCGGCCGTCTCCACCAGACCACGGCGCTCGCTGTCGGCACCGGTGAAGGCCCCCTTGCGATGGCCAAACAGGGTGTCATTGAAAATATGGTCATCCAGCCCTGCCACGTTGACGGTGACCAACTTGCCAGGTCGACCACTCAAGTCATGCACGGCCTGGGCGATCAGTTCCTTGCCCGTGCCGCTCTCGCCACAGATCATCAACGGCTGGGTGCTCCCTGCGACGGACTCCAGATATTGAAACACCGAGGCCATCTTGCGGCTCTGGGTCAGTATGCGGGCAAAGGACTCGGGCGAATCCAGTCGCCGGCTCAGTACCCGTTGGCGCAGGGCCTGGTTTTCCGACTTGATCTCCTGAACCTCGATGGCCCGCTTGATGCCTTCCAGCAGCCTGTCTGTTTCCGTGGTCTTGACGAAAAAATCGAAAGCACCCTGACGCAGGCAGTCGACAGCGGTTTCCACCTGGTTGAGGCCACTGATAATCACCGTCACCACGTCCGGATAGGCCTCATTGATGTCATGCAGTAGCTGACCGCCCGACTTTCTGGGCATATTGAGGTCCAGCAGCACGATGCGGATCGGGTGCTCGGCCAGCATGTCCATCACACGCAGGCTGTCCGAACAGAAATAGAGATGATTGATGCCCGCCTTGCGCTCCAGCAACAGGGCCAGACTGCGCTGGTAGGACACTTCGTCGTCCACCAGCAGAATACCGAAGTGCGGGTAGAGCCCCGCACCACTGGTAACCGCCGAGCTGGCTGTAGCGCTGTTCTGCATCAGGCCTCCGGTGTTGCAACAGGAAAGGATACGTCTACGCGTGTGCCCTTTCCGGGCTTTGAATGAAACTGGATGGCGCCACTATAGGCTTTGATAATACCCGCGGAGACCGACAACCCAAGTCCGGTACCCCCCTGTTCACGCTTGGTGGTGAAGAAAGGATCAGTCAACTGCGGCAACACGTCATCAGGGATTCCACACCCGTCATCCAGTACGGACAGGATTATTTTCCGGTTTGAGCTGTCGACACGGGTTTCCACGCGTACGCTGTGGTCCGGATCCGGCAGCGCCTGACAGGCATTCAGAATCAGGTTGATCACCACCTGCTCTATGCGCTGTGCATTGCCCATCATCATGGGCAGAGTGGGGTGCAGGTGCAGACGATAGTTGTGGGTGTAACTCCGTATAGTGACATCCAGCAACCGGGTGGCCGTTCTCACCACCTCGTTGAGCCGGATGGCCTCCAGGGTGTCGCTGTCTTCCTGCCGGGCAAAGTCACGCAGGTCGTTGACGATGCGCTTGATCCGCTGGGCGCCCTCGTTCATCTCATCCAGCACATAGGGAATCTCGGCGCGCATGCGCTGATAGTCGAGTCCGGCAATCTGGAAGGTGCCACGCTGCTGATAATAATGATCCATGTGCGACAGGGTATCCTGCCAGGCATCCTTCAGCATGGGCAGGTTGAGCAGAATCAGGCCACTGGGGTTGTTGATCTCATGTGCCACACCCGATACCAGGGTGCCGAGAGAACTCATCTTGTCAGCCTGGATCAACTGCTGTTGCTGCTCTCTGACTTCCCGCGTGCGTCGCTCCACTTCGCGCTGCAGCGTGCGAATCCAGATGGCGCCCACGCCCAGAGCTACCAGGGTGATCAGCACGGCTGCAGCAATGATCAAACCCACATAACGCAGCGCATCACTGGGCGAGCCTTCCAGCGGGCCCATCCAGCGGTCATAGATTTCCTGTTGTTTGCCTGTATTGCGCAGAATGGCCAAGCCTTCGGAAAACAGTGTCAACAGCTCTTCATTACCTTTCATTACCGCATAACCATAGGGTTGCGGCTGGATAGGTCGCCACACGGCCCGGATGTTGGACAGGCCATGTTCCTGACTGAAATACAGGCTGGGCAAAGTGGCCCCCAGGGCAAAATCACTCTGCCCCGAAGCAACCTGGCGCAAGGCCCCGGAATGGGCCGGCATGGTGACGATCTCGATATCCAGGTCCTGCTGACGCAGATAGTCGTGGATCAGCCCCTCGTATTGCACTGCCACACTCCGCCCTTCAATATCCTCAAGGCTGTCCGCCTGCGGGCCGCCTTCGCGGCCAAAGAAGGAATAGTTGATAATGGTCGACGGCGCGCTGAAAGAGTAGGTCAGCTCTCGTTCGGGGGTTCCGACCATGCCCTGCAGCACATCCACCTCGCCTTCTTCAAGAGCCCGGCGCATGGTGGACCAACTGTCGAGAACGATTTCCACCTCGACACCCATGACTTCCGCGATGGCGCGCGTCATGTCGACATTGTAGCCGGCGATATTGCCTTCGGAATCAATGAACTCGTAAGGGGGAAAGCTGTCGTCGCCCCCCACACGGATGACCGTGGAATGCTCTGACCCCAGCGCCGGCTGCACAGACAGCGCCAACAACAGGGCCAACAGGATATAGGCGCTGCGCACTGACTCCCCCATTGCCAGCACTCAGTACCAGCGGAAGGTGAAGGCAAGATCAATGCGCTCGTGCGAGCCCTCGAGCGTCAGGCCCCAGTCCACCTGTTCGTGCAGACCGGTAAACAGGCTCACATGACCCAGGACCGGAAACCGGTCGACATCTTCTTCATAACCACTGGCAATCACACCCAGCTGCCAGGGTGAACCCGACAGCTCGCCGGTCAGGCCAGCCTCGGCGCGCGGATAGCCGCGTGTCACATCCGTTTCAGCAAATCGGGCATGTAGAATCTCGACCTGACCCTGCACATAGACGCCGGCGCCCGAAGACGGTCGGGTGCTGTAACCCAGTCCGCCCCGCAGGCGCCACAGAGACACATCGCCGATTCCGTCCTCGTCGTGCATATCCTTGCGCGACAGGCGCAGGGCCAGCGGCACGTCCAGTGTGGAGAAGAACTGGCGGCGCAACAGAATCGCCCCTTCTGCAAACCGGCCTTCTACATCTTCCAGATTACCGCTGTCACCGCCCAGCGAGGTCAGCCCCAGATTGACCCGAAACTCTTCACTCGGATCAGCCAGAGCTGAACTGCCCAGAATGAAAGCCAGAAGGACTGCAATTACAAAAGACTGGCGCATGGTTGCTCTCTGTGGCGTCCAATGTCAGCTCGCAGTATAGCCGCCACCGGTGAACAACCACAAACGACAAGCGGGTAAAGCAGGGCTTTCGGCCGACGGCAGGGGCTGTCAATCAGACCTGCCGAAACCTCATCTGCAGCGAAACTCTCGCCGCCCCGCGTTTTTTGCTAAGCTGTAGGGTTCAAGCATTAGATAATAACTATTTTGTCCGACGACCAGCACCCCGAGTTCACAGAGGCACGCCAACTGTCCCGGCTTCAGCACAGCTTGCAGCGGCTGGATCTGGGTGCCCTGGTATTGGACCAGTCGCGCAAGATCAGATACATCTCGCCGGCAGCCGAATCGTTGCGTCAGGCCGTTAGCGCGCCAGACTGGTCTGCCCTGTTGCCCGCCGAACTGGAGTCACGTTTTGATGACTGGCTGATCAGCCAGATACCCTGGCTCATTGAGCAGCAATTCGACAAGCACTATCTGCGCTGGGAAGCCCACAGCGACCAGACACACCAGTTTGTCATCATGTACTGCACCCTATTGCCCGAGCGGGAAAACTACCGCCGGATACTGGAATACTCGGTCGACGGGATTTACCAGACCAGCCGCTCTGGCGAAATTGTGTATGCCAATCGCTCGCTGGCGCGGCTATTCGGCTATGCAACGCCAGAAGAAATGCAAGTCAAGGTGGGTGAAGTCTCCCAGGGCATTTATCGCCATCAGACTGATCGCGAAGCGTTCCTGCGACAATTGCAGGAACATGGCGAAGTCATTGGCTTCGAGTGTGAAATGTTCGGCAAGGACGGCCGCACCGTCTGGGTGCGGCAGAATGCGCGTGCCATTCTGGATGACGAGGGTGAACTGGCCCACATCATCGGCACAGTGGCCGATGTCAGTGCCCTGCGGCAGGCCGAACTGGCGCGCGAGCGCGCAGAGAGTGACTATGAGCGTTTGTTCAATTCGGCACAGGCCGGGTTGTATCAGTCGCTGCCCGACGGTCGGCTGCTGCGAGCCAATCAAATGCTGGCCCAGATTATCGGCTATGCCAGCCCGGAAGAGCTGCTGGCCTCAGTGAAGAACCTCGGGGAAGACGTTTACGATGACAGCAGAACGCGCGACAGGGTAATCGCGCGCCTGCGTCACAACGGACATTTGAGCAATGAACGTGTGCGCCTGCGACGCCGGGACGGCCGTCGAATATGGGTTCTGCTCAGTGCCCAGTTCCGGCATCACGACAACCAAAAGGAAGATGTTTTTGAGGGCTCGATGCATGACATCACCGAGCAGGTGGAAGCCGAAGAGAACTTCCGCTATCTGGCAGAACACGACCCGCTGACCGGCTTGCTGAACCGGAGCCGATTTCAGAGCCGGTTGCAGGAGATCAGCCAGTTCATCGACGACACAGGAGCGCAGGCCGGCTGGGGGGTCATTTTCCTTGATCTGGACCATTTCAAGGACATCAACGACACACTCGGGCACCTGGTGGGCGATGTCCTGCTGGAGGAAATTGCCCGTCGCCTGCGCGCACCCCTGTCTCTTGAGGTAGAGCCGTTCAGGCTGGGTGGCGACGAATTTGCGATTATCGTCCCTCATTCGGTAGACGTCACCGCACTGGATACCATCTGTACCGAGATCATCGACCGGGTCAGTCAACCCTACCGCCATCAGGAACATGCCCTGAAAGTCACTGCCAGTCTGGGCGTCGTGCTCAGTGAGCAACTGCAGGAGACCGATGGGGAAGACATCTCCGAGGCGGCCATGCGTGCCGCTGATCTTGCCCTGTACAGCTGCAAACGCTCTGGCCGGGCAGGCTATCGGGTGTTCGAGGTTGCGATGCAGTTGCAGGTGCAGCAGGAGCGGGACCTGGAGACTCGACTGGAAGCGGCGCTCAAGAACAACGAACTGGAACTGCATTATCAGCCCAGTCACGACGCAGACTCCAACCGCATAGTCGGCGTCGAAGCGCTGCTGCGCTGGCCCACCGAATGGGGCATGATCAGCCCCAGCCAGTTCATTCCTCTGGCCGAGCGCTCTGGGCTGATTGCTGATATTGACCAATGGGTATTCCAGCAGGTCTGTCTGCATTGTGAGCGCCTGACGGCGCTGCATCCGCAACTGCGGGTCAACTTCAATCTCTCGGCACACCATTTCAACTACGACACGCTCGATCAGCTTATGCAGCCACTGGATGATGCACTGGACCGTTGGGGCAGCAACCTGGGTATTGAGCTGACTGAGCGGGTCATGTTCGAGCACACGGATCAGGTCATTGCCGCCTTGCAGTCCCTGCGCGCCCGGGGTATCAGCATCTCTCTGGATGACTTTGGTACCGGCTATTCGTCATTGAGCTACCTCACCAGACTGCCCGTTGACCGCCTGAAAATCGACCAGAGTTTTATCCGTGATATGGATCGCAACTCCACGGCGCTGACCGTGGTTCAGGCCACCGTTCAGATCGGCAAGACGTTGAACATGCGAGTCACCGCCGAAGGCGTGGAAACCGCCGAACAACTTGCTTTTGTGCGTGAACTGGGGGTCGACGAGGTGCAGGGGTTCTATCTGGCGCGCCCCATGCCGCTGGACGATTTGCTACAGATGCTGGCTCTCGACCAGACAGAAGACGCCTGATCCGCGAGTTGCGGAGTACATCCGGCTTGACACTTTACGCTGCGACAGGATAAATCAGCACCAGATTTCCGTGCGCGACCGCTTCCCTCGGGCAGCAGGCCCTGTCATCTTTGGCCCGCTGATTCAATTTCCGGAAGCGGACTTATAAAACGCGCAACCAATGACTGCATCTGCTGTAGGGAGCCGCACCATGTTCAATCGCCTTGAAGCACCCGGACAGGACCCCATCCTGTCGCTGGCTCTGGCCTTTCGTGACGATCCACGCCCGGACAAGATCGATCTGGGTATTGGCGTGTATCGCAACAGCGAAGGGGTCACGCCCATCATGACGGCAGTGCGCAAGGCCGCAGTGGAGCTCGCACAGACCCAGCCCAGCAAGAGTTATGTCGGCCTCGCCGGTGATGAGCAGTTCAACCAATCGATTACCGACCTGTTGCTGCAGGGCACGGCCGGGCATGCCCGTTCAGCGGCTATACAGACGCCGGGCGCCAGCGGCGCCCTGCGCATGCTGGCGGACCTGATTGCCACGGCACGCCCCGAGGCCACCGTCTGGATCAGCCGTCCCAGCTATGTGAACCATCAGCCGGTGATGGAGGGTGCCGGGCTGACCGTGCGCGAGTATCCCTATTTCGATGTCAGTACCAAGCAGGTGGACGAATCCGCCATGCTGGAGCAAATCAGCCAGCTCGGCCCGGATGATGTATTGCTGCTGCACGGCTGCTGTCACAACCCAACGGGCGCCGATATTTCGATGGAGTCCTGGCAGCGTATTACCGAGATGGCAGTAAAGCAGGGCTTTCTGCCCTTCGTCGACATCGCGTATCAGGGTTTCGGGGATGGTCTGCACGAAGACGGCTCAGGTCTGCGCCTGCTGGCCGATGCGGTACCGGAGATGGTCATTGCCACCTCCTGCTCGAAGAACTTCGGCCTGTATCGGGAGCGCACCGGCGCGGCGATTGTCATCGGCGAAGACCTGGCGCAGGCGCAGAAGGCCAAGGCCCATATTCAGCGCCTGGCTCGGGGCACCTACACCATGCCCCCCGATCATGGTGCCGCCATTGTGGCGAAGATTCTCAACGAGCCAGCCTTGCGCGCGGAATGGGAACAGGAACTGAACGGCATGAATGGGCGCATCAATCATTTGCGCGCGGAACTGGTAAGCCAGTTCCGCGCAGCCACGGACAGCGACCGGTTTGACTACTTTGGCCAGCATCGCGGCATGTTCTCGGTGACCGGCCTGAGCGCGGAACAACTGCAACAACTCAAGGACGATTTCGGCATCTATGTGGTTGCCGGCGGCCGGGTCAATGTGGCCGGTCTGTCCGAGCAGGCCATTCCACGCGTGGTGGAAGGGTTTCTGGCCGTTGGCGCCTGAGCCAGATCAGAAAATGCCGGCCTCCAGGCCGGCTGCCATCGCCATCCCCAGCTCCCGACATTGCTCGATAAACTGCTCATCCCAGTCGCCCTGACAGATCAGCGGCGACTGCACAGCCCGCCAGCGCAACCCCCCGCAGATGCTCTCGATGGCCCGCCGCGTGCCGGTGCCATCCTTGCCCGCCCTGATCAGCGTGGCGTAGGGCAGTGCATCCGTTTCGTCCAGCAGGCTGTAATAGCTGCGGTCGAAGAAGTCCTTCAAGGCCCCGCTCATGTACCCCAGATTCTCCGTGGTGCCGAGAATGATGGCGCTGGACTCCAGCACCGCATCAGCCCCGGCTTCCAGCGGTCGCAGATGGCGCACCGTGACGCCGCTGATGGCAGAGTTCTGCGCGCCTTCCATGACCGCCGTCACCATGCGCTGGGTGTTGGGGGACGGGTCGTGGGCAATCAGGGTCAGAAGATGATCAGTCATGGTCACAGGTTAGACCATAAGGCCCGGCTCTGTCAGCGTCCCAGCACCCAGAGAGCGACCACCACCAGGGACAACAGAACCGCGCCATAGACCAGGTTGTGACGCATCAGCAGATAGCCACTGGTACCATAGCGCCCCTGCAGCGACAGATTGATACCTGACAAGGGACCGACACTGGTCCCGACGGCCCAGGCGCCTAGCGCCATGAACCCGAACAACGTCTGTTCCGAGCCTTCCAGGCGCAGCGTGGACGCCAGTACCGAAATCCCGATGATCGGATGCAGCCCCATGACCGCAGTGCCCACAATCACCAGCAGACTGATAATCGCCTCACTCACGCCAAAACGGGCAAACAGTGTCCAATTGCCTCCGGTCATGGCTTCAATAAAGGTCGACAGACCCAGCGTCAGAAGACCGGCCGCCAGGAAAAGGCTGATTTCACCGCGCATCATGGGCAGGCGCTGGCGCACATGCTGCCCCATGCGCTGCAAGATCCGGTGTCGGCTCAGCAGGGCGTTGCTGAGCAAGGCGGTCAGCGGCATCAGAAAAGTGATTATGCTGACAATGCCCAGGCCCGGTGTGATCACCAGGTAAAACAACATGACCAGCCCCGCCATCATGACGGGCATCAGCAGGCTGCGCGGAGACAGCGAAAAACCGGTCACATTGCTCAGATCAAACTGCCGCCGCAGGTCGAGTGTCGAGATCAGACCGGCCAGCAAGGCCAGTGGAAAGCCGACGATCAGAATCTGGCTGTACTCGAGCTCCGGTGCCAGAGTCAGTACCACCCCCATCGACGCAAAAAACGGCGACCAGAGAGCAGCACTGGAGAGACCGCGGTTCAGAGCCAGAATCTGGGGTAACTTGAGTGTGCCCTGTCGTGCCAGTCGGTCACCGATCATGAAGATGGTCGACAGGTTCAGCACAATGCCCAGGAAGTGCACGCCAAACCAGGTTTGCAACATGGCCGTCGGCCCGGTGCGGCCGATAGCCGGATCTGAAGCTGCGCCGGCGTCACGCCCGATCAGACCGACAAAGCTCACACCGATCAGCATGGCCACCACGTAGAGGTTGCCGGTAAACAGCTGAGACCAGTCAAATCCGATCCGGTACAGCATCTCGGCCAGCAGCAGCAACAGCAGCCCGATCAATGCCAGCCCTCCGGCCTGCCAGCGGGTGTTGGTCGGTATTGTGCGCCAGAGCAACGCCATGGCCAGCCAAAGCAGCAGGCCGGCAAGGCGGCTGACATTGACGCCAGGAACCAGGCTGACAATCTGCAGCAGTAGCCCGGCCAGAATCAGCCAGCCCGGGGCCTGCTTTGCCATGATGATGACCTGTTCGCGCACTGGGTCCTCGTTTGCAGCGTGAGAGATACCAGTCTGCCCGAATAGACCGCATGAAGAAACGCACTCCATAAGCAAAATCTGATTATCGAGCCACTTTCTTAGGTGACAATACACGAAGCTGCTAACATGACTGCATGACTGCCAAAGCCGACCCCCGCTTGCTGCTCCGCCTGCTGCACCTGCTTCGACCCTACCGGAGCAAACTGCTGCTGGCCGCCGGAGCCCTGTTGATTGCTTCGTCCAGTGTGCTGGTTCTCGGGCAGGGCCTGCGGCTGGTCATCGACGAGGGTTTTGTGGCGGCCGATACTGCCGCGTTGCGCCAGATGCTGTTCGTAATGCTGGGCGTGGTTGCGGTGCTCTCTGGTGCCTCCGCCATGCGCTATTATCTGGTGTCCTGGATTGGAGAACGGCTGGCTGCAGACCTGCGCCAGCAGGTATTTGCCCATCTGCTGCGCCTGGAACCGGCCTTTTTCGAGAGCAATCGGGACAATACCCAGGGTGCGGGTGAAATTGCCTCGCGGCTCACTGCCGACACCAGCGTCTTGCAGACCCTCTTCGGCTCGTCAATTTCCATGGCCTTGCGCAACAGCGTGATGCTGGTGGGTGCGGTGGCACTGATGCTGCTCACTCAGCCGCTGCTGGCAGCGCTGGTGCTGATCGGCATCCCGGCCACCCTGCTACCGATTGTCTGGTTCGGTCGGCGCGTGCGCAGGTTGTCGCGTGCCAGTCAGGACCATGTGGCCGAACTGGGCCGCTTTGCCACCGAAACCCTGTCTGGCATTCGCACGGTGCAGGCCTTCAATCATGAGCAAGAAGACAACATCCGCTATCAGGCGCGCGTCGAAGAAGCCTTCGACAGTGCCTTGCAGCGCACCCGGCAACGGGCCTTTCTGACCGCTGCCGCCATGCTGGTGGTCTTTGCCGCTGTCGGCGCCATGCTCTGGCAGGGGGGCATGGCCGTGCTGGCCGGCACCATGTCGGCGGGTGAACTGTCAGCCTTTGTGTTCTATGCGGTCCTGGCTGCCGGCGCCGTGGCCACCCTGGCCGAAGTGGCCGGTGATGTGCAGCGCGCTGCGGGGGCTGCCGAAAGACTGCTCGAACTGATCGACACCGAACCCGGCATAGCGCCGCCGGAGCAGCCGAAAACACTCCCTCAGCCGGTGCAGGGTGCGCTCGAATTTGAAACAGTGACCTTCGGCTATCCAGAGCGCGAGCGCCCTGCGATAGAAGATTTCAGTCTGAGCGTCAGCCCGGGCGAAAGAGTCGCCCTGGTCGGCCCCTCAGGGGCAGGCAAAAGCACGCTGTTGTCATTGCTGTTGCGCTTTCATGACCTGAACCGGGGGCACATTCTGGTGGACGGTTTGGATATCCGCGAACTGGACCCGGGCGAACTGCGCCAGCAGATGGGGCTGGTGGCGCAGGAACCGGTGCTGTTTACTGGCACGGTAACCGACAACCTGCTCTATGGTGCACCGCACGCCGATCGGGACAGGTTGCGGCAGGCACTTGCCGATGCCAACGCATTGACCTTTGTCGAGGCGCTGCCGCAGGGGCTGGATACCCAGTTGGGTCCGGGTGGCGTACAGTTGTCAGGCGGTCAGCGCCAGCGTATCGCTATTGCCCGGGCGCTATTGAAAGACCCGCGCATTCTGCTGCTGGACGAAGCCACCAGTGCCCTGGATGCACAAAGCGAACATCTGGTGCAGGAAGCGCTGGATCGACTGATGGTCGGACGCACCAGTCTGGTGATTGCCCACCGACTGGCCACCGTGGTCGCCGCGGATCGACTGGTGGTCATGGACGGCGGACGCGCCGTCGCGGTAGGTCGTCATGACACCCTGATGCGCGACAATGCGCTGTATCGGCACCTGGCCGAACTGCAGTTCAGTACGCTCGAATCGTCAGCCGGCCTCACTGAACAGCACTGATACCTCAGGCAGCACGCAGTCCCGTGCCAACAGCATTTACCACCTGCCCGATATCCTCATCGCTGATATCCAGATGCGTCACCAGGCGGATACTCTGCCCGCCGCGAATCAATATACCCTGTGCTTCCAGGTCATCCTGCAGGCGCAGCCCCCTGTCCTCCGACGCAAGCTCCAGATAGACCATATTGGTGGCCCAGCGCACGCCGACGACACCGGGCAGGTCGCCCAGCGCTTCGGCCAATAGCCCTGCACGACGATGATCTTCCGCCAGTCGTTGCACATGATGGTCCAGCGCATAATCCATGCTGGCTGCGATCAGACCGGCCTGACGCAGACCGCCACCGACGACCTTGCGCCAGCGCCGCGCCTGCTCGATAAAGTCGGCCGAGCCCACCAACACCGAGCCCATCGGCGTACCCAGACCCTTGGAAAAACACAGACTGACGGTATCGAACGGTTGAGTCAGGTCGCTCAGCGGCTGCCCCAGTTCGACCACGGCATTGAACAGACGGGCGCCATCGAGATGCACAGCCAACCCGTGACGGCGGGCCAGAGCGGCCGCCGATTGCTGATACTCTGGCGTCAGCACCTGGCCCGACTGGGTGTTCTCCAGCGCCAGCAGGCGGGTACGGGCAAAGTGCATGTCGTCCGGCTTGATCACCGCCTCGATATCGGCCAGTGCCAGCGACCCGTCCGCCTGTACCGGCAACGGCTGCGGCTGAATGCTGCCCAGAACGGCTGCGCCACCGCCTTCATAACGGTAGGTGTGATAGCTCTGCCCGACAATATATTCATCGCCGCGCTGGCAATGCACCAGCAGCGCCACCAGATTGCTCTGGGTGCCGGAAGGCATCAGCAGCGCGCGCTCCTTGCCGGCCAGAGCAGCCACCCGCGCTTCCAGTGCATTGACGGTCGGGTCATCGCCATAGACGTCGTCGCCGACGGCGGCCTGCATCATGGCCGAGCGCATGGCCGGGCCGGGCCGCGTTACCGTGTCACTGCGCAAATCGATCATGTGGACTTCTCCTGTTGTGTAACGCGGCCTGCCAACCGGAAGCTCAGAACGACCGGCGGCGATAAGTACGATAGCGGGGCTCCCAGAAATGACGGTCGATCTCGGCCCTGATCGTCTCTTCATCACTCTGCAGCGCAACACCATCGGCCTGTGCCTGCTTGCCGACGGCCAGAGCAATGGCCTTGCTCACCGCCCGAATGTCTTCCAGCGCGGGCAACAAGGGCCCCTCGCCGGTTTTCACCATCGGCGCCTCGTTGGCCAGGGCGCGTGACGCCGCCATCAGCATGGCATCGGTCACCCGGTTGGCGCGCACGGCCACCACACCCAGGCCAATGCCGGGGAAGATATAGGCGTTGTTGCACTGGGCAATGGCATAGGTCTGGCCGTTGACGGTCACCGGAGCAAATGGAGAGCCGGTCGCGATCAGCGCCTGACCATTGGTCCAGTTCAGCACCTCTTCCGGCGTGGCTTCAACGCGCGAAGTCGGGTTCGACAAGGGCATGACGACCGGTTGCGGGCAACCTTCGTGCAGGGCGCGGATGACATCTTCGGCAAACAGGCCCCGCTGCCCGGATACACCGATCAGTACGGTGGGCTGTGCGCCCCGCACCACATCCATCAGGGTGTTGCCGGGCCAGTCGCTGGTCACGGCCGGGTCCTGCGCCAGACGCAACTGGAAGTCATACAGACCTTCCATGTCCGTGGTGAGCAGGCCGTGACGATCCACCATAAACAGCCGCTGGCGGGCCTCGGTTTCACTCAGGCCTTCTTCGGTCATGGCCACCACGATCTGCTCGGCGATACCGCAACCGGCAGAGCCTGCTCCGACAAAGACCACCTTCTGGTCCTTCATCCCCTGGCCCTTGGCCTTGCAGGCCGCGAGCAGAGTAGCCACGCAGACACCCGCGGTGCCCTGAATGTCGTCGTTGAAACAGCACAGCTCGTCGCGGTAGCGCTCGAGCAGCGGCATGGCATTGGTCTGTGCAAAGTCTTCAAACTGCAGCAGCACATTCGGCCAGCGGCGTTTGACCGCCTGTATGAACTGCTCCAGAAAGGCGTCGTATTCCTCCTGATCGATGCGCTTGTGGCGCCAGCCCATGTAGCGCGGATCGTCCAGCAAGGCCTGGTTGTTGGTACCCACATCCAGCATGATGGGCAGGGTGTTGGCTGGGCTGATGCCACCGCAGGCAGTATAGAGTGACAGCTTGCCGATCGGGATACTCATGCCGCCGATGCCCTGATCACCCAGCCCCAGAATGCGCTCGCCGTCGGTGACCACAATCACGCGCACATTATCCTTGGTGGCACAGCGCAGCAGGTCATCCATATGTTCCCGGTCCGGATAACCAATGAAGAGGCCGCGGTGATTGCGATAGATATTGGAAAACTCTTCACAGGCCTGGCCTACCGTCGGCGTGTAGATGATCGGCAGCATCTCCTCGAGGTGGTCTTCCAGCAGCCGGAAAAACAGGGTCTCGTTGTCATCCTGAATCGCGCGCAGGGTGATGTGGCGGTCCAGATCAGTCTGGCACTGCTGGTACTGGTGGTAGGCGCGCTCTGACTGCTCTTCGATGGTCTCGACATTCTGCGGCAGCAAGCCGGCGAGGTTGAACGCCTGGCGCTCTGTCGTGCTGAAAGCGCTGCCTTTGTTCAGCAGCGGCATTTCCAGCAAGGTGGGCCCGGCGTACGGAATATAGAGGGGTCTTCGGGAACTGGGAGTGGTCGCCTGAGAATTTTTCGACAGGTCAGTCTGCTTCATGGATAGCCTCGTTCATGTACAGGGTGCCTACATAGGCTGCTTCTGTCGGCAGCTTTTGGGGGCGTAGTAGTCGGCCGACATGATAACGCAAATTTTCGCTGGGGGCCTGCCATCTGCGCCGTCATGGTAAACACGACTTTACTGCACTCTCTTCAGGAATCAGCCGCCCTGCCCTGTTACCCGACGATCCGGCTGGGTAGAATCCGTGGCAATGTTTACAGCGAGGAAGTCACCATGCACACCGAGCGCATCGAATTACCAGCGCCTGCTCCAGGCCACACTCGGGCACTGACCGTTCACACACTCGGGTCGGGGCCGCGCAAGGCCTATCTGCAGGCGGCGCTGCATGCTGACGAATGGCCTGGTCTGCTGGTGTTGCAGCATGTGCTCGAACGACTGATCAAGCTGGAACAGGCCGGCAAGCTGCTGCAGCGTATCGTCATCGTGCCCTATGCCAATCCGGTGGGCATGAACCAGCGCCTGTTCGGCTATGTACCCGGACGCTTTGATGCCGTTACCGGCCAGAATTTCAATCGCGGCATGTCCGTCGACCCTGATGCCGTGCTGGAAAAAGTGCGCGAACAACTGGGTAGCGACGCCGAGCATAATGACCGCGTGATGCGCGAGACCCTGCACCAGATGGCGCTGGACAACCGTGGCGATTATGAAATCCAGGCCCTGCACAGTGCGCTGCTCAGTCAGTCTCTGGACGCCAACATCATGCTGGACCTGCACTGTGACGACGAAGCCCTGCCGCATGTGTTCTATGGCGACCATCAGCGGGAGACCGGAAAGTCACTGGGCGACTGCCTGGGCTTTCCGGTGCGCCTGGAAGAGGACGTGCGCGGTGTGGTGGCCTTTGACGGCACCCACACACAGCCCTGGGTCAAGGTCGCAGAAGCCACCGGAGCACCCTTTGCCGAGCCCTGTTTTGCCGCCACGCTGGAGTTGCGCGGCAGCACGGCCGTCAGCGATGAACTGGCACGACGTGACGCCGAAGGCATACTGGCGTTTCTCGAGCAGCAGGGTTACCTGTCAGACAGCGGCGCCAGCCCGCAGCCTCAGGCGCACGACACCGTGGCCGTCAATGTCGACCAGGTGAAGGTGATCAAGGCCGCAGACAACGGCCTGATCACCTACCGCAAGGACATGGGTGAACGGGTCGAGAAAGGCGAGCATATCGGGGACATCGTACTGCTGGATCGCGACACTCCGGAACGGGTGCCGGTGACCGCCCCGGCGACGGGTTTCCTTTTTACCCGCACTGTGGACTATCTTGTCTACCCCGGCTCAACGCTGGGCATGATTGCCAGCGATGAGCGGCAGATAGAGCCGGGCCAGCAGCTCAGTTTCTGAGATCAGGCAACAAGCGCCCGCAGCGCCAGTTCATAGCCGCGGGCGCCCAGACCCACTATCACGCCGTCCGCGCGCTGCGACACATAGGAGTGATGACGGAAGGCTTCGCGCTTGTGCACATTGGACAGGTGGACTTCAATCACCTGACCAGCGAAGGCATTCAGTGCATCCAGAATGGCCACCGAGGTGTGGGTAAAAGCCCCCGGGTTGATGATGATAGCCTTGGTGCCGTCGGTGCGAGCGGCCTGAATGGTGTCGATCAGCACGCCTTCATGATTGCTTTGCTGCGCATTCACCGACACGCCGAGTTCGGCACCCAGGTTGACCAGCGATTCGTTGATGTCATCCAGTGTCTGATGACCGTAGATCTCAGGCTCGCGCGAGCCCAGGAGATTCAAATTGGGGCCATGCAGTACCAGTACCTGGTGTTTGGACATTGCAGTTCTCCATCCCTCACTCAACAGTCGGCAGCACTGGGCTTTGCCAGCACAGCCATTTCACACTGGTTGCAGAATATCACACCAGTGCCAGAAAGCTCAGCCAGAAGATAGTGAGGTGCAGTTCCAGAATCGGTCGCTTGATCCAGCGGAGATGCCAGGCCAAAAAAAACCCGCACCAGAAAGATGCGGGTTTTCTTGAAAGTCAGATTGACTGTTCAGTCACCCATGACTTCTTCTGTCGCCGCACGGATGCGCCGTACACTGTCTTCCATCTCATCCTGACCGATAAACACTACCGGGAAGAAGGTGTTGTCTTCGGTGGTTTCACGGAAACGCTCGCTCTCGGAGGCGTACTCGGCCGCCGAGATCAGAGCTTCGCGCGCTTCATCAGGTATGCCCTCCGGTACGATGATGGTCCGGTAGTCCTCAATGGAGTAGTCATAACCGAGTTCCATCAGGGTCGGCACGTCCGGGTAGAAAGGGCTGCGCTCAGCGCTCAGGAAGGCGGCAACCACCATTTCTCCGGACGGCGTATACTGGGCGTGCGTGCCGCCAGAGTAGGCGAAATCAACTTCCTTGCCCAGCACCAGCGGGGCCATGCCGCCACCGCCACCGGTAGGTACGATGGACAGGTCCAGACCTTCCTCTTCTGCCACGTTCTCAATGATGGCCTGATCCAGTGCTGTCTGCTGAGCATAGGTCATCGGGTTGTCCCGGCCATATTCTATAATGTCATCAAAGGTCTCGAATGGCTGCTCCGCCGATGTGACGATGGCATTCTGACCGACGGCCAGGGCCGCCAGGTATTCGAAGTCATCAATTTCATAGTCCACATCACTGATGATGGGTGTGAACGTCAGTGCCGTGGTGCCACCAAACAGGAAGGTATAGCCTTCATCTGTGTTGTTGGCGAGGCGAGTGAAGGCCACGGCGCTGCCGGCGCCGGGCTGGTTCACGACATTCACCGGCTGCCCGAGGTAGTCTTCCATCACATTGGCCAGTACACGGCCCTGAATGTCAGTGGAGCCACCCGGGTTGAAACCGATGACCATGGTCAGGGGGCGCTCGGGCCAGTCAGAAGCCTGCGCAGCGGTGATACCGCCCACCGCAATGGCAAGCGTTGAAAGCGTAGTTGTTATCAGTTTCTTATTCATAATGGGTCTCTTCATGAGTGTTGAGGTTTAAGCTGCCGGATCTCCACCGGCAACTGGCTTGCCTTTCTTCACCGTGCGCCAGGCCAGCATAAACAAAGCAATGATGGTGCAGACAATGAAGAAGACGGCAATCGGGCGGTTCATGAGCACCATTGGATCACCTCGGGATAGGATGATGCTTTGCCGCAAATTGAGTTCAAGCATGGGCGTTATGATGAACGCCACGAGAAAAGTCACGAACGAATAGTCATAGCGTTTCATGACGAAACCGAGCAACGCGAAAGCGACCAGAATAATCAAACCGAAGGGGCCATAGCCCTGCAGCATGATGCCGGCAAGACAGAAGAAAATGACAATCGGAATGACAATATGCGGCGGCACACGGGTAATCTGCGCAAAAATACGCAGGCCAAACCAGCCCAGCACCAGCATGATCAGGCTGGCCACAATCATCCCTGCGAAGATGGAATACAGCAGTTCCGGTTCGTCGCGCAGCAGCAGCGGCCCAACAGTGATGCCATGAATGGCAAACGCGCCAACCAGCAGCGCAGCCGAGACATTGCCCGGGATACCCAGCCCGAACAGCGGAATCAGGGCAGCCGGGATTACTGCATTGTCGGCGGACTCCGAGGCGGCAATACCCTCGGGAGCACCCTGGCCAAAACGTTCCGGGGTTTTGGACGCCTTCTTGGCCATGCCATAGGACATGAACGAGCCCACTGAAGGCCCTAGGCCCGGCAAGGCGCCCACGACGGTACCGACGCCAGTGCCACGCAGAATACTGGGGATGGTACGCCGGAATTCTTTCCAGCTCAGCTTGTCCTTGTCACTGTTGTCGAGCTTGACTGACATGCTGTCACGCTCGTAGCGCAGCCGCTCCGATTGCACGAACATTTCTGACAGCGCCAGCGTGCCTATGGCTACCGCAATCAACGGCATGCCATCCATCAGTTCCGTATAGCCAAATGTCATGCGGGGCAAACCCGTCTGGGCATCCAGCCCAATGGTGCCAAGGAAAATCCCCAGACCACCGGCCGCCAGTCCCTTGAACAGGGAGCCACTGGACAGGCCAGCAATGAATACCAGCGCAAAAGCCAGGATGGCCGCCATTTCATAGGGGCCGAACATCAGGGCAACACGGGCAAACGGAATGGCGACAAAGATCAGGATGGTGGTGGCCAGGATATCTCCCATCACGGAGGCAAACAGCCCCACCTTCAGTGCCGTTTTCGGTCGCCCCTGGCGCGCCAGTGGATAGCCGTCAAGACAGGTGGCTGCCGAGGAGGCTTCGCCCGGAGCATTCAACAGAATGGCCGAAACAGCGCTGCCTGCTGCGGTGCCCTTGGACAGGCCAATCAGAAAAGAAATGGCGATAAAGGGCGACATGTAAAACGTCAACGGGATGGCGATGGCAATGGCCACGGACCGGTTCAGGCCCGGAATCACGCCAATGATATATCCAAGCAAGACGCCGCCGCCGATCCCGATAAACGAACGAAGTGAAAGCGCCTCGCCTATTGCGCCAGCTACAAAGTCCATATTCATGCTCAGACCACTCCTACTCGCATCAGATAAACAGACAGCACATACAGCAACGCCACCGGGACCACTGAGCAACCCAGAATCATGTACCAGCGTCGCTCACCCAGCAGGAAGAGCATGACGGCGATTATCGGGCCGCCAACATGAGTAATCTTGAACTGTGTGAGCAAGTAGATCGCCAGAAAGACATAGGCAAAGGGCCATACCATCCAGCCGACGGCTGGCCAGTCAATATCAGCGGTTACAGGGAGAGCTCGAGCCTTGATCAGATCTTTTATGGCTCCGGCAACGATGATCGTGCCGCAGGTCAACATAATCCAGGAGGCAATTCGGGGCACCAGATCAGGCGGCATCTGCGCCATCGGATTGACCCCTGCATAGTTGGGAATGATCCAGTTCAACGCCAACAGAGCGAAAGCGTTTACAGCAAGCCCGGTCCAAAAGTTTTGTCGCACGAGAAGTCCCTTTGTCGAATTGCTATTATTATAGGACACAACTTACAAACAATTGCCCTATCTGACAATAAATAACGCGACACCCCGACTCCTCAACGAGAACTTTCTGGAAGCTCCGCTTAACACTTTTGCATTCCTGCAGTCATGGTAACCTTCAAGAATCAGGAAATTTCTTGCCAACGTTCAAATCAATTATTGAAGGCAAAACGCGCCATGACTGATGTCTATCTCTGCGACACTATTCGCACCCCGATCGGCCGCTACGGAGGCGCCCTGAGTGCCGTGCGCACCGATGATCTGGCCGCCATCCCGCTGGCAGCGCTAAAAGCACGCAACCCGGCCATGGACCTGGCAGCCATTGATGAAGTGATCCTGGGCTGTGCCAATCAGGCCGGGGAAGACAATCGGAATGTCGCGCGCATGGCGCTGTTGCTGGCCGGCTACCCGGAAAGCGTGCCCGGCACCACCATAAACCGCCTGTGCGGCTCGGGGATGGATGCCATCCTGTATGGCAGCCGCATGATCGGCAATGGCGAGGCCGAACTGGTCGTTGCCGGCGGGGTGGAAAGCATGTCGCGCGCACCCTTTGTGATGCCCAAGGCCGACACCCCCTTTTCACGCAAGGCGGAAATTCATGACACCACCATAGGTTGGCGCTTCGTGAACCCGCTGATACACAAGACTTTTGGCACCGATGCCATGCCGGAGACCGGCGAGAATGTCGCGGCCGACTTCAAGATCACCCGCGAAGATCAGGACGCCTTTGCGTGGCGCTCGCAGCAGAAGGCAGGACAGGCTATCGAGGCCGGAATACTGGCCGAGGAGATCACTGCGGTTACCATTCCACAACGCAAGGGCGATCCGATTGTCGTCGAACGCGATGAGCACCCGAGGCCCGAGACCAAACTGGACAAGTTGGCCAGTCTGCCGACCCCGTTTCGCGACCCGGGTACGGTAACCGCGGGCAATGCCTCCGGCGTCAATGACGGCGCGGCCGCAGTGATCCTGGCGACGGCAGAGGCCGCAAAGAAACATGGCCTGACGCCCATTGCGCGCATTCGCGGCGGTGCCACGGCCGGCGTGGCGCCGCGCATCATGGGTGTTGGCCCGGTGCCGGCCACACAGAAGCTTTGTGCCCGTCTGGGACTGAATCCCGGCCAGTTCGATGTGGTGGAGCTGAACGAAGCGTTCGCCTCCCAGGCGTTGGCCACGCTGCGCGAGCTGGGCATTGCCCACGATGCGGCCCACGTGAACCCCAATGGTGGTGCCATTGCGCTGGGTCACCCGTTGGGCGCCTCCGGCACCCGAATCACGGGGACTCTGGCGCGACAACTGCAGCGCACCGGTGGCAAGCAAGGGTTGGCCACCATGTGCATCGGCGTGGGTCAGGGCATCGCCATCGCTTTGGAAGGTATCTGATATGCCGGCAACGGCCGACTGATCAGTCGGGGATAACGGCCGTCGCCTCGATCTCGATGCGGGCTTCGTCCTCGACCAGGTCGGCCACCTGCACCATAGTCATGGCCGGAAAGTGCTTGCCCAGCACCGCACGGTAGGCACCGCCGACCTCACGCAGTCGGGACAGGTATTCGTGCTTGTCCTTGATGTACCAGGTCAAGCGAACCAGGTGCTCGGGGCGGGCATCCGCTTCGGCCAGAATGGCTACTATATTGTCCAGTGTCTGCCGGATCTGTGCGACCAGATCATCCGTTTCAAATACCTGGTCGGCGTTCCAGCCTATCTGGCCACCGACATAGACAGTCCGGCCCTGCGCCAGCACTCCGTTGGCATAGCCGCTGGCCGCCTTCCAGTTACGGGGATGCAGCAACTGATGAGGTGACAGTTCAGACATGTTTTATTCCTCGGACAGATCATTTTGAAAACATTGACGCAACCGTTCCGGCCAGCTGATGGGCCGACCGGTGGTCATATCGACATAAACCAGAGTGGATCGATTGCGCAGGCGCAGCTCGTCGCCGCAATGGGCGTCGATGCCCAGCTCGAGGCTGCTGCGCCCAAGCCTGACCGGGCGCAGAGAGAACACCAGAATATCACCGAGTCGGCTGGGCGCCCTGAAGTCAGTCTGCAAATTGGCAGTCGGTACTCCAACCCCCTCCAACTGATGCATCTGGTTGAAGTCGAACTGCACCACCTCTGCAAACCAGTCTTCCACGGTGGCATTGATCATTTCGAAATAACGCGGAAAAAACACAATTCCCGCCGGGTCACAATGGGCAAAACGCACCTTGTGACGCACCTGAAAAGTCATCCCCTGCACTCCTGTTCAGACGCCCAGATACTTGTCCTGCAGCTCTGTCGTCAGTTCGGTGGGCAATCCACTCCAGACACTGCGTCCTTTCTCCAGCACCACACACCGGTCGGCGATTGGCGTCAGTTCACGCAGTGATTTATCGACCAGCAAAATAGCCAGTTCTTTTTCTTTAAGCTCTCTTATTGCCTGCCAGATTTCCTGCCGGATCACCGGTGCCAGGCCTTCTGTGGCTTCATCCAGCACCAGCAGGTGCGGATTGGTCATCAGCGCCCGGCCGATGGCCAGCATCTGTTGCTCACCGCCTGACAGGGTCTGGGCCGACTGGCTCCAGCGCTCTTCCAGGCGTGGAAAGAGTCTCGCCACCCGCTCCAGATTCCAGGGTCCGGGCCTTGCCGTCGCGATCAGATTCTCGCGCACGGATAGGCTGCGGAAACAGCGGCGCCCTTCCGGCACCAGCCCCAACCCCAACTGGGCTATACGGTGCGTACTGCGCTGGGTGATGTCGCTACCCTTGAAAGTGATGCGTCCGGTTTTCGCTGGCGTCAGGCCGAAAATGGAGCGAATGGTGGTGCTTTTGCCCATTCCGTTGCGACCCATCAGGGCGACGAGCTCGCCGTATTTGAGTTCCAGATCGACACCGAACAGCGCCTGCGATGGCCCGTAGAAGCTTTCGATCTGTTCTACCTTCAACATGGTATCGGTCATCAGGCCGTCTCCTCTCCCAGATAGGCTTCGCGAACGGCGGGATGGTTACGAATTTCATCCGCCGTGCCATGCACCAGAACCGCCCCCGAAACCAGAACAGAGACCCGGTCTGCCAGACGGAATACCGCATCCATATCATGCTCGATGAGCAGAATCGGCACTTCCTTTTTCAGTTCTTCAAGGAAGCCGGTGAGACGACTGGTCCCCTCGGAACCCATGCCCGCCATGGGTTCATCCAGCAGCAACACCTTGGGCTGCAGTGCCAGGGCACAGGCCATTTCGACCTGCCGCCGCTCGCCATGCGAGAGCTCGGCAATCACGGTGCCGGCGCGCTCCTGCAGACCGAGGCGCTCCAGCACTGCCATGGTCGGGTCCAGCAAACTGGCATCAGTACGAATGGGAGACCAGAAACGAAACGGGCTGCCCTGTTTGGCCTGCACGGCCATCATCACATTGCGCCGTACCGACAGTTCATCGGCCAGCGATGATATCTGAAAGCTGCGCCCCAGCCCCCGACGTGCTCGCTCTGCGACAGTCAAAGCCGTGATGTCTTCACCGTCCAACTCAATGGTGCCGCTATCGGGCGCCAGGTTGCCGGATACCTGCCCGATGATGGTGGATTTGCCGGCCCCGTTGGGGCCGATCAAGGCATGGATTTCACCTGGATAGAGGTCAATCGACACGTCCTGAGTCGCCTTGAGGGCGCCAAAGGCCTTGTTCAGATTGCTTATGCGCAAAATGGGTTCAGACATCTTTCGACCTCCCCGCCAGGAAGCCCATCAGTCCCCCGCGTGCAAACAGCACCACACCCAGCAGTACCAGGCCCAGCCAGAACTGCCAGTGCTGGGTGACGCCGCCGAGCCAGGTTTCCATCAGGACAAACAGAATGGCTCCGGCCAGCGGACCATAAAGTCGCCCGACACCGCCCAGAATGACGATCACGATCAGCTCACCGGAGAAGTGCCAGCTCAACATGCTCGGGCTGACAAACCGGTTCAGGTCGGCATAGAGGGCGCCGGCCAGGCCGGCAATCATGGCACTGATCACGAAAGCCACCAGCTTGACCGGCTGCGGATCAATGCCCGAAGTAGCCAGTCGTACCGGATTCATTCTGGCCATGGTCAGGGCCGCGCCAAAGCGCGAACCCATCAGGCGCTGGCTGATCCAGAGACTGATCAGCAGCAGGGTTGCGGCGACAAAGAAGAAGGTCAGGTGGTGGTTGGTATCGACCAGCGGCAGCTCATTGCGCAGAAAAATGGGCAGGCCATCTTCACCACCATAGTTCGGCCAGGAATTGGCGAAATAGTACATCATCTGGGCAAAGGCCAGCGTGATCATGATGAAATAGACACCCGACGTACCCAGCGAAATCTTGCCGATGGCCAGTCCCAGCAGCCCGGAGACCAGCAGCGTGACCAGCCAGATACTCAGCATCTGGGTCGTACCTTCCGGCATGAAACCGATGCCCAGAACAGGCGTCATGTTGAAGGCATGATAAGCCGCGATACCGGCTACATAGCCACCCAGGCCAAAAAAGGCCGCGTGACCGAAGCTGACCATACCGCCGAAGCCCAGCGCCAGGTTCAGCCCGACGGCGGCCATGGCAATTATGGCGATACGCGACGCCAGATTGATATAAAAGCGCTCGCCCAGAAAGTGTGCCAGCACGGCAGCGCCGACCAGCCCCACGACGAGCACCACATTGATCCAGTGCTCCCGGGACTGCGGCACCAGGCCACCCAGCAGCGTCTGCGGATTGAGTCTGTTCTGTAATGAAGTCATTTTGCCCCAAAAAGCCCGTGTGGTCTGAATGCAAGAATGGCCGCCATCATGATGTAGATCAGCATGGAGGAAATCGCCGAGCCGATACTCATGGCCTGCGAGGGCGGCATGAAGGTGACCAGCGTCAGCGGCATGAAGATGCGTCCCAGCGTATCAACCACGCCAACCAGCAGCGCACCGACGAGCGCCCCCTTGATCGACCCGATGCCACCTATCACGATCACCACAAACGCCATGATCAGTACGGGTTCACCCATGCCCACACGCACTGACTGCAGTGCGCCAATGGCAGACCCGGCAAGGCCGGCGAGGGCCGCCCCCAAAGCGAACACCAGGGTATAGAGGGTCTTGATATCCACGCCCAGGGCGCCAATCATTTCCCGGTCGTTTTCACCGGCCCTGATCTGCATCCCCAAACGGGTTCGGCTGATCAGCAGGTAGAGGCCGATGGCCACCAGTATGCCCATGCCGATAATGGCCATTCGGTATCTCGAGTAGCTGATACCGAAGGGCAGATTCAGCGATCCACGCAGTTCCTGCGGTACACTGAGAAACAGTGGCGAGGAACCGTAGATCATGTAGGTGCCTTCGGAAAAAATAAGGATCAGTGCAAACGTGGCCAACACCTGGTCCAGATGACCCCGGTCATACAAGCGCCGGATCACCAGCAGTTCCACCACGATGCCAATCACCCCGGCCGCCAGCACACCGACCAGCAACCCCAACCAGAAATTTCCGGTGGTGGCGGTCACGGTGGCGGTTACAAAGGCGCCGGCCATGTAGAAGGAGCCATGCGCCAGATTGATCAGGCCCATGACACCAAACACCAGCGTCAGGCCACTGGCCATCAGAAACAGCATGGTGCCAAGTTGCAGTCCATTCAGGATCTGCTCAACAACGAGCGCGAAAGTCACAACAGAATTCCTGCCTGTAGCCTGAGCCGACCGAAGCAGATGCCCGGCCGGCGTGAATTCAGGGCAGGCCCCTCAGGGCCTGCCAGCCATAGGAGCCGGGGCTCAGAGGTCGCAGTCACCGACATAGGCGTCCTGGTGATCTTCCATGGCCACGCCGATCAGGCGATTGGTGAAACCACCGTTGCCATCAGCCACGATTTCGCGAACGTAGATGTCCTGAATCGGGTGCTGATTGCTGCCAAACCGGAACTCGCCGCGCGTGGACGCAAAGTCGGCAGCCCGCAGCGCCTCACGGAAGGCATCAGGATCGTCCTCGGGATGCGCCACTTCGAGTGCGGACAACAGCAGCTTGGCCGTGTCATAGCCTTGCGATGCATACAGGGTCGGCGTGCGGCCATGTTCTTCGCGGAAAGCGGCTACGAAAGCTTCGTTGGTGTCGTTCTCCAGATCATGAGCCCACTGCGAGGTATTGATCACACCCTCGGCAGCCTCACCCAGCGCGCCGACAATAACCTCGTCGAACGAGAAGGCCGGGCCGAATACCGGGATATCGGCACCCGAGTTGGCATACTGGTTCATGAACGAAATACCCATGCCACCGGGCAGGAAGTAGAACACGCTGTCAGCGCCGCTGGCACGGATCTGGCTGATCTCGGCAGCATAATCCGACTGGCCCAGTTGGGTGTAGGTCTCATTGGCCAGTTCGCCATCATAGTAGCGCTTGAAGCCGGTCAGGGCGTCAGTCCCCGCCGGATAGTTGGGCGCCAGAATATAGGGATTCTCATAGCCCTGGTCGCGCACATACTGCCCCATGGCTTCATGCAGCGCGTCATTCTGCCAGGCTACATTGAAGTAGTTTTCATGGCACATACGGCCTGCCAGATCGGACGGGCCGGCATTGGGCGACAGGTAGAAAATACCCTGACGAGTCACTGACGGGATAACCGCCATGGCCAGGTTGGACCAGATCAGTCCGGTCATCACGTGCACATCTTCCCGGTCCACCATTTCGCTGGACAGGCTGTTGGCCAGATCAGGTCGCTGGTCATCATCACGAATGATGACATTCACATCCGAGTTGCCGGATTGCTCGATGGCCAGCATGAAGCCATCACGAACATCGACACCCAGATGGGCGCCATCACCGGACAGCGTGGTAATCATGCCGACGCGCACTTCATTTGCCTGCGCCACTGTCATGGTCGCAGCTATCGCAAGCCCGAGGCCCAGTTTGATTGACTGTTTCATCGTTACACCCCCCAAGGTGTTGTTATTGTTGTTCCATTATTGAAGTCACATTGACTGCCCGTGACCCTTTATTCGCGCAACCGGAAACGCTGTACCTTACCGGTGGCGGTTTTCGGCAGAGCTTCGATAAAGTGGACCGCACGCGGATACTTGTAGGGTGCGATCTGGTTTTTAACGTAGTCCTGCAGTTCACTGATCAGGGCGTCCGATGGCTGAATGCCTTCCGCAGGCACTACATAAGCGGCCACAATCTGCCCTCGTTCTTCGTCCTGCTGCCCGACCACGGCACATTCCAGTACCTTGTCGTGAGCGAGCAGACAGGCTTCCACTTCCGGTCCGGCTATGTTGTAACCGGACGAGACAATCATGTCGTCATTGCGCGCGGCGAAATGGAAGTAGCCGTCCTCATCCTGCCAGAAGGTATCGCCGGTTATATTCCAGCCCTCCTGCACATAGTTGCGCTGGCGATCATCGGCCATGTAGCGACAGCCGGTCGGTCCGCGCACCGCCAAACGACCGATTTCACCGCGCGGCAGTTCGTTCATACTAGCGTCAACCACCCTGGCCTGATAGCCCGTCACCGGTTTTCCTGTACAGGCCGGGCGCGCATCGTCGAGTCGGTTGGAGATGAAGATGTGCAGCATTTCCGTAGAGCCGATGCCATCCAGCATGGTTTTGCCGGTTTTCTCCATCCATTCGTGGAAGATGGGGGCCGGTAGTGTTTCCCCTGCCGATACCGCACAGCGCAGGCTGGAGAGGTCCGAACCCTCTTCCATGGCCTTCAGCATGACCCTGTAGGCCGTGGGTGCGGTAAAGGACACCGTGGCCCTGTAGGTCTCGATGATCTCGATCATGTTGGGCGGTGAGGCCTTTTCCAGCAACGTGGCGCAGGCCCCGAAGCGCAGCGGGAAGATGGCCAGCCCGCCGAGACCGAAGGTAAAGGCCAGCGGTGGCGACCCGACAAAGACATCCTCCGGCGTGACCTGCAGCACCTCTTTGGCGTAGGTGTCGGCGATGATCAGCAGATCACGGTGAAAGTGCATTGTGGCCTTGGGTTCTCCCGTGGTGCCGGAGGTAAACCCAAGCAGCGCCACATCATGGGCAAAGGTCTCTACAGCGTCGAAATGCACCGGCTTGTCGAGCGCGGCGCGGTCCAGTTCGGCATCATGGTTGGCCGTGCCGTCGAAGCCGATGACTTGACGCAGAGTCTGATTGCCTTGCTGCGCGGTCTCCAGTTCTTCCAGCAATCGGGTATCACACAGGGCAAGACTGATCTGCGCCTTGTCGATGATCTTGCTCAGCTCACCGGCGCGCAGCATGGGCATGGTATTCACCACCACCGCTCCGGCCTTGGTGGCTGCCAGCCAGCAGGCGACCAGCGCCGGGTTGTTGGCGGACCGGATCAGCACCCGGTTGCCGGGTTTGACTCCATAGTCTTCTACCAGGGCGTGGGCCAGACGGTTGGTCCAGTCAGCCAGTTCCTTGTAGGTGCGTCGTCGGCCATTGCCAATCAGTGCCGTACGATCACCATGGCCCTGTTCGACCAGCCGGTCCGTCAACTCCACGCCTGCGTTGAGGCGTTCCGGGTAGTCCAGCCCCTGCAGCAGAAACTCGGGCTGCAGTTCCGCAGGCGGCAGATTATCCCGGGCGAAGGTATCAATATGTGCGGTTTTCTCAGCCATGACGGCCTCCCCTGAGGGTTTGCTGTTCCTGTCTCGTAATCCGCTGCATGCCGGCCTCTTACTGACCGGCCAACACGCTGCGGGCAATAATCACTTTCTGCACGTCGGTGGCGCCTTCATAGATGCGCAACGCCCGAATTTCCTGATACAGCCCGGCCACCACATGACCGTCGCGCACGCCGTCACCGCCGTGCAGCTGCACCGCCTTGTCGATGATCTGCTGCGCCTGCTCGGTGGCCTGCAACTTGGCCATGGCGGCTTCGCGGCTCACGCGTTCCGCCCCCTGGTCCTTGGTCCAGGCGGCGCGATACACCAGCAGTGCACTGCTGTCGATGCCGAGTGCCATTTCGGCAATATGTCCCTGCACCATCTGCAGATCGGACAGGTGGCCACCGAACAGCCGACGGCTCTGTGTGCGCTCGGCGGTTTCATCCAGGGCCCGTCGAGCCATGCCGAGCGCTGCCGCGCCGACCGTGGCGCGGAACACATCGAGTACCGCCATGGCGATACGGAAGCCCTGCCCGGGCTGGCCGATCAGGTTGCTTTTTGGCACGCGCAACTGGTTGAACCCGAGGCGTGCCAGCGGGTGCGGCGCGATGGTGTGCAGCCGCTCGCGGATCTCCAGACCCGGTCGGTCGCCTTCGACGATAAAGGCCGACAGCCCTTTTGCCCCCGGCGCCTCGCCGGTGCGGGCAAAGACGATATAGAGGTCGGCGATGCCGCCATTGGATATCCAGGTCTTCTCGCCGTTCAATACATAGTCATCGCCGTCGAGCTCGGCGGTGGTGGCCAGATTGGCTACATCCGATCCCGAATCCGGCTCGGTCAGCGCAAACGCCGAGATGGCCTCACCCGCCCGGGTGCGTTCCAGCCACTGCTTCTGCTGGTCATTGCCAAACAGACTGATGGCGCCGGTGCCCAGCCCCTGCATGGCAAAGGCAAAGTCGGCCAGCGCGTGATGGCGTGCCAGTGTTTCCCGGCACAGGCACAGGGTGCGCACATCCAGCGCGTCGCCGGCCGTGTGCTGCAGCCAGCCGTCGCGACCCAGACGCTGCACCAGATCCCGACAGTGGGCGTCTACGTCCGTGGGATGGGCGTCAGCCAGTTCGCGCTCGCACCAGGCATCCAGCTCATCCGCCAAACGCTTGTGGCGCGGCTCGAAAAAGGGCCAGTCGAGAAAGGTCCGGTCACTCATCAGTCGCCTCCAAACTGGGGCTTTTGCTTGTTGACGAAGGCGGTGTAAGCGCGCTCGAAGTCGCGCGTCTGCATGCAGATGGCCTGCGCCTGCGCTTCGGATTCGATGGCCTGCTCCAGACTCATGGACCATTCCTGATTGAGCTGGGTCTTGGTCATGCCATGGGCAAAGGTCGGGCCTTCACACAGGCGCTGCGCCAGCGCCACGGCTTCGCTTTCCAGTTCTTCGGCACTGCACAGGCGGTTGAAGAAGCCCCAGCGCTCGCCTTCCTCGGCGGTCATGGAACGACCGGTATACAGCAGTTCGGCGGCCCGGCCCTGACCGATGATACGCGGCAGCATGGCGCAGGCGCCCATGTCACAGCCGGCGAGGCCGACGCGGGTGAACAGGAAGGCCGTTTTGGCTTCGGGCGTCGCCAGGCGCATATCGGACGCCATGGCGATGATCGCCCCGGCGCCTACACAGATTCCATCGACGGCACAGATCACCGGGCGACCGCAATTCAGCATGGCCTTGATCAGGTCACCGGTCATGCGGGTAAAGGACAGCAGTTCTTTCATGTCCATGCCGACCAGCGGGCCGATAATCTCGTGTACGTCACCACCGGAGGAGAAGTTGCCGCCATTGGCCGCGAACACCACGGCATCGACGTCTTCGGCGTAAGCCAGATCGCGGAAGGTGTCGCGCAGCTCAGCATAGCTGTCGAAGGTCAGCGGGTTTTTCCGTTCCGGGCGATCCAGTTGAATGATCGCCACCCGACCTTCAGTGCGCCAGCGAAAGTGTTCGGGTTTCAGGTCTGCCATCTTCATCGCGGGCTCTCCATCCTTCAGTGTTCGCTGTGGGCCACCGGCAGGTGGTCCAGCAGCTCAATCAGTTCATGGGCCTTGTCGACGCTGAACTCGCTGAACAGTTCGTCGACCCAGTTTTCGTGTGCCTCGGCCATGGTGGAAAAGATGCGCTGGCCGCTCTCGGTAAGCTGCACTCGGGTGGCGCGTCGATCGCCTTCGATGGCGATGCGGGTCACCCAGCCATCGTCAACCAGCCGGCTGATGATGCCGGTCACATTGCCATTGGAGACCTTGAGTGACTGCGACAACTCGTTCATTTTCAGGCCATCCGGATTGCGTGCCAGGGCGGCCATGACGTCAAACCTTGGCAGCGTACTGTCGAATTCGGTACGCAGCCGCTCGCGCAGCTCCGCTTCCACCTGTCGGGTGGTGCGCAGCATGCGCAGCCAGAGGCGCAGGCGCTCCTTGCTCGGGGTGGTCAGCTTTTCAACTGTGGTGGTCATATCTCACCTCCCGCAATGGCCAGTGCCTGACCATGGATAGCGCTGGCACCCGGGCTGGCAACCCAGAGGGCGGTGGCAACAACTTCTTCCGTGCTCACCAGACGCCCCTGGGGATTGCTCTTGGCCAGCAGGGCATAGGCATCGTCGCGCGAGCGGCCGGTCTTGTTCATGATGGTCTGCAGGCTGTCTTCCAGCAGCGGCGTTTCGGTAAATCCGGGGCACAGGGCATTGACGGTAATGCCCTTGTCGGCAATCTCCAGCGCCAGTGAGCGCACCAGCCCAATGACGCCGTGTTTGGCCGCGCAATAGGGGGCCACATAGGGGTAGCCCTTGAGGCCGGCGGTGGAGGCCACGGCGAGCAGCCGGCCGCCTGGCTGCATGCGGGCGAGGCCGGCCTGCAGAGTCAGAAAGGCGCCGGTAAGATTGACCGCGATCATGTCCTGCCATTCACCAAAACCGGTTTTGTGCACCGGGGCGCTGTGGGCGGCGCCAGCGTTGGCGATAACGACATCGACGCGATCCAGGTCGGAGAACAGGGTGTCCATGGCCTCGGGTCGGGTGACATCGACCACGCGCGCTTCGATGCCGCTCTGGCGCGCGCAGACGGTGTTCAGTCGGTCACGGTTGCGCCCGCCGATGACCACCCGCGCCCCGGCGCCGGCAAACGCGACGGCCAGCTCGGCGCCTATACCCGAACCGCCGCCGGTGATCACCACCGTTTTGCCGCTGTAATCCCACTGTGTGTCGTTCATTCTTCCCTCAATGTTGGTTGTTCATGCCCGCGGGTGCCAATCGGACCGTCGCCACGCTCGGGTACATGCCTGTGAGACACGCAAAAAACGTCATCCCTGACAGCTCGACTACGGCCGTCCATGGCCGTAGACGGTCTCACAGTGCATGCACCCGGCAGGCGACTCCAACCGTGCCTCCGTAGGAGCGCACCACGTGCGCGACAGGCCACCGCCGGTGGCCCTTTTTGGGGCGGCTACAACGGTGCCACCCTGTAGGCGCGTGCCTTGGCCGCGCTTGGCCACGAAGTGGCCCCATAGGCAGGCTGTTGAGCACAAGGCCCGAGCCGCGTCAGCAGCCAAGCGAATCGTTGTGGTGCCGCCGGCTGTTGCGTCAGCCCACGGAGGATCAGCGGGACAGATGTCTGAGCGTTGTAGGCCAGGGGCGTAAGCCCCGCTCGAAGCTGGTAAGGCGCCTAACGTCGCCGGGCACGACTTACGTCGTTGGCCTACAGAAAAAGGCACCACTGTTCGCGGGTTGCTGACCGGTCGGGCCTCTGGCTGGTAGCCGAACTTGGCGACGCGCTGCTCAGCACCGCCGGCAAAGGCCCGCAGAGTGCGGCTTGCTGTCAGAGCGCCAGAGACTGCGACCAGAGGAGGCGCCAAGCGGGGCTTACGCCCCTGGCCTACAGGGAACTGAGCCGTGTTCATCAGATCAACCCCTCGTCGCGCTCGGCGAGGCGCAACAGTTGATCGCGGCCGGCGAGGTAGGGCAGCGGCCAGTTCTGCTCCTGGTTGCCGATCTTCGCCGCCGCATGCAGCGTCCAGTAGGGGTCGGCCAGATGCGGCCGCGCCAGGCAGACCAGATCCGCCCGCCCCGCCATCAGAATCGAATTCACATGATCCGGGTCATAGATATTGCCCACCGCCATGGTCGGCATGCCCGCCTCCTGGCGAATGCGATCGGCAAACGGCGTCTGGAACATGCGGCCATAGACCGGCTGCGCCTGCTGCGAGGTCTGCCCTGCCGACACGTCGACTATGTCCACATCGGCCGCCTTCAGCAGCTTCGCAATGGCCACGGCATCTTCCGGCGTGATGCCGTCATCCGCTACCCAGTCATGGGCCGAAATGCGCACCGACAGGGGTTTGTGTGCCGGCCAGACCGCGCGCACCGCACGTATCACTTCCAAGGGGTAGCGCATGCGATTGTCCAGGCTGCCACCGTATTCATCGGTCCGCTTGTTGGTCAGCGGCGTAATGAAGCTCGACAGCAGGTAGCCGTGCGCACAGTGCAATTCCAGCATGTCGAAACCGGCCTGCTCGGCCAACTGCGCCGCATGCACGAATTCTGCCTTGACCTGATCCATGTCGGACCGCGTCATCGCCTTGGGCACCTGATTGTCCGGCGACCAGGGCACCTCGGAAGCCGCCATGATAGGCCAGTTGCCCTCGGGCAGCGGCGCATCCATGGTCTCCCAGCCAAGCTGGGTCGAGCCCTTGGGCCCGGCATGGCCAAGCTGCATGCAAAGTTTGGCATCGGTTTCCGCATGCACGAAATCAACCAGTCGCTGCCAGGCCTGGCGCTGCTCGTCGGAACACAGGCAGGGGCAGCCGGGCGTGATGCGGCCCTCGGCACTGACACAGGTCATCTCGGTATAGACCAGACCGGCACCGCCCTTGGCGCGCTCGGCATAGTGCACGAAGTGCCAGTCGGTGGGCATGCCATCCACAGCCTTGTACTGGGCCATGGGCGACACAACAACGCGGTTTTTCAGAGTCATGTCACGGAGCGTCCAGGGGGCAAACATGGGCGCCGCACTGCTGCCCGGATTGCCAGCCTGGCCCTGAAACCACTGCTCGGCACTGCTCAGCCACTCAGGGTCGCGCAAGCGCAGGTTTTCGTGACTGATGCGCTGCGAGCGGGTCAACAGCGCGTAGTTGAACTGTACCGGATCCAGATCGAGATAACGCTCGATCTGCTCGAACCATTCAGTGGAGTTGCGTGCCGCTGACTGCAGACGCAGCACCTGCAGGCGACGCTCTTCTTCATAACGCTTGAAGGCTTCGGTCAGTGAAGACTCACTCTCCACATAGTCGGCCAGTGCAATGGCGCTTTCCAGAGCCAGCTTGGTGCCGGAGCCGATAGAGAAGTGAGCCGTCGCTGCCGCATCCCCCATCAGCACGATGTTCTTGTAGCTCCAGCGCTTGCACAGGACACGCGGGAAGTTGATCCAGGCCGAGCCACGTATATGGCGCGCATTGGTCATCAACGGATGCCCCCCCAGATGGCGCTCGAAGATGCGCTCGCAGGTGGCGATGGATTCATCCTGTGTCATGTCACCGAAGCCGAAGCCGTCCCAGGTCTCCTGCGAACATTCGACGATAAAGGTTGCCGTGTCGTCATCGAACTGATAGGCATGCGCCCAGATCCAGCCGTGCTCGGTACGCTCGAAAATGAAGGTGAAGGCATCATCGAATTTCTGGTGCGTGCCCAGCCAGACGAATTTGCAGGCCCGCACATCGATATCCGGCTCGAAATGCTCTTCATACTGGGTGCGCGTTCTGGAGTTGATGCCGTCGCAGGCAATCACCAGGTCATACTGCTCGGCATAGTAGCCGGCATCCTGAACTTCCTGCTCGAAGCACAGTTCTATGCCCAGTTCCCGTGCTCGCTCCTGCAGCAGCACCAGCAATTGCCGGCGCCCGATACCACAGAAGCCATGGCCGGTAGAGACGGTACGCACCCCATCGTGAACCACCGCAATATCGTCCCAATAGGCGAAATGTGCCCGAATGCGCTCGGCGCTGACTGAATCGTTCTCGGTCAGGTTGTCCAGTGTTTCATCCGACAGCACCACACCCCAGCCAAACGTATCGTTGGGTCGGTTGCGCTCGATCACGGTAATGTCATGATCCGGGTTGCGCAGCTTGGCGCTGATGGCGAAGTAGAGCCCTGCCGGACCGCCCCCGAGGCAAACAATCTTCATTCTTGTTGTCCTGTATCTGCGATTTGGGACCTGTGTTATTCAATGTAGTCCTGACTTTTATATATTTCAAGCCTAAACTTTCATGCTTGAAAGATATGCCGATTGAACCTAACCTGAATGCTGGATGAAAAACGCTGGCCAATTCGGGGATGCCCATGAGTGAAAGCCTGCTTACAGAACAACACGGTCCGGTGCTGGTCATGACCCTGCATCGCCCCGAGGCGCGCAACGCCCTGAACACGGAGCTGCTCGCGGCACTCGCCGGTGCCTGTCAGGAAGCCGATGCCGACGAGGCTGTTCGGGTGCTGCTGATTCAGGGCAGTGGCGAGCACTTTGCAGCCGGAGCCGATATCAACGAAATTGCCGACAAGACCACAGTTGATGGGCTGACAGATCCACGTCGCCAGTACTGGCAAACCCTGCAGGCGCTGCGCAAACCGGTCATTGCTGCCGTTGAAGGCTTTTGTCTGGGCGGCGGCTGCGAGCTTGCGCTGGGGGCAGATCTGCTGGTGGTCGCCGAAGATGCTAAACTGGGTCAACCGGAGGTCAGGCTCGGACTGATCCCGGGCGCTGGCGGGCTGCAGCGACTGGCCGCCACCATTGGCCGGGCGCGTGCCATGCGCCTGGGTCTCACCGGAGAACAGATCAGTGGCCAGCAGGCTTTCGACTGGGGATTGGCCAGCCATTTGACACCGCCGGGCCAGGCTCGCGCAGAGGCGCTGGCATTGGCCGAGAAGCTTGGCCGTGGTGCCCCGCTGGCCCAGCAGTTGGTCAAGGCCGCCGTGCTCAGTGCAACCGATGACCTGCACGCCACAGGGCGCCGACAGAGCCGCTCCCACTTCGAGCAGTTGCTGAGCAGCGCTGACAAGGCCGAGGGCATTGCCGCCTTTCGTGACCAGCGCAAACCCGATTTCAGAGGGCAATAACCCGTGTCAAATCAGACTGCTTCATCCACTGCCAACCAACACCCTGTCGTCAGCGTGCTGGGCGCTGGTGTCATGGGTCAGGGCATTGCTCAGCTCAGTGCCCAGTCGGGGTGGAGAACGCTGCTCTACGATCTGTCCTTCGAGGCCTGCGACAAGGCCTTTCACAACATAGAAAAGGCGCTGCAAAAACGGGTCGACAGAGGCCGCCTGACCGCCGCCGAGGCGACCAATACGATGCGGCGTCTGGAAATAGTGAATGACGTGGAAGAACTCGCCGAATCCGACCTGGTGATCGAAGCGGTGGTGGAAGACCTGGGGGTCAAGCATCGCCTGATCCGGACACTGGAAAAGCATTGTCGCAAGGACACCCTGCTGTGCACCAATACGTCTTCGCTTTCGGTGGCGGATATTGCCTCGGTAGCTCACCACCCGGAGCGCATCGCCGGGCTGCATTTCTTCAACCCGGCACCGGTGATGAAGCTGGTCGAAGTGATTCAGGCGCCCTGCACCTCGGATGAAGTGGTCAACAGGCTATGCGTGCTGGCGCGAGAGATGGGCAAGATTCCGGTTATAGCGCAAGACAGCCCGGCGTTTATCGTCAATCGCTGTGCCCGACCCTTCTACAGCGAACCCCTGACCATGCTGACCGAGGGTCTGGCCGATATACCGACACTGGATCAGGCTATCCAGGACAACGCGGGCACACCCCTCGGCCCCTTCGAGCTGATGGATCTGGTTGGGCTGGACGTCAATCTGAAGGCAACTACCACCGTATGGTGCGCCTTTGACAATCATCCGCGCTTCGCGCCGTCCTCCGCGGTGCATGGCCGGGTAGCGAAAGGACAACTGGGGCGCAAGTCGGGCCAGGGATTCTACGACTATACAGGTGCCCGGGACGCCCGGCAGACCCAGGACGAGCCGCCAGAGGCCGCGCACTCCCGTATTCTGGCCGACAAGCTGGCGGATACACTGCCGTTTCAAGTGGCAGTCAGTGATGGTCGCCTGGCTCAGGAGGCGGCAGGGGGTGCTCCTCTGTTGTGGCTGGACCAGAATCTGGTGAGCTGGCAACGGCATCCGGTCATCCTGGCCTGCACAGGCTCAGGTCTGAGTGGCGCGCAGTTCGACGAGGCCCGGCATGCTGCAGCGGCACTGGGTGTCACACTGAAACTGATTGCGGATCGGCCCGGCCTGGTCGCGCAACGCCTGGCCATCATGCTGGAACGGGAGGCCACACGGGTGGTCGCCGAGGGGGTGGCGCAGTCGCAAGACATCGATACCGCACTGCGGTATGGCCTCAATTTCCGTGCCGGCCCTTTTTCACTGAATGCCGACATCGACGATGCCTGCGCTGAACGCATACTGACCCACTTGCGGGCAGACGACGACACCGGGCGTTATGAGGACTGACCCATGCCTATTGCCGAGCACCCGCTTTATCGGGATTTCACCACACAGGAAGCCATTGATGCGGCTTACAATCCGTCAATTGGCCGTACCGACGGTGCGGCCCTTATGCAGAGCTTCACTGAGCGCAGTGCTGCCACGCGCGCGGCACTGAAGTGTCGGCTTGATCTGAGGTTCGGCCCCACCATCGATGAAACACTGGATTACTTTCCTGCCCGGGGTGGCACTGGCGCGCCTCTGCATGTGTTTATCCATGGTGGCTACTGGCGCTCACTGAGCAGCAAGGATTTTTCTTACATGGCCAAGGGCCTGGTGAAATCCGGGGTCAATGTTGCGATCATCAACTATGCACTCTGCCCCAGGGTGACCCTGGGCGAGATCGTGCGCCAGAGCCGCGCCGCGCTGGCCTGGCTCTATGGCTCCGCGGCCGAGCTGGGCTTTGACCGCAGCAATATCACCGTCTCCGGCCATTCAGCAGGTGGTCACCTGCTGGGCATGCTGCTGGCGACCGACTGGGCAGGCGACTATGAACTGCCGAACGACCTGATACGCGGTGGCGTAGCCATCAGTGGCCTGTTCGATCTGGGTCCGTTTCCCTGGTCGTGGCTGCAGCCCAAACTGCAACTGGCCGGGCGCGATGTGCGCGAATTGAGCCCCCTCTTTCAGCCGGTAAGGGTGAACTGCCCGCTGCTCGCCGCGGTGGGGGAACTGGAGTCCGACGAGTTTCATCGCCAGTCACAGGCTTGGGTGGCACATCTGCAGACGGAGTTTCCAAACCAGTCACACCACTACCTGAGCGTGCCGGCCCGTGACCATTTCAGCATCATCGACGACCTGGCCGCCGGCGAGGGGCCCTTGATGGACGCGGTACAGGCGCAGATCAAACCGAAATAATCGAAAATTTCGAATTTATAAATTACTAATTCGATTATTTGATACCTATTACTCACTTAGACTGCTGAATACCGGACAAACATCCGATCCCGGAGGTTCAGCAATGAAGGCAAGTGACTACGATCTCATTCTGGTGGGTGGTGGCATCATGAGCACCACACTGGCCACTCTGATCCATCTGATCGACTCATCCCAACGGATTGCGATTCTCGAACAGGCTCCAGAGTTGGGTCGCGAAAGCTCTGATGGTTGGCACAACGCCGGCACCGGTCATGCCGGTTTCTGCGAGCTCAACTACACGCCCGCCGACAGTAGCGGGCATGTCGATATCTCGCGCGCCTGCAGCATCAATGCCCGCTTTGAAGTGTCCATGCAGTTCTGGGCCAGCCTCGCGCAGTTAGGGATAGTAACCGGGCCACTGGGTGCCGTGCGCAGTGTGCCGCACCTGAGTTGGGTCACAGGCGAAGCAGGCGTGCGATTTCTGCGCGAACGCTTTCGAGCCCTTCAGCAGTCGCCCTTTTTCGAGGGGATGGAATACAGCGAGAGTCCCCGCCTGCTGTCGGATTGGCTGCCGCTGATGCACAAGGCCCTTGATCACACCACACCCATGGCGGCCACTCGCATGGTTTCGGGAACCGACGTCGACTTCGGTCGTCTAACCCGCCAGCTCGGCCGCTGGTTGGCGCAACACAGTGCGGTGGACATTCTGTGCAACCACCGGGTCACGGAACTGCAGCGGACATCAGACGGTTGGCAAGTGAAAGCGAAAGGCGGCGAACAGCCCATCGAGCTTAGCGCACGCCGACTGTTCCTGGGTGCCGGCGGCGCTACCCTGTCGCTGTTGCAGCTGGCCGGGGTGCCTGAAGCGCGAGGCTATGGCGCCTTTCCGGTGTCCGGACTCTGGCTCGCCAGCACCCATCAGGACATGGCCCGTCTGCATAACGCCAAGGTCTACGGCCAGGCCCCGGTAGGAGCGCCGCCCATGTCGGTACCCCATCTGGATTCACGCTATCTGGAAGGCAAGGCAGCTCTGCTGTTCGGCCCGTTTGCCGGACTCACCAGTCGCTTCCTGCGCGCGGGCAGCGGCCTGGACCTGGTGCGCTCGGTGCGTTTGCACAACCTGATGCCGATGGCTCGGGTCGGCCTGGAACAGCATACACTCACGCGCTATCTGCTGCGCGAAGGCCTGAGCCGTTTCGAGGATCGATTTGCCCAATTGCAAACTTTCCTGCCGGATGCACGGCCCGAAGACTGGGCTTTGCGCACCGCAGGGCAACGCGTGCAGATCATTCGCTGCCAGAACAATGGACGGCCGGAACTGGCCTTTGGCACCGAAGTTCTGACCAGCAAGGACGGCAGTCTCAGCGCACTGCTCGGCGCATCTCCGGGCGCGTCGGTCAGCGTGGATGCTATGCTGGAGGTGCTGTCCGGCCTGATGCCCGAATTGCAGACCGGCTTGCCGGGGCAGCGCCTGAGAGACCTCATTCCGGTTAGCCGGAGCGACCTGCTGGCGAAGCCGCAGCAGATTGGCAAACTGCGGGAACGCAACAGCCGATTGCTCGGTCTGCAGGCGCCATCAGTTGACGAGCCGCGCAATCAGTACTGGTCCGGGGCTGCCTGACAGCGGTAAGGTGGGGCTTCAACATCAATCGGAGCTTGGATGGCCGCGCATGCCGACAAGACTGAACTACCGACACCTGCACTATTTCTGGCTGATTGCCAAAGAAGGCTCGGTGGCGCGTGCAAGTGAAAAACTGGAGCTCGCGCCACAGACGGTCAGTGGTCAGATAGCGACTCTTGAACAAGAGATCGGGCTGCGGCTTTTTCGTCGCAACGGGCGCCAACTGGTGCTGACGGATGCCGGCCAGGAAGTGTTTCGGCATGCGGAAAAAGTATTCAGTGCTGGGGCCGACCTGGAGGCCTTTCTGGCTGGCGAGCAGACGGCGCGTCGGCCTCAGTTGTCAGTGGGTATCACGGCCTCCATCCACAAGCTGTTTGCCTATCGCACCATTCAAAAAGCACTTGATGCCGAGCCGGCTCTCAGGTTGCGTTGTCGCACCGGCAGTCCGGGGGACCTGTTGCAGGCTCTGCGCACCGGACAATTGCACGTTGTACTGACTGATCGCATACCGGAAACTCCGGCCCAGGAGGCCTGGCAGCTGCACACTCTGGAGCGCTCGCCTATCAGTCTGTTCGGCACCAAGGAACTGGCCAGGCAGCTGCGACCCGGTTTCCCTCATAGCCTGCAAGATGCACCCTATCTGGCCAATGCCCTGGATGCCCCCTATCACCAGCAATTGATGCTGTGGCTGCAGCAGCACGGCATCAGGGTAAGGGAAATCGCCGAGATTGATGACAGTGCCCTGCTCAAGGTATTCGGTCACAGTGGCCTGGGGCTGTTCGCCGCACCCTCAGTAATCACTGAAGACGTCTGCCGCCAGTATCAGGTTGAGTTGGTCGGCGAGCTGTCAGCGGTGGAAGACCAGTTGTTTGCCGTCACCCGTTCCGGCGCCTTGTTTCATCCCGGAGTCAGCGCGCTGTGCGCTGTCTGATCTGACTGAGGCTGTCTGATAGTTTTTCAGTCAGCGGGCTAGAGCCCGCCGACGCCAACACAGGGAGATTACCGTTGCCCGATATCGTCACCATGTTTTTCGTCCTCGGCGTGCTGGCTGGCCTGGTTCGCTCGGATCTGGAGGTGCCCAAAGCCGCCTACGACGTGCTCAGCCTGCTGCTGATGCTGACTATTGGCCTGAAGGGCGGTATCGCGCTGCACGGCAATCTGGCGCCGGAACTGTTGATTCGTCTGTTGGCGGTCATGGCCCTCGGATTCCTGATCCCGTTGGGGCTCTATCCTGTCATGCGGCGACTGGTCAAACTGAACATTGCCGACAGTGCCAGCTTTATCGCCCATTACGGCTCGGTCAGCGCGGGTACCTTTGCCGTCGCCCTCGCCTATACACAGACGCACTCTCTGGCCACCGGCGGCGAAGTCACTCTCTACCTGGTACTTCTCGAACTGCCGGCCATCCTCACCGGCATGATCCTGTACGCTCTGTTCATCCGCGGCGCCCCGACAGACAAAAACACGGAACGCCACGGCATTGGCACCATTGTCGCCGAGTCCTTCACCAACCGAAGCGTCATTTTGCTGGTCGGTGGCGTGGTAATCGGTTGGATGTACGGACCGGGGCAGGGTCAGGAGGTCACCGGTCTGCTGATGGGGGCTTTCACTGTCGTGCTGGCTCTGTTCCTGCTCGACATGGGACTGACCGCTGCCGAGGCACTGCGGGGCGTGCGGCGACGGCACTGGCGGGTTCTGACCTTTGCCCTGGTGGCCCCCATGGTACTGGCGTGGCCGGGCCTGCTGATGGGTCTGCTGCTGGAGCTGCCTGTCGGGTCGACGCTGATCCTTGCCAGTCTGACGGCCAGTGCGTCCTATATTGCCGCTCCGGTTGCCGTTCGTGGCGCCATACCGGAGGCAGATTCCGGCCTGGCCATGCTGGCGGCCCTGGGCGTGACCTTCCCATTCAACGTACTGGTGGGCATCCCGCTTTACGCCATCTGGATACAGCGGGTGGTTGGCTGACAAACGGAGATGGAGCCTGTTGCAATCATGGGCTAGACTCCAGTTCTGCCATTTAGAAGGCTTTGAGATGTCAAGTCGATGAAGACAGACCTGCCCCAGTTGACCCGGGTTGTCTACAGCTACATTTTCGCCTCGGCCAGCATTCTGATCAGTCTGGTGCATCTCGCCGTCTATGTGGGTCTGCTAGTCCCAAGCGACCAACTCATCATTGCCAATGATGCCGCGCTGATGGCGACATTCGTCGGCCTCACAGTGCTCTGTCATCTGCAAGGCCGTGCGCGTGCCCAGAGCGCGCTTGCGGCAGTGCTGGGCGCCCTGGCTCTGTTATCGCTATGGCGCGTGAGTAACCCGGAGCATGCCCTGAGCCAGTGGTTGTGGATGGTGCTTGGTTTCCGCCAGCAATGGCCGGAAATCCTGGCATACCTGGCCATTGCGCTGGTGTTCGTATGGCCATTGAAAGACATGCTGCTGCGCCTGATGCTCTGGGGCTCAGGGCTGATACTGAGCATCGGCGGAGCCGCCCTGATGGGCGCTATCTGGCTTACGGATCTGTCGCATCAGTATGACACCGCCCTGTCCGCTGCCCTGCTGGCAGCCGGCTGGATCATGATGGCGGGCCTTGCCCTATGGTTACTGGGCATGGCGAGCAATTCTGACAAGGAACCTCAGATCAGCCAACGCGCCCTGTCTTTTGGCCTGGTTTTCATGTTGCTGTCCATTTCCAGCTGGTACCTGCTAAGTCTGCAGTTTCAGCGCTCACTGCAGGCAGAAAGCCTGGCCAGTATCGAGATGACGCGCTCGGTGATTCAGGGCTCGGTGCAAAACCGGATTCAGCTGATGCAGCGTACCAGCAGTCGCTGGTCAAGCCAGGAGGGTCTTCCTGTCAACCCGCTGCGCCAGCGTGAGTTGCAGGAATACTTTGGTCACTTTCCTGATCTGCGCAACCTGTCTCTGACCGACAGCCGGGGCCAGGTGCTCTGGGAACAGAGTGCCGATCGATATGACGACACCTGGACCGCCTTTTTGAGCGGCGCGGAATTTCGTGATTGGCTGAGCAATGCACCCGACTGGGCGAACCTGCGCCTGGTCCACGCAGACGCCGAAGGCCTCGCGCCCCCTGCAATTGCCATCACGGTGCCGGTATTGCTGGATCGACGCTATCCGAGTCAGCTCACTGGCATCTTCAAGCTGGATCAGATGTTCCGGCACGGAATGCAATTTGACCCGTCCCCCTACAGCGTTCAGTTACAACAGGATGGCCAGGTCCTGCAGACGTTCCTGGGCAGCAGCCCCGGCCCGGACCGAAGGCTGATGGCGATACAACACTTGCCTTTGAACCCCGAGGTCGAGCTGCAGCTGGCGACCTACCATACGGACTCACAGGCCTTGCTGCGCGAGCCCTTCTTCTATCTGCTGGTTGCGCTCATGGGCAACCTGTTCGCTATTGTCATCGCGGTTGCCATCGAGCTTGCCCAGCGTAGTGCCGCACGCAGCAGAGAACTGGACCGGCTGCTGCGCAAAGCAGATTCGGTCAGCCACCTTCAAGGCATGATTGCGCAGGCCTCACCGCTGTTTCTGACCCTGCGCGGCCTTTGTGAAGTGGTGGAAAGCGAGATTCCCGACTGCCGGGCTGCCATCATGGTGAGCGACACCGGCTCAGAGCCCTTTCGCCTGGCGGCTGATGTCAGACTGTCTGCCGAGCTGCGCCAGTTGCTGGTGCAGCTCCCGGACGCCGCGACCGGCGCTCCTGCAGCCGCTGCTGCTGCAGGCAAACCGGCGATTGCCTCGGACATCAAACGGGACCCTGCCTGGGCTCCCCATCGCCACGCAGCGATGCAGGCTGATGTGCGAGCTGTCTGGTCTTACCCGGCCATGAACGGCAGCGGGGATGTACTTGGGACTCTGGTGATCATTCGAGGCTCAGTCGGCGGGCCCGACCAGAAGAGTCAGTCTCTTGCCGAAGAAATTGTCGGTTTGCTCATCCTGGCGATGGAGGTTGATACCGATCGCACGGCCTTGCGCAAAAGTGAGCAGCGCTACAGCTCGCTGTTTTCCGAACATCCGGATGCGGTGTTTTCTCTCGACAAGGACGGGCGCTTCGCCAGCGTCAACAAAGCGGTGGAAAGTCTGCTCGGAAGCCAGCAGAAAAACTTCATCGGCCTTTCCGCTGACAGTCTGTTGATTCATACCGACCGGAAACTGGCCGCCTTGCAATTTCGCCGTGCGCTGCGTGGTGAAGCGTGCCGCTATGTCGTGCGCTGCCGACATGCCAGCGGCCATGTGGCCCATCTTGATCTGACCAGTCTGCCCATAATGATCAACGGGCAGGTGCAGGGGATATTCGGCATAGCCAAGGACATCACCGCCCAGCGTCTGCAGGAAGCACAACTGGCCTTCAGCGCGAGTCACGACGCCTTGACGGGTTTGCCCAATCGGAGTCTGCTGACGGATCGGCTGACCACAAGCTGCCAGCAGGCTATACGAAACAGGGAATTCTTGGCCGTACTGTTTATCGACCTGGACGGATTCAAACCGATCAATGACAGTCTCGGGCACGCCGTGGGCGACACCATGCTGGTAGAAGTTGGCCAGCGACTGCAAAGCATGCTGCGCCCCAAAGATACACTGGCCCGCTTTGGTGGTGATGAATTTGTGGTGATACTGACCGATCTGAGCGACGCCACTGCGGCCACCTCGGTCATTGAAGCCATACTCGAGTCGCTGGGGCGCCCCTATCAGATAGACGGGTCTGAAATAACGCTGACCGCCAGCATCGGCATCAGCTACAGCGACGGCGATATCGACAACCCGATGCAACTGGTGCAGCAGGCCGACATGGCCATGTACCAGGCGAAGCAACGCGGCCGAAATCACTTTCAGTGGTACACGCTGGACATCAACACCAGCGTCAACCGGCGCGTTGCGCTGCGCAACGAATTGCAGGAGGCCATTGATCAGGAGCAGTTCGAACTGCACTATCAGCCTATTTATCAGGCCGGTACCGACCGGATACGAACGCTGGAGGCGCTGATTCGCTGGAAGGACCCAAAACAGGGATATCGCTCACCCGCGGAGTTCATTCCACTGGCAGAAGACACCGGGCAGATCATTCCGATCAGCCACTGGGTCATGCAGCAGGCCTGCAGGGATCTGAAGCAGCTGCGTCAGCATTCAGATGTGTCGGTGTCAGTCAATCTGTCTTTCGTACAATTCCGTCGACCCAACTTTCTGGACAGCGTGCTCAGCGTGCTTGACGAGGCAGGATTGCCTCGGGAGGCCATGACGCTCGAACTGACGGAAAGCATCCTGATGGAGGACACGGAGGGCGCCATAGAGGTATTGACGGCGCTGCGCCAGACGGGTATCCGGGTTGCCATTGACGACTTCGGCACCGGGTTTTCAAGCCTCAGCTACCTGCGCCGCCTGCCAGTTAACGAGCTCAAGATAGACCGCAGCTTTGTCCGCGAGCTGACCGAAAACCCGCATGATGCGGCCATCACCAGTAGCATCATCAATATGGCCCATCAACTGAAGCTGGAAGTGATTGCCGAAGGCGTGGAGACAGAAGCCCAGGCCAACTGGCTGATCGAGAATGACTGTGATGGTCTGCAGGGCTTCTATTTTGCCCACCCAACTCCGCTGCTGGACCTGCAGCAGCTTCTCGGAGCTGCCGAGATCAAGTAGAAACCAGGACCTCCCGCCGATCTGTGCGCCTATTCCGCATCCGGCTGGTTGGCAGGAATCGCCCGTTCGATTTCCGGCAGGATCACGGTGCGCTCGAAGATGCCCTCGATCGTCGGATAGGGGTCCAGTGACACACCGAAGCGACGGTTGTTGAACACCTGGCTGACCAGCCCCAGATCAGCCATCGTAACCTGATCGCCATGCACCTGGCGTCCCGTCTCCCGGCTGCTGGCCAGCATCTGTTCCAGCGGCCCGAAGGTTTCCGCAACCCAGTGCGTGAACCAGTTGCTGACGGCCTCTTCATCAGCGCCGAAACGACTGCCCAGCGCCTTGAGCACGCGCATATTGTTCACCGGGTGAATGTCGCAGCAGATCATCTGCAGAATGCTGCGCACCCGGGCCCGACCCAGAGGGTCGCGCGGCAGCAACGGTGGCTCGGGAATGATCTCGTCCAGGAACTCCATAATCGCCATTGACTGGGTCAGCACCGTGCCGTCTGACCAGACGAGGCTTGGCACCAGTCCCTGCGGGTTTAATGACAAATAGTCCTCTCCCTTGTGCTCACCCTTGCGCAGGTGATGGGTCACCTGCTCATAGTTCACACCCTTGAGGTTGAGCGCCATGCGCGCCCGAAACGATGTGGAACTGCGGAAATAACCGTGCAATACGACTTTTGCCATGTCGACGCTCCTGCTGGCTTCATGGCGACCGAGTATAGCCAACCAATCCGCAGCGCGCTGCCGAATGGGTGCGACGGGCTGAACTGCGGTGTAAACTCCCGTTTTCACTGGAGGCCAAATGACTGAACTGACCGCCGGGGCTGTCCTGCTGCTGGCACTGATCTTCATTGTTGCGGGTATCGTCAAGGGGCTCGCCGGTTTCGGCATGCCGTTGATTGCTATCCCCGCACTGACGCTGTTGACCGGGGCGCCCGTCACCCTGGCCATGGGCTGGGCCATCATCCCGCTGGTACTGACCAATCTGGCGCAGGCCATCACTGCACGGCAGCATGCTCGGGAAGCGCTGCGTGTGTGGCCGCTGCTTGCCGGCCTGTTTGGTGCACTGACGATCAGCGTGCCCTTGCTGGCGCGCATGGATCCGGGTTCACTGGCCGTCGTCGTCGGCGTCATGATCCTGCTGGTGGTAGCCAGCCAGATGCTGCGCCCCTGGCATATCGCGCCCAGGTGGCAACCCGTGGTGCTGGGCACCGCCGGCGTGGTCAGTGGCACCGTGGGCGGGCTGACTTCATTTTTCGGTTTCCCGGCCATTCAGGCGCTGCTGGCAACTGGGGTCAGTTCCGGTGGTTTTATCTTTACCGTCAGCATCATGTTCTTCGTTGGTTCCGGCATTATTGCCATTGCCCTGACCACCTTCGGGTTGATCGCCCCTTCCGACCTGCTGTTGTCTGCCGCCTGTCTGCCCCCGGCATTGCTGGGCATGAAGATTGGCCAGACGGTGCGCAACAGGGTGTCGGCCAAAATGTTCAAGCGCATTGTCATCATCATACTGCTGGCTACCGGCAGCAGTATGGTTATCAACGGTCTGTTGTAACGATCACTTGCTGATCTGGATCAATGAATTCAAACACAGGCTGGTTACTCTGGGAGAGGTAGATACTGAAACAAGGCTGCAACTCAAGGAGGCCTGCAATGACAGACATGACCCCGAAAACCATGCTGGTGCCCGTTGACGGCTCAGAGGGCTCAATCAAGGCATTGCGTCTTGGCATCACTCTCGCCAAGGCAACCGGTGCCAAACTGGACATGCTCTATGCGTTTCCGCGCAATGCCTTCGAGCTGTTCGGCATGCCGGCCGAATTTGCCACTCAGGAGCAACTCCGTTACCTCAACCCGGAAGAGTTCGACAAGCTGCGCAACCAAAATGCCAAAAAGGTATTCGACGCCATGCGCAAGGCTGTTGGCTCTGACGCCGAGGCAATACGCGACCAGGTCCTGCTCGAAGGTGACTCCTCCGAGGCCATCATCGAGCATGCCGCGAAGGCAAATGAGCCGATGATCATAGTTGGCAGCCGCGGCATCTCCAGGGTGCGTGGCCTGATGATTGGCAGTGTCAGTCAACGACTGGCTGAGCGAGCAGACTGCCCTGTCACCGTGGTTCGCTGACCCAACTCGCTGGCCGAGTTGTCTGTTTCAGTCATGCTCTTGCCCAAAAAGTTTCCTATAGGAAACTTTTTGTTGAATGAGGGAAAGTGCGTCTGCTAGTCTGCAGTTATCATGCATTTTTCGACTCTGCCTCTGGCGACATGACCGTCAGGGGCTGAGTGCAGGAGCCACAGCAATGGACATCAGCGTTTTCGACCTGTTCAAGGTCGGTATTGGCCCGTCCAGTTCCCATACGGTCGGACCGATGCGGGCAGCCCTCACCTTTATTCGGGACCTCGGCGACGGCCCGGATCTGGACCGGTGCACGCGGGTTGAAGTGAAGCTCTTCGGTTCTCTCAGTGCCACTGGCCGCGGCCATGGTACAGACCGCGCAGTGCTGGCCGGACTGGCCGGTGAAGCTCCGGATACGGTCGACCCGGTCTGGATGCAGGGTCTGGTCGATCGGGTCAGGGAAACCGGCACGCTGGCCCTGCTGCAACGCCATAACGTGACCTTCTATCTTGATCGGGATCTGCTCTTCGACGATCGTGCCCTGCCGTTTCACCCCAATGCCCTGACCCTGTCGGCCTGGGATGGTCGTTACTGCCTGCGCCAGCAGACTTTCTACTCGGTCGGTGGCGGCTTTGTTGTGACCGAGGCCGAGGCTCGGGATGGCGCCTTCGCTGACGCTGTAACCGTGCCTCATCCCTTCAGGAGTGCGTCAGAGCTAATGGCGATCTGCCAGCAAACCGGCAAGCCGATCAGCCAGATCATGCTCGACAACGAGATGGTGCGCCGCTCGGAGGCCGATATACGGTCCGGCCTCTGTACTATCTGTCGGGCCATGCGCGATTGTGTGGAAACCGGGCTGCGCACCGAGGGCATCCTGCCTGGCGGGCTGGAGGTTCGGCGTCGCGCCTATCGGTTCCATGCTGACCTGCAGAGAGCGGAACGCTCCAATATCATCACCAGCACCCTGAGCGCCATGGACTGGATCAATCTGTATGCCCTCGCCGTCAACGAAGAAAACGCAGCCGGCGGCAGGATGGTGACAGCACCGACCAACGGGGCGGCCGGCATCATTCCAGCAGTACTGATGTACTACATGAACTTCAGTGATGCGGTGCAGGAAGAGGATGTGGTGCCATTTCTGCTGACAGCGGCTGCCATTGGCGCCCTGTGCAAGCAGAATGCGTCCATTTCAGGGGCTGAAGTGGGTTGTCAGGGTGAGGTGGGGTCCGCCTGTGCCATGGCGGCCGCCGGCTTGACCGAAGTGCTGGGCGGCTCGGTTGAGCAGGTGGAAAACGCCGCGGAAATCGCTCTGGAGCACAACCTGGGGCTGACCTGCGATCCGATCGGCGGCCTGGTGCAGGTGCCCTGCATCGAGCGCAATGCGATCGCTGCGGTAAAAGCCATCAACGCAGCCCAATTGGCCCTGCGCGGCGACGGCCAGCACTTTGTCTCATTGGACAAGGTCATTCAGACCATGCGCGATACCGGCAGGGACATGCTGGACAAGTACAAGGAGACCTCCAGGGGAGGTCTCGCAGTCAATGTGATCGAGTGCTGACCGACGTGGCGCAATCAGCGCTTGTAGTCCGCACGTTTGAAGGGCATTGCGCAGACCCTCATCGGCAGCAGCTTGCCCCGAACTTCGGCCTGGATTTCGGTGCCTGGCTCGGCCAACTCTGCTGACACATAACCCATCGCGATCGCCTTTCCCACGCTCGGCCCAAAAGTACCACTGGTAACGGCACCGATTCGCTTGCCCTGCGCATCGAGCAGGATGGACCCTTCACGCACCGGCGCCCGGCCTTGACCCTCAAGGCCCACGCGGCGGCGCGTGATCGGTTGCTCTTTGGCCAGCTGTGGCAAAATGACCTGAGCACCGGGGAAGCCGCCGGCACGCTCGCCGCCTGAGCGGCGTGCCTTGCCGATGGCCCAGTTGAGGCTGGCTTCCACCGGTGTCGTGGCGGTGTCGATGTCATGCCCATACAGGCACAGGCCGGCTTCCAGGCGCAATGAATCACGCGCGCCCAGCCCGATCGGTTTTACCCGCTCGTCGGCCAGCAGGGTTTCGGCCAGTTGTCTGGCCAGGTGTGCCGGGCAGGAAATTTCATAACCGTCTTCACCGGTATAGCCGCTGCGCGAAATGATCGCGGGCTCACCCATCAGATCGAGCATGACATTGTCCATGAACACCAGGTCCCGGACCGCCGGCTGCAGTTCCGCCAGCGCCGCCTCGGCCTGCGGACCCTGCAGGGCCAGCAGAGCCCTGTCTGTCATCTCTTCCAGGTGCACACCGGCTGGCAGCATGGCGCGCAAGTGGGCAATATCAGCCTGCTTGCAGGCGGCATTGACCACCAGATAGAAGCCTTCCGCATGGCGGCTGATCATCAGATCGTCGAGTATGCCACCGGACTCGTTGGTGAGCAGACCGTAGCGCTGTCTTCCCTCTTTCAGGCCGCAAATATCAGCCGGAATCAGGGCTTCCAGTGCCTTGTCCATATCCGGGCCAGTCAACCACAACTGCCCCATGTGGGAGACATCAAACAGCCCTGCCTGCTCGCGAGTATGCAGGTGCTCCTGCTTGACACCGGCAGGAAACTGCACCGGCATGGAATAGCCTGCGAAAGGCACCAGGCGGCCACCCAGTTCTTCATGCAATACGGTAAGTGGTGTGGTTGCCAGATCAGCCTGACTGGACATGGTGCACCTCGATGGATTGGTTCAGAGTAGGCTCATCATGCCGTAAATGCGGCAATATTTCCAATAGGAAACACAGGTTTCCCCTGACGAGTCTGTTTGCGACCAGGCTTTGGCAAAAGGAGAGCGTGATCAGGCCGTAACCCAGAGTACAGTGGCATCCTCCGGGCTGGCGGATACCAGAGCGTGTCCCATGGTGCAGTCATAATAGGCCGAGTCACCCGCCTGCATCTCCACCGGCTCATAGAACTCGGTGTAGAACCAAATGGTGCCCGACAGCACATAAAGAAACTCTTCACCATCGTGCCGAACCCATTCGGGGAATTCGTCAAAGCTGCGCGCATGAACGCGAGTGACGAAGGGCACCATCTTTTTGCGCATCAGAGTGGTGGCCAGCAACTCGTGCTCATAGGTGGCCGTAGGATGAGGCTTGCCCTCACCGCGCCGCGTAATCTCGCGGCGCCCGCTGGGCTGGGCGCCCGGGCTGGGCTGCGAGAACAGCTGCGGCAGATCAATGCCCAGCCCGTGGACCAGCTTGTTGACGGCGGTAAAGGTGGGAGAGATCTGTTCATTCTCGATCTTGGACAGGGTCGAACGCGCCAGCCCGGTCAACTTGCTGGCTTCTTCCAGAGTCAGATTCTTGCCCAGCCGGATCGCACGAACCCGCTCACCCAGTTGCAAGGGCTGCAGAGTGGCCTCACTGCCGCCGTTGCCGTGCTTCACTTCCAGAGTGCGCTTGCGCTCGTCACGCAGAAAATGCGGCTCGTCAGCCATACTCACAATACGGGTTCCTGATGCTGGCAGTGGATGTGTCCAAGTATTACATAGCAGCTCGGGTGTTGAAATGTATACCGTCGCTGACAGGCAACTCGGACGCCCTTTGTTTCTTATAGGAAATTTACGTTGCGATCAAGAAATCATGCTGCTAGCCTTTCTGACCATCCCAGTTCTGTCACTTTTGGAGTCGCCTACATGGCCCATTTGCCCGCCGATCTACGTTTCACACCCAGCCACGAGTGGGTCCGACCCCATGATGATGGCACCGTGACCATTGGCATTACCGATCATGCTCAGGCGGCGCTCGGTGACATCGTTTTTCTGGAGCTGCCCGACATTGATCGTTCAGTAGCCGCCGGAGAAGAAATGGCTGTGGTCGAATCCGTCAAGGCTGCTTCTGACATCTATGCGCCTCTGTCGGGTACTGTGCTGGCGGTCAACGAGACGCTCGAAGACGCCCCGGAAACCGTCAACGAAGACTGCTATGGCGACGGATGGATGCTGCGCCTGAAACTGGCAGAGGGTGCTGATCTGACAACTCTGCTCAGTGCCGAGCAATATGAAAAGACACTGGGGGAGGAAGCCTGACATGACGACCACTGCCCACCCGGATCAAGCCTTGGTTACCGCCCCGACCGAGTTTGCATTACAGCCGCTAGCGGCGCTGGCGGCAGAGCCCTTCAGCCAGCGACATATTGGCCCTGATACAGCCGCCGAGAAAGCCATGCTGGATGCACTCGGACTGGAGTCGATGGCTCAGTTGCTCACCGAGGCCATACCGTCCTCCCTGCGCATGCAACAGGCTCTGAACATGCCTGCCGGTGAAACGGAAATCGCAGCGCTAACCGACTTGCAGCGTATTGCCGGGCAGAACCAGCTCTACCGCTGTTTTATCGGCCAGGGCTACTATCCGACCCTGGTGCCTCCGGTCATCCAGCGCAATGTGCTCGAAAACCCGGCCTGGTATACCGCCTACACCCCCTATCAGCCGGAAATTTCCCAGGGCCGTCTGGAAGCGCTGCTGAACTTCCAGCAGATGGTGATGGACCTTACCGGGATGGACCTGGCTAATGCCTCATTGCTGGATGAAGCCACGGCGGCGGCTGAAGCCATGGCACTGTGCCTGCGCGCCAACCGCAAGAACAAGAGCCGCGCCTTCTTTGTCGATGCCGATGTGCACCCGCAGACACTCGATGTGCTGCGCACTCGGGCGCGTTATTTCGATATCGAACTGATCGTCGAGGACGCCGAAAAGGTAGGTGAACAGCCCATCTTTGGTGCCCTGTTCCAGTATCCCGGCTCGTCGGGCAGGGTACGTGACCTGCAACCGCTGATTGCAGCCGCGCAGGCGCAGAATGCCATGACCACCGTTGCTTCGGATCTTCTGGCTTTGCTGCTGCTGCGCTCTCCGGGAGAGCTGGGCGCCGATGTCGTCTTCGGCTCGGCCCAGCGCTTCGGTGTCCCCATGGGTTACGGTGGGCCACATGCGGCCTTCTTTGCCACTCGCGAGCCGCACAAGCGGCAGGTACCAGGGCGCATTATCGGAGTGTCCAGAGACAGTCGCGGTCATACCGCGCTGCGCATGGCCATGCAGACCCGCGAACAGCATATCCGGCGCGAAAAAGCGACGTCCAATATCTGCACGGCACAGGCTCTGCTCGCCAACATGGCCTCCTTTTACGCCGTCTGGCACGGCCCTGAAGGGCTGCGCCGGCAGGCCGAGCGCGTGCACCGCCTGACCTGCATTCTCGCCGCCGGCCTGCAACAGAAAGGCATCGAGGTGCCGATTCGCTTCTTCGATACGATCAGCTTCACCGCCGACGCTGACGTGCAGGCTCGGGCGGAAGAAAAGCAATTCAATCTGCGTCTGATTCAACGCACCGGTCAGCAGACTCGGTATGGCATCAGCCTGGATGAGACCTGCACGGCTGATGATGTACAGGCTCTGTTTGAGGTGGTACTGGGCGCCGGTCATGGACTGGAGGTCAGTCGCCTGGATGCTGATCTGGTGGCCACGCCGGGCGCGCCAGGGCTTAGTAAGCGCGAGCGCCGCACCGATGCGGTGCTGACGCACCCGGTCTTCAACCAGTATCACAGCGAAACCGAGATGATGCGCTACATCAAGCGGCTCGAAAACCGGGACTACTCGCTGGTGCACGGCATGATTCCGCTTGGCTCCTGCACTATGAAGCTGAATGCGGCGGCGGAAATGCAGCCGGTCTCCTGGCCCGAGTTCGCCCAGATCCATCCCTTTGCGCCACGTGCACAGACTCGGGGCTATCAGCAATTGCTGCTGGAACTGGAAGAACAGCTCAAGGCCATCACCGGCTATGATGCCATTTCCATGCAGCCTAATTCCGGCGCTCAGGGAGAATATGCCGGACTCCTGGCCATCCGCCGCTATCAGGAGGCGCAGGGCGAAAGCGATCGCACCATCTGCCTTATACCCGCCTCCGCACACGGCACCAATCCGGCGTCTGCGGCCATGATGGGTCTGCAAGTGGTCATTGTAGATTGCGACGACAACGGCAATGTCGATATGGCCGACCTGCGCGCCAAGGCGGAACAGGCAGGCGACAAACTGTCCGCCTGCATGATCACCTACCCCTCCACCCACGGCGTGTTTGAAGCCGGGGTGCGTGACCTGTGTGAGGTGATTCACGCACAGGGCGGTCAGGTGTATATGGACGGCGCCAATCTGAACGCCCAGGTTGGCCTGGTACAGCCGGCCGATCTGGGCTCGGATGTGTCGCACCTGAACCTGCACAAGACCTTCGCCATTCCGCATGGTGGCGGCGGTCCCGGCATGGGGCCGATCGGTGTGCGGGCTCACCTGGCACCTTATCTGCCCGGCCATCACTGCGATCAGGAGACTGTTGAAGGCGCCGTGTCTGCAGCCCCCTTCGGATCTTCCGGCATTCTGCCCATTACCTGGATGTACAACCGGATGCTGGGTCAGGGCGGACTGCAGCGCAGTACCGAGATCGCCATTCTCAGTGCCAACTATATTGCCGAGGGCCTGGCCGACCATTATCCCGTTTTGTATCGAGGCGAGCAGGGCCGCGTGGCGCACGAATGCATTATCGACCTGCGCCCGCTGAAGGCGGCCAGCGGCATTACGGAAGAAGACGTGGCCAAACGCCTCATGGACTATGGATTCCACGCGCCCACCATGTCCTTCCCGGTGCCCGGCACTCTGATGATAGAGCCGACGGAGTCGGAATCAGTGGCGGAGCTGGACCGTTTCATAGAGGCCATGCAACACATTCGCCGCGAAATCGATCAGGTCATCAATGGCGACTGGCCGGCTGATGACAATCCGCTGGTTCGGGCGCCGCATACCCAGGCTGATCTACTGGAAGACTGGAATCGCGCCTACAGTCGGGAATGCGGTGCCTTCCCCGTGCCCGGACTGAAAGACGCCAAATTCTGGCCAGCGGTCAATCGGGTCGACAACGTATTTGGCGATCGCAACCTGGTCTGCAGCTGCCCCAGCCCGGAGGCCTGGCGCGACTGAAGGTAGCCTCAGTCAGGGCCGGTACGATTTTATTGCCATCAGGAAGCGGTTTTATCGGACAAAGTCCCCTATAGTGTAGAGGTGGTTGACCGTAGTTCAGTTTCGGGTGTCATTTGACTGCATCGCACACAGGCCTGCCACAAGGGCCATTCAGTTCAGCCGGCTCCCGCTCGCGCGGGAGCCGGATGTCACGTCATTGTCAGGCTGGTAAAGTCAAGCCTGCCGCTGCCTGTGCGTGCCTGCCTCAATCCGCCCTCGCACAGGCAGCCGCCACGGAACTGCCTGACTGGTCAATCTGGCTGGCCGGGGCACTGTTCCTGATATTGATACTGCTTTATGTAGCCCTGCTGCGGACCCAGAGTCAGCGGCTGCGGCGGGAAGTGGGGCTAAAAACCCGAGAACTGAATACCCGAGAGCAACTGTTTCGCACCCTGTCTGACAAAACCAGCGCCGGCATCTTTATGGTGCGTGGAGAGTCGCTGGAGGTCGTCAATCCAGCCATGAGCCGGCTGACCGGTTACTCGGAAGAAGACTTGCTGCAGATGGAGTTCCCGCGCCTGGTGCACCCGGCCGATCGGGCGCTGGTGCGGCGGCGTGCACGCATGCGCCAGTCGGGGGACGAGGTGCCCGGCGACTACCGGTTCCGCATTGTGACGCGCGAGGGCGCAACCCGTTGGGTCGAGCTTTCAGTGGATGCGGTACCCCTGGCCGGAGAGACCGTCTCGGTCGGCACCTGCATCGACATCACTGAACACAAGGATCTGCAGCGCGACCTCGCTCTGGAGGGCCAGTTCCATCGTCTGATCGCCAATACCTCGGCTGATTTTGCCAGCGCCAGTCAGAGCAATATTGATGCCCGAATCGACCGGATGCTGGAGTTGTTCGGCCAGCATCTGGGCGCCGACCGGGCGTACCTGTTTCGCTATTCCGAAGACGGCACCTATGAGGTCAATACCCATGAATGGTGCGCGCCCGGGGTGGCTCCCGCCAAGCAAGACCTGCAACATACCGAACTGGGCTCAATTCCTTGGCTGGCCGAGCAACAGCGCGTGATGCTGGAGCAGGGACAGCCTTTTATCGTACAGGATGTGCAGGAGGCCCCGGACGAGGCGGGCAACGACAAGGAACTGCTGCTGGGGTCCGGCGTCCGCTCGCTGATGCTCATCCCGGTCAACAGCAACCCGGCTTTTACCGGGTTTTTCGGTTTCGACTCACTGCGTCCTCGGTCGTGGCCCCAGCAACTGGGCAGCCAGCTCAAGATCGTGGCCCATCTGCTGGCGGAATCGCTGGCCAGCATTGACCAGGAGGCCGCACTGACACGAGATACCCTGACCGACCCGCTGACCGGCCTGTACAATCGTCGCTACCTCAGTCTGCAGGCTCCGAAGTGGCTATCTCAGGTGCATGAAGGGTCCGGCACCTTGACCCTGGTACTCATTGACATTGATCACTTCAAACCCCTGAATGACCGCTACGGTCACTTGACGGGCGATCAAGTGCTCAAGGTGTTGGGAGAGACATTGCGCGCCGAGTCCCGGACTCAGGATGTGCTGGTGCGCTATGGCGGCGAAGAATTCCTGCTGGTGATGCATGATGTTCCCGCCCCGGAAGCCATCAGCGCGGTTGATCGTATTCTGGGCGCCATCCGTACTCAGCAGACAGATGTCGACGGGGTCAGTATGGGCATCACGGTCAGTGCCGGACTGGTCAGCAACGAAGAAATTGCCTCGACAGACGTCACCCTGGATGATCTGCTGGAAATCGCGGACCGGCGTTTGTATCAGGCCAAGTCCGCGGGCCGGGACTGTCTGGTGGCCAGCGACCCGGCACCTGTGGCACCCTGACCACCCCATTTTTCATCTTGCGGATACACGCGATGCTGAAGCTCAACTTCGACAACAGCTACATCCGACTGCCAGACCAACTGTTCAAGCGCAGCGCACCGGCGGCAGTATCTGATCCGTCGCTGATCCGGGTCAATCGGACCCTGTTTGCAGCGCTGGGGGCGACCGAAAGTGCCCTGGATGACGCTGAGTTGGCGGCTGTATTCAGTGGACAGGCGCTGTTGTCCGGGGCCGACCCCATCGCCCAGGCCTATGCCGGCCACCAGTTCGGCCAGTTTGTCCCGCAACTGGGTGACGGGCGGGCTCTGCTGCTGGGCGAAGTGATCGACCCGGAGGGGCGGCGCTTTGATATCCAGCTCAAGGGCTCGGGTCGCACGGCGTTTTCACGCGGTGGTGATGGTCTGGCGCCACTGGGGCCAGTGTTGCGCGAATATCTGGTCAGCGAAGCCATGCAGGCTCTGGGTGTTCCGACCACCCGCGCCCTGGCTGCCGTCACCACCGGCGACCGGGTCGCGCGTGAACAATGGGCGCCCGGAGCCATTCTGACTCGTGTGGCCGCCAGTCATATTCGCATCGGCACCTTCCAGTACTTTGCCGCCAGAGAAGATCACGAAGCCCTGGACGCCCTGCTGCAGCACACGCTGCAAAGACACTACCCGGAGGTGGCCGAGAGCCCGGACCCCATCCCCGCATTACTTGAAGCTGTAGCTGACCGCCAGGCCAGACTCATTGCCCACTGGATGAGCCTCGGCTTTATCCATGGGGTGATGAATACCGACAACACCACGCTCAGTGGCGAAACCATCGACTATGGCCCCTGCGCCTTCATGGAAGGCTACCGGCCCGAGCAGGTGTTCAGCTCCATCGATCAGGGTGGACGCTACGCTTATCGCAATCAGCCCGGCATAGCGCAATGGAACCTGGCGCGTCTGGCCGAAGCGCTGCTGACGCTGTCGTCCAACCCCGATAGTCAACTGGAGGACATAAGGGAGATAATTGCCGACTTCCCGCAACGTTATGAACTGCACCGGGCTGAGATTCTGAGGCGCAAACTTGGCCTTGCGTCTGCCGAGGATGATGACCTCGCGCTGGCGGATGACTGGCTGGCCCTGATGGCCGCAGACAGCACCGATTTCACCCTCAGCTGGCGCGGGCTGGCCAATCTGGCGCAAGATCCGGCAGCACTGGATGAGCTGTTTTCCGATACCGGTGCTGTCCGCACCTGGCGGGACCGTTGGCTTGCCAGGCTGCATACCGAAGGCACACCTGCAGACACGGCTGCGGCTCGTATTCAAGGCGCCAGTCCGGCTGTTATCCCGCGCAATCACCGCGTCGAAGAGGCCATTCGGGCGGCCGAAGACAACAATGACTTTTCCGTCTTCGACAAGTTGCTGGCAGCCGTGACGTCGCCTTTCGATCCCGAGGGGGAGCGGTCGCATTATGGACAGCCCGCTGCGCCTTCCGAGCGCGTCTATCAGACCTTCTGCGGCACCTGATGGCTTGACGCTGCACTGACGGGAGAGCCGCGAGGGCTGTGATACCATGCGCTCTCGCGAGGCTGCACCCCGTCGAGCACTGGAACCTTCCAGCGCCGTCCGGGTCAGACGCACGATCATCATGACTTGAGCGAGATCATTCTCACCATGAAAAAACTGTTGGTAATGGCGGCTGCGTTTTCCGCGTTTTCTCTGGTCTTCATCTACTTCATTCTTCCGGCCTATATGCCAGAGCCGGAGCCGGAACGGGATTTCAGTGCCGTGGGCGGTGATTTTCAGTTGGAAACTCTGGACGGCCCCATCAGTCGCGACGATTTTGCCGGCCAGGCCGTGATGCTGTTTTTCGGTTTCACCCATTGCCCGGACTATTGCCTGGCCAGCCTGGCCACCAAGCGCCAGGTGCTGGCGGAACTGAGTGACGAAGAACTGGAGCGGGTCAGCGGGCTGTTTGTCAGTGTGGATCCGGATCGGGACGATCTGGAAACACTGGCCGAATACACCGACTTCTTCCACCCGCGTATTGTGGGTGCCACCAGCAGCAAGTCTGTCATTGACGAGATGACCGGCAAGTTCTTTGCTACCTATTATTTTGTCGACACGCCTGACTCGGATCTCGAGTACCTGGTCGAGCACACGACACGCACCTATTTGCTGGGCCCGGATGGTCAGGTGGCGGATATTTTCAGCTATGATGACCCCTATACCGCCATTCTGGCTCGCATAAGGCAACTGATCTGATGTTCATGCGCAAACTGATGCCTGCATTGCTGGCTTGCCTGTTGTTGACCAGCCCGCCGCTGATGGCAGACCAGGCAGCCTCTGTCGAAGTCGAAGACCCCTGGTTGCGTGCCGGGCCAACTGTGCAGCGCAACCTGGCTGGATATCTCACGCTGCACAATCGCAGTGACGAACCGGTGGCCGTGGTGGGTTTCGAAACAGACCTCGCTGCGTCTTCAGAGTTGCATACGATGAGCATTGGAGAGGATGGCATGATGTCGATGCAGCGCATCCTCGCCATCGAGATACCCCCTCAGGGCAGTCACGCACTGGCCCCGGGTGGCGACCATCTGATGCTGGTCAACCTGAAAAACCCACTGGAGCCGGGTGCCGAATACGAAATCACGCTGACCTTCTCAGACGGCTCTCGCAAAACCCTGTTATTTGAGGCTCGTCGGCCTTGAGGCCTTGAACAGACCGATCGTGGCTTCCAGTGATTCGAATCCGGCCTCCAGTTCGGTCAGCAGTTTGCGATTGGCCTGGCGGATCTCGGATTGCTGCTGCATTGCGTCGACAATCTGATCAACCTGACCACTGATCTCTCCGGCCACCTGACTCTGCTCTTCGGCGGCTACGGCGATCTGCTGGTTGATGTCATTGATGGCCTCGATGGCTGCCTGTATGCCCTGCATGGTTGATTGCAGGACCCCGGACTGGGACACTGTAAGCGTTGCCTTCTCCTGGCTGTCCTGCATGGCCTTCGAGGCCTCACTGGCACCGCTGAGCAAGCGCTCCATGATGGCGCCTGTGGCATGGGTAGACTCCTGCGTGCGCTGTGACAGCTGACGCACCTCGTCTGCCACCACGGCAAATCCGCGCCCCTGCTCGCCAGCCCGCGCCGCCTCGATGGCAGCATTCAGCGCCAGCAGATTGGTCTGTTCGGCAATTCCCTCGATATCGCTGACTGCCTTGCTGACTGCACCGCAGTCTTCCACCAGCTGCTGTACCACTTTGTCCGTGCCAGTAAGTGCCGTCGCCAAGTGCTGTATGGTCTGACTGGTTTCATCCATCTTTCCACCCAGGTTCTGCCATGATTCGCTGGCTTCACTGGCCCGGCTCGCCGCCTCCTGGGTCTGATTGGCAACCTGGCGGAATGACTGATCCATGTCCCGGACAGACGACTCGATCTGCTGAACTCGATCATTGACATCGTCAGAGTGGGCGCTGGCACCCGCGGTATTATCGCGCAGTGATTCCAGCTGCTGACGTGATTGTCCGGAATTCTCGGATATCCTGCTGACAGCTTGATCAATGGCACGAAACGTCCGATGCAGACGTTCCAGAATCGGATTACCCTGACTTCCCGACAATACTGACAGGTCAATCGAACCGTCTCCGTGCAACATGTGCCCGGTCAGGTTTACAACCCCCCGCGCCAACTCCATCAGTGGTCGGCCGATCATCACCAGGATGACCAGAAACACGGTCTGGAGAACCACATAAAAGGCATGAAACATGACAATGGGCAGAGAATGTTCGCCCTGCGGGAAGAGCAGCACCGGGTAACCTGCTGATTGCAGGAAATGCATCACCAGATGTAGAACAGCTGCCGTGGCAGCCGCCGCGATCAGCGGCAGTATGCGGAAATAGACCAGCAGAATGGCCAGCATCGCAAAATAGCCGAAGTGGGCTTCTATCATGCCACCCAGCAAATGCACCTGCAGGGACACCTGCGCCATCAACAGCACAGCGATGCCGTTCGGCGAAAGGACAGGATGGCGCAGCGCCTCGGACAGTACCAGCATCAGGCCGGCGATCAGGCTGCCCAGCACCAGGGCCAGCATGCCCTGGTTGCCAATCCACCCGTATACCAGCGTCAGCACCCACATCAGCAAAACAACGGCCGACATCAGTCTGTGTGCTGCTGAGTCATAGTTGCTCAGTATTGCTTCCAGTCTGGCCCGGGAGAGCCCGAATAGATTTGTCATCCTGAATGCCTCAATGCCGCCTGCCGAGCGCCCTCTACAGCAAGGAAAGAGCCCTTGACAGACTAGTCCAAAAAACCGATACGTTGATTATAGTCGGCTTTCCGGACAATAACTTGAGACCGTGTATCCGGAATCAGGCCGTCAAGCCACCGCCATGGCCGGTCGGTTGAGCACCCAGCGGGTAGCAAAAGTACCTGCCAGATATGCCACCACTATGGTCACTATGTCCATGTTGGCGAAGCTCAGCGAGGTCAGCAGCGGGCCGGGACAGTAACCGGCCAGACCCCAGCCGACTCCGAACAGTACACCGCCGCCCACCAAACGTGCATCGATGTCGCTGCGGGTGGGTATCTGGAAGAACTCCGTAAACAACGGCTTCTGCTGCCTGAGAATGAACGGGGTGGCAATGGCATTCACCAGCAACCCACCGCCCATGACAAAGGCCAGCGACGGATCCCAGGTGCCAAAGAGGTCCAGAAAGTTCACGACCTTGGCCGGGTCGATCATTTGTGCCACGGACAGACCGAAGCCGAACAGTACGCCTGCCGCGAGCGCCGCAAGCAGTCTTGGTAAATTGCTCATGGGGTCAGCCTCCGATCACATGGCGAACGATGAAAACAGTCACAATGGCGCTGGCCATGAAGCTCAGGGTCGCCACCAGTGAACGCGGACTGCGTCGGGCCAGACCGCAGATACCGTGGCCACTGGTGCATCCGGCTCCGATGGTGGTTCCGATACCGACCAGCAGACCGGCGATGATCAGCAGGGGCGTATCCACCACGGCCTCGATATGGCTGACACCGGCGCCGAGACCGACCCACTGATAGATGAAGCCGCCCAGAATCAGGCCGACCACAAAGACAATGCGCCAGTCCATGTCACCCCTGGCCGGGTAGATAATGCCACCGGCGATACCGGAAATCCCCGCTACACGGCCCTTGGCCCACAGCAACAGCGCGGCCGAGAGCCCGATAAGAGCCCCGCCTACAAAAGCGGGAATGGGTGTAAAGTTCACGATTTCCATCAGCAGTGCCCCCTCAGGCTGTCTGGATATTCAGCGGTATCTTCAGATAACGCTTGCCGTTGCTTTCCTGAGCCGGCAGATGTCCGGCATCGATGTTCACCAGGATGCTTTGATAAATCAGCTTCGGTGCGGCCAGTGTCTTGTCCTTGCCTTCCCGGAACTGCACGAACTCGTCTTCCGTGGTGTCGGCACGCAACTGGATATTGCTCGCCTTTTCCTCGCCAATGGTACTTTCATAGGCAACTTCGCGACCCCCTGGCTGATAGTCATGACCGACAAACACTCTGGTGTCATCCGGCAGGCTGTATAGATTCTCGACCACGCCCTTGTACAGGGTTTTGGCGTCACCGGCCGGGAAATCACAGCGTCCGGTCCCGAAATCCGGCATGAACAGCGCATCACCGGTGAAAACGGCATCCTCGATCAGGAACGAGGCACAGGCGGGAGTATGCCCGGGTGTCGGCAGCGCCTTGATGGTCAGGCTGCCGGCTTTCAGTTCTTCAAAATCCTCGATCAGATAGTCGAACTGATGGCCATCGGTGACAAAGGCCTCACCCAGATTGTAGACCCCCTTGAAGACTTCCTGCACACCGCGAATACGCTCACTGATGGCGACCTTGACGCTCGGGAAGTCATCCCGGAACAACTGGCTGGAACTCAGGTGATCGGCATGGGCATGGGTCTCCAGCACATAGTGCAGGGTCAGGTCGTTGGCCTGGATGTAGTCCACCACTTGCTGATAGGACTCGTCAGAGACCTTGCTGCCAATGGGGTTGTAGTCCAGTACCGGGTCGATCACGACCGCATCGCGGGTGGTCGGATCGGACACGACATAGGTCAGTGTGTTGGTTGCTTCATCGTAGAAGGTCTTGATATCGATGTTGCTCATGATGCTCTCTCCATCCCCTGATTGGGGCAATTAAGTGCGTTGTACGCTATGTTAACCATTATATTAGTTTTATCTAATATTTCAAGCTGATGTTGTATTTTCTGCCGCCTGCATCGCTTCATCAGTGGTCAGGTAGAAGTGGTCCGCGCCAAGCTTCTGCACGAAGCCGCTGCGCTCCATGACATCGCGCACCGGGCCCTTCACGTTGGCCACGAAAAGGTCGACACCGCGCCGGCGATAGTCATCCAGCAGCTCATGCAGCGCGGTGTCTGCCGACGAGTCCAACTGGTTGATGGACGATGCATCCAGCACCACCGCCTGCAGCGGCGTATTCATCTGCTGTTCCGCTGCGCGAATGGTCTCTTTCAGAAAGGACACATTGCCGTAGTAGAACTGGGCATCAAAGCGGATGGCCAGCACGCCGGGGGTGGTTTCCGCATCCGGCACGCGCTTCAGGTTCCGATAGACCCGAGTCCCCGGTACTCGCCCCAGAATGGCATAGTGGGGGCGTGTCGTGCGGACGACGAACCAAACCATGGAGGCACCCACGGCCACAAAGATACCGACCTTGACGCCCAGGATCAGGGTGGCGAAGAACGCAATCCCCAGCATGGTCAGGTCGTCCCGCTTGACCTGCCACAGATGTTTCACCTCGTGCGTGTCGATCAGGCCAGCCACTGCAACCATGATTACCGCGGCCAGCGCTGCTGTGGGGATGTAATAGAACAGCGGTGTGGCCAAAAGCAACGCAAGGCCGATCAGCACCGCGGTAATGATGGAAGCAAGACCCGTGTTGGCCCCGGCATTGCGGTTGACTGCCGTTCGGCTGAAGCCCCCGGTGACCGGCATGGCCTTGAAAAATGCAGCCCCTATGTTGGCCAGACCCAGACCGACAAGCTCACGGTTGGGATCTACATCATATCGCTTTTCGGCAGCGATCTTCTTGGCCACCGCTATGCTCTCCACGAAACCGATAAAGGCGATGGTGATGGCAATGGGCAGAAGATCCATCATGTCCGCCGTATTGACCGACGGCGCCGACAGTTCGGGGAATCCGGCCGGCACAGACCCGACGATATGAACACCATGGTGTTCGTCGAGCCCCAGCAGCCAGACTGCAAGCGTGGCAATCACCACCACAATCATGGCCCCCGGTAACAGCGGGTTCAGGCGCTTGAGCAGCAGCAGACCGGCGACACCGCCAAGGCCAATACTCAAGGTGGCAATGTTGATGTCGGCCCACTGGGTGGCAGCCGCCCAGGCCAGCACGGCAATGTTTTCAGTTCTCGGCAATGACAGACCGATCAGATGCTGCAGTTGACTGAAACCGATAATCAATGCAGCCGCACTGGTAAAGCCGGAAATCACCGGATGGGACAGAAAGTTGGTCAGGAAGCCAAGACGAAAGATGCCCATGCCGAACTGAATCACCCCCACCATCAGCGCCAGCAGCACAGCCAACGCGATGTAATGGGCAGACCCCACCTCGGCCAGCGCGCCGACGCCGCTGGCCACCAGCAGTGCCACCATCGCCACCGGTCCGACCGCCAGTTGGCGGGAGGTGCCGAAGAGAGCATAGATGATCAGCGGGATCACCGAGGCATAAAGCCCCACATAGGGTGGCAGACCGGCCAGCATGGCGTAGGACATGGCCTGCGGAATCAGCATCATGGCCACGGTAATGCCGGCAACAAGGTCGCCGCGCAGATCCTGGCGCTGATACCCCGGCAACCAGGTCAGAGCCGGTATCCAGTACTTGATGCGTGTTGTCAGAGGGGTAGACATGTCATGGCCTCACAGAGTCAGATGTTCAACAGGCAGCTGAGCGGCCAAAACCGAAAGCGTCAAATCCGCAGCCTTGTCATGGTCGCTGGCGATGCGCTCGGCCGATTCGGACGAGAAAGTCGTCCAGCCGCATTGCTGCAGTTCGGCTACAAAGCGGCGAATCAGTTCATGTTTTAGAGGCCGATGACAGAAAAACTGATCGGGTGCGTCTGTCAGAGGCGTTGTTTCATTGAGCGGCCTCGACGTCTGGCGATCGATCACCACAACCCCCGACTCGGCATGGTCGCCCTGCAGAATGTCAAAGACGACACCGGCTTGGCCGGCAAACCAGAGTCTGAGTACAACACGGAGGGCTGACTCCACCAGAGCGGCGCTCATCGCATAGGCGCTGGATTGGGTCAGCAGCAGACGCAGGTGACCGCACCCCTGATAGTCGGCCTGACTGGCCAGTTCGATGAACGAGCGCTGCTGTGACTGGCTGAGGGAGCCCGGTGTCGTCTCAGACGGCAGACCCATACGCGCTATGATGGCGTTCATGGCGTGGGTGTCGGAGTGCAGATATACCGGGCCAATACGATCTGCAAACAGTGTCAGTGCCTCGGACACGGCTGCATCGGAGAGCATCCGATCACTCTGCACCTGATACTCGTTCAGTACTGCCAGAATTACGCCGAGGCTACCTCCGACCGCACTGAAACGATGGCCTGCGGTTCTGCCGTCAACGCAGGTACAGGGTACCTGGCGGATAATCTGCTCTGTGGCCACCCAGTCAAGGGACTGCGGGGAAAGTGGCATGTGGTGGTCTCCTGATCGCGAAAAAATGCGCTTGCAGGAACCTAATCAAACCTCATGCCAACTTTATTTCGCTCTATTTATCAATGGGTTATGAGCTCCCACCGGACGTCATCACCCGATGATGTTTAATTATGTTGCAACAAGGTTGCAAGTGGTCAGTCACGCTGTCGTGCCTTCAGCCCACTCTCGTGCCGCCTGCACCGCATCCTCGGTGCTGATGAAAAAACGCTGTTCACCCAGTGCCGCGACAAAGCCACTGCGGACCATCACGTCTCGGACCGGCCCCTTGACGTTGGCCAGAAAGAGACCGATACCTCGGGACCGATAGTCTCGGAGCAGTTCATGCAGCATGACATCGGCCGAGTAATCGAGCTGGTTGACTGCGGCCGCATCCAGCACGACCGCGCGCACCGGTGTCGCCTGCTCGACCTCGAGGCGGCGCAGCGTATCCCTCAAAAAGGCCACATTGCCGAAGTAGAACTGGGCGTCGAAGCGCACGATCAGCACGCCGGGATAGGTTACAACCTCGGGATAGCGATCGATATTGCGATAAGCCGCGCTGTCCGGCAGGCGGCCCATCACCGCATAGTGTGGCCGCGTCGTACGCACCACAAACCACAGCAGAGAGGCCACAATGGCCAGCAGAATACCGGTTTGCACACCCAACAACAGGGTGCCACCGAAGGCAATGGCCCACATGACCAGATCATCCCGCCGCACGCGCCACAGGCGTCCGACAATTCGAAAATCGAGCAGACCCGCCACCGCGACCATGATGACCGCCGCCAGCGCTGCGGTGGGTATGAAGTGCAGCAGAGAGGTTCCGGCCAGCAACACAGCGGCGATCATGCCGGCAGTAATGATACCGGCCAGCCCGGTGCGGGCTCCGGCCCGGGTATTGACCGCCGAGCGGCTGAAACTCCCTGTCACCGGCATGGCCTGACTGAGCGCCGCGCCCATATTGGCAACTCCCAGGGCGACCAGTTCTCGGTCGGGGCTGACATCATAGCCGTGCTCGTTGGCGATGCGCCGGGCCACGGCAATGCTTTCGACCAGTCCGATCAGGGCAATGGTCAGCGCGATCGGCACGAGATCTACCACCAGACTCCATTCAACGACTGGAAAAGCCGGTGTCGGCAAGCCTGACGGCACCACGCCCACAATGTCGACCCCAGCCTGACTGTCGAGACGCAGCAACCAGACCACCAGGGTGGCCACTGCAACCCCCAGCAAGGGGCCTGGTATCAGTGGGTTCAGCCAGCGCAACACCACCAGCAAGCCGATACTGCCGGCCCCGATGAGCAGGGCGACCGGGTTCAACGCCTGCCACTGCTGCAGTGTCATCCAGATCAGTGCCAGCAGATTGTCGGTGCGCGGCAGATCAACACCGATCAGGTGCTGCAACTGACTGAACCCGATGATCAGGGCCGCCGCACTGGTAAACCCGGAAATCACCGGCTGCGACAAAAAGTTGGCCAGATAACCCAGGCGGGCCAGGCCCATCAGCAATTCGATGATCCCCACCATCAGCGCCAACATGACCGCCAGCGCCAGATACTGGCTGGCACTGCCATCCGCCAGCACCGCCAGACCACTGGCCACCAGCAGGGCCTGCAGCGCCGTCGGGCCTACGGCCAACTCGCGCGAGGTACCAAACACGGCATACAGCAACAGCGGAACAACCGAGGCATACAGGCCGACATAGGGCGGGAGACCGGCAAGCAGCGCATAGGACATGGCCTGTGGTATCAGCATCATGGCCACGGTTACGCCTGCCAGCACATCGCCGCGAAGATAATTTTTTTGATAACCGGGCAGCCATTGGAAAACAGGCATCCAGTGGCGCAGTCGTTGAAGCAGGTCTGAAGTGGACATAACCTTCAATCAAGCCCGAGCGTCTTCATGCGCCGCCAGAGCGTGGCGCGGGAAATGCCCATGGCCTCGGCTACAGCCTGACGACGCCCGGAAAAGCGCTGCAGCAACGCCAGAATCTGCTCACGCTCGGACGCTTTTACGGGCGACCAGGCTTCGTCCGGCGGTGCTTCACCGCGCAGCTCGGGCGGCAGGTCAGCCAGTTGTATCGTCTTGCCCTCGCCAATGGCGTGGGCATAAGTCATGACATTGTCCAGTTCGCGCACATTGCCGGGCCAATGGTAGCTGAGCAGCGTCTGCCAGGCATCATCGGACAGGGCTTCCACGGTTCGCTCTTCGCGCTTGTTGAGTTGTTCCAGCCGATCTCGGATCAGCATGGCCACATCACCGGTCCGCTCGCGCAAAGGTGGGAGATAGAGGGGTACCACCCGGATCCGGTACATCAGGTCTTCGCGAAAGCGGCCCTCAGCGACACGGCTGCGCAGCGATTCGTGCGTGGCTGAAATCAGCCGGATATCCGTATGGATCACATCGCTGGAACCCAGAGGGGTAAAGCACCGGTCCTGCAAAACGCGCAGCAAGCCGGCCTGAATATCCAGCGGCATCTCGGCGATTTCGTCCAGAAACAGGGTGCCGCCATCGGTCAGTTGCAACAGACCGGTGCGGTCATGATTGGCCCCGGTAAAAGCGCCCCGCCGATGACCGAACAGCTCCGATGCCATCAGTTCCCGTGACAGAGCGGCACAGTTGATAGCGTGAAACGGTCGGCTGGCACGTCGGGAGCGGTCATGAATATGGCGGGCTACCAGCTCCTTGCCCGAGCCGGTGGGCCCACGCACCAATATCGAGGCCTCGGTGCGCGCCACCCGTTCAGCGGTGGTCATGAAGGCGCGCATGCTGTCCGCCACGGTCAGCAATTGCCCGTAGGCAGTGGGCTGCGGTGCGTCGGGGTCACGGACGGGTTGACTCATGACACAACACTGCCAGCGCTGTTCGGTCGGCGAAGATAGGCCAAACTGAACGCCACAATTGCAATTGGCGCCAGCAGCGCACTCATCAGGATGGCGACATTGAGTTCTTCGCGGTTGCAGACGGCTGCGTTCGTTTGTCCGTACATGGCAGGCAACTCTCCAATCACTATGGTCTGCCGGATAACCCGACAACAGGCCGAGCCTGATGACCCATGTTACTGTGTTGACGAAGCGGTTGTCACAGGAGAAATAACGAGCTGTTCATTGCTCCCGGTCAAGTTCATCTGCCTTCAATCTGCTAAGCTAGTGCCCCGACTGAGACCAGAAAATTCAAATTTCAAGGATCAAGGCACAAATCCCATGGATCACCTGCCAAAAGAACTCTGGCACAACCTGGCGGAGGAAGACGCTCTCGCCGCGCTCAAAACCGACCATCACGAGGGTCTTTCAAATCAGGAAGTTGAAGAGCGACGGCGCCTGTTCGGCGAGAACAGCATCAGTGCACAGCAGGGGATACATCCGCTCAAACGTTTTTTGCTGCAGTTTCACAACCCGCTGATCTATATCCTGTTGGTCGCAGTCGTGGTGACGTTTCTACTGGCCGAATACATTGATTCGGCAGTGATTCTGGCCGTGGTTCTGGCCAATGCGGTGATCGGCTATGTGCAGGAAGCCAAAGCCGAAGAGGCCATCAATTCGCTGAAGTCCATGCTGTCGTCGGAAGCCACGGTGGTTCGTGACGGCGAGCGGCAGACGATAGCGGCCACAGAACTGGTGCCGGGTGACATCGTGCTGCTCGGCTCGGGTGACAAGGTGCCGGCCGACATGCGACTGTTCAAGTGTCGGGATCTGCAGATCGACGAATCGGCGCTGACCGGTGAGTCGGTCGCCGTGCAGAAGGCGCGCACCGAACTGGAAGAAGACACGGTGCTGGCCGATCGCATCAATATGGCCTTTGCCGGCACCCTGGCCACTTACGGCAGTGGCTCCGGCGTAGTGATCGCGACCGGTGATGATACAGAGACCGGCAAGATCGCTGACATGATCTCGCAGGCCGTCAGCCTGGACACACCGCTGACCCAGAAGATCAAGGCCTTCAGCCGTATCCTGCTGATTGTGATTCTGGCACTGGCAGCTGTCACCTTCGGTGTTGGCCTGCTCCACGGACAGGCGTGGATTGATACCTTCATGGCCGCTGTGGCGCTGTCGGTGGCCGCCATTCCGGAAGGCCTGCCCGCGGTCGTGACCATCACTCTGGCCATCGGCGTGCGCCGCATGGCGCTGCGCAACGCCATCATTCGCAAGCTGCCAGCGGTCGAGACACTGGGCTCTACCACCATTATCTGCTCAGACAAGACCGGCACGCTCACTGAAAACCAGATGACGGTGCAGAAAATTCATGCCGGAGGCACAACACTGGACGTGACCGGCAGCGGTTACCAGCCTGAAGGGGCGCTGCGCGAAGAGGGCAAAGACACGAATATCGGCACGCAAGACCTGCCGGAGGCCGTTCACCTGTGCCTGCTCAATGGCCTGCTGTGCAACGACTCCAATCTGCACCAGGAAGAGGGGCAATGGCAGGTCGAGGGTGATCCGACCGAAGGCGCCCTGCTCACCTCGGCCCAGAAAGCCGGCCTGGAGCGCGCTGAACTGACCCGGACCCACAAACGCCTGGACACCATTCCGTTCGAGTCGGACCGCCAGTACATGGCGACGTTGCATGAACAGGACAACGAAGCACCTGTCATCCTGATCAAGGGCTCTCTGGAGCAGATTCTGGCACGCTGTCAGGATGCCATCGGTGCAGACGGCGAACCAGTCGAACTGGACAGTGATGGCATCACGAAAACCGCGGAGCAGTTTGCCGAAATGGGCCTGCGCGTGCTGGCCTTTGCCCGCAAAACCGTGGACGTTGATACCAAAGACCTCAAGGCATTCGAGAGCACGGAAAGTGAACGCCAGCTCACCTTCCTGGGTCTGCAGGCGATGATCGACCCGCCGCGTGCAGAGGCCATACAGGCGGTGGCGACCTGCCAGAAAGCGGGTATCGCGGTGAAAATGATCACCGGTGATCACGCCCTGACGGCACGCGCTATCGCCGAGCAGATCGGTATCGGCAAAGCGGGAGACGCTGCCGGGACGCAGGAGGTGCGGACCGGTCAGCAGTTGACCCAACTGTCAGACCACGAACTACTCGACGCTGCAGAGAATGTCTCGGTGTTTGCCCGTGTGGCTCCGGAGCAGAAGCTCAAGCTGGTCACCGCCCTGCAGGCCCGACGCCATGTGGTCGCCATGACGGGTGACGGTGTCAATGATGCGCCAGCCCTGAAAAAAGCAGACATCGGCGTGGCCATGGGCATTGCCGGCACCGAGGTGTCCAAGGAGGCCGCCGACATGGTGCTGACCGATGACAACTTCGCCACCATCGAAGCCGCGGTCGAGGAAGGCCGCACCGTGTTCGATAATCTGGTCAAGTTCATCACCTGGATTCTGCCCACCAATCTTGGCCAGGGACTGGTCATCATGGTGGCCATCCTGATCGGCGCCACCCTGCCGGTGCTGCCGGTGCAGGCGCTCTGGCTCAACATGACCACGGCCATTTTCCTTGGCTTGATGTTGGCCTTCGAGCCGCGCGAAGCCGGCATCATGACACGCATGCCCAGAGCGCCGGACTCACCGATTCTGAGCGCCGAAATGATCGGCCGCATCGTGTCCGTCAGCACCCTGCTGCTGATCGGCGCCTTTGGTCTGTTCCAGTGGGCCCAGATGCAGGGCGAGAGCGACGAGGTGGCCCGCACTCTGGCGGTGACGCTGTTTGTTGTGGTGCAGAGCGTCTTCCTGCTCAACTGCCGCTCGCTGTCGGTAAGCCTGTTTCGCACACCGGTGTTCTCCAATCCGTGGATCTGGGCCGGCATAGCCACCATGCTGCTGGTGCAGCTGGCTTATATCTACACACCAGTGATGAACACCCTGTTCCAGAGTGCACCGCTGACGCTGAATCACTGGGGCCTGATGCTGGGCTATGGTGTGCTGGTAATGCTGCTGGTGGAGGCAGAAAAAGCACTCTGGCGACGCCGACAGAAGGACATGAGTCCGCTTGGGATATCGTCGTCGCCAGGCGCTTGAAGGGCTTCCTCAGGACGGAAAGGAGAACTGGGCGCTGACCACGGCAGAGCCGGGCCAGCGCTGGGAAATGGCTTTCCTGCGGGTATAGAAGCGGACTGCGTCGGGGCCATAGGCGTGGAGATCACCAAACAGCGAGGATTTCCAGCCGCCGAAACTGTGGCTAGCGACCGGCACCGGCAAGGGCACATTGATGCCCACCATGCCCACCTCGATACTGTCGGCAAACTGTCGGGCAGCTGCGCCATCGCGCGTGAATATGCAGGTACCGTTGCCATAGGCGTGACTGTCGATCAGGGCGATCGCGGCGTCCAGTGACTCGACTCGGACCACGCACAGCACCGGGCCGAAAATTTCATCCTGCCAGATCGACATGTCTGGGGTGACTCGGTCAAACAGGCTGGCACCGAGAAAATAACCTTCACTCTCTGTGCCCAGGGGATGATCACGCCCGTCCACCAACAGTTCAGCCCCATCGACGACGCCGGATTCCAGGTAACCGGCAACGCGTTCCCGGTGTCCGCGATTGATCAGCGCGCCCATGTCATTGCCCGGTTGCAATCCCGGCCCGATACGCAAATCACGAGCTCGGTCAGCGATTCTCACTATCAGTTCATCCGCTACCGCATCACCGACACAGACGGCCACCGAGATGGCCATGCAGCGCTCGCCGGCACTGCCATAAGCGGCGCCGAGCAGTGCTTCTACCGCATTATCGATATCGGCATCCGGCATGACAACGGCATGGTTCTTGGCGCCACCAAGCGCCTGGACCCGCTTGCCGTGGCGAGTGCCACCTTCATAAATGGCGCGGGCCACCGGTGTCGAACCGACAAAGCTGAGCGCCTTGACCTCGGGGGCCGCTATCAGCACCTCAACGGCCTCACGGTCACCCTGCAGAACATTGAACACACCGGCCGGAAGTCCGGCTTCATGCAGCAGTTCCGCCATGCGGATACTGGCCGAAGGCACCTGCTCCGAAGGCTTCAGAATAAAGGTGTTACCACAGGCCAGTGCCATGGGGAACATCCACAGCGGCACCATGGCCGGGAAGTTGAAGGGCGTGATTCCGGCGACCACGCCTACCGACTGGAGGTTGGACCAGGTGTCGATGCCCGGGCCCGCATCATGGGAATACTCCCCTTTCAGCAGTTCCTGTACACCGCAGGCGTAATCCACATTTTCTATGCCACGCTTCAATTCACCGCGCGCATCTTCGATGGTCTTGCCATGCTCCTCGCTGATCAGGCTGCAGATGATTTCCGCGTCTCTCTCCAGCAGTTGCTTGAAGCGGAACATGATCTGTGCGCGTTTGGCCGGCGGTGTTGCCCGCCAGGCTGGCAAGGCATCCTGAGCCGCCATGATCGCCCGCTCGCTGACTGATCGATCAGCCAGGATCACTTTGCGAATTTCGTGCCCCAGCGCCGGATCTTCTACTGGCAGATAGCAGTCTCCCGAGACCAGCGGTTCTCCGGCAATAAAGTGTGGCACCAGAACCAGTTGGTGATGGTGCGATTCAGTTTTGTCTTCAGCTTCTGACAGGGTCATGATGTTCTCCTTGTGCAGGAATCCCTTCAGGCCTGCTTGAGCAGTGCCTCGTTGAATGGGTAGCGTGACAGTCTGGCGATGCCGGTGTCGGTCACCAGGACCTCCTCTTCCAGTTTGACACCATCTGCCGCACCCACTTCTCCGATGTAACTCTCTACCGAAACCACCATGCCGGGCTCCAGAATGCCGTTTTTGGAGAACCGTTCAAAATCCATGTGATGGGCCACCAGCGGTGTTTCACCATGCATGCCCACGCCATGAATAATGGACGGATAGCGACGATCCAGAAAACGCTCGGGGATTTTCCAGGCCTGCTCGGCGATCTCGAGGTAGCTGATCCCCGGGCGCAGAATCGACATGTTGTGATGCACCTGGTCATAAGCCATCTGGTACAGCGACTGCTGATAGGCGGTTGGCTTGCCCGGACCTACATGGAAGGTACGCGAGAAGTCGGAATAGTAGCCATGGCACCCTATGGTGTCGGTGTCCAGCGCCACCAGCTCGCCGGGGCGCAGCACCCGGTCGCTGGCTTCGTTGAACCAGGGGTTGGTGCGCGGGCCGGAGTTGAGCAAACGAGTCTCGATGAATTCACCACCCTGCCGGATGACTTCGCCATAAAGAATCGCGAACAGCTCGTTTTCGGTCACCCCGGGACGAATGGCCTCTTCGACATTGGCGACTGCCGCTTCACTGGCCGCCATGGACTGCGCCAGACAGGCAATTTCTTCGTTGGTCTTGATGCGCCGGCAGTGCAGGGTGTCCTGCATGCAGTCGAACACTTCAAGGCCCTGGGCTTCCAGCGAACGGGCCAGATTCAGGGTGCAGCGGTCCAGACCGACCTTGAGCCGACCATTATCACCCGTGTGCTTGCGGACCAGTTCGGCAATTTCGACGCCAAAAGGATCACTGGACAGATTGTCCCGCTGGTTGACCGCAGACCAGACCACCTTGGAGGTGCGAGCTTCGTCAATGGTCTCCAGCCAGGTGGACACATGGGCGCTGCCCGGGTATTCGAAAAGAATGACCGGCCCGCTTTGCGGCACATAAATATAGCGTGTCGAGTTGCGCAGAAAATAGCCGAACATGTTACGTGAGCCGGTGGCGTAGCGCTGGTTGTTGGGGTCGAACAGCACTACAGCTGCGTAGTCCTGCTCCTTCATCATGTCGCGCAGACGTTTCAGCCGGCCGCCCCGCAATTGCACGGGATCAAAGGCGGTCGGTATGGAATCTCCGTTGCTTACCGGGGCAGAGGGAATGACCGGGATGTAATCCGGCTCCTGATCTGACAGGGGTTCGAACTCGACAATACTCACTCTGTTTCTCCAACTCTGTTAATCAAATTCTGCTGGGCCGACCTGCCGATCAATCTTCAAGTCGGTCGCTGCGTGACATGCCCTCGGCCAGCAGCTTTTCATGAATCGGAGCCATGCGACCGAAAATGCGCTTGGCACGCTCGGGGCGGCCAATGAAACCGGGCTCCTTGGCATAGGCAAAAATGACGGTATGGCGCTCGCGCGCGCCTGAGACTGGGGTCACCCGATGCAGTGAATAGCGTCCGAAGAAGATCTGCAGGTCGCCCGGCTGCAGGTCGATCTTGCGCACCTGGGAATGATCACCATCCAGTACCTTTTCAACGCCAGAGAAGTTTTCACCCTCGGGGCTGCGAATGCCGGGCGCGTATTCGAATCGCCCGCCGCCTTCTGACTGGCGCGTCATCATGGTGACGATGAATTCGTTGGTGTCGTAATGCCAGGGGTGCTGACACCCTTCGCGCAGTACATTGACCACCAGCCCGGCCAACGGGTCGGCATACTCGTGGATTTCTTCCAGTTCGACAACGGCGGCTATGAAGCGCTGGAAATCAGAGCTTTCGTAGACCTGACGAATGATTGTCTCTGAGTTGATCCGGTCACCCGCGACAAATCCGTTGGTACGGTCGGCAAACCGGTTCTTCGGGTGATTGGTGGGCAGACTGGGGTCCGGGTCACCATTGTACGGGTTGGTCTCGGTCTGATTGTAGTGCGCATCCGGAGACAGTCGCTCTGTCTCTGCTTCCAGTCGCGCCAGCGCCTCGGTGGGCACGAACTGGTCCAGCACAACACAACCATCGTCTTCAAGCTGCTTGCGGCAATGCCTGACCAGGGCCTGACCCTCGTCACTATCGAGTTTGTCGATGGGGTAGCGCTCCAGATCAAGCAGCCCTGTCAGCGGGCTTTCACCTTCTTTTGTTTTTGAAGCTTGCATGAATTCCTCTCTGCACTCGTTCAGAAAACATACTGGACAGACTAGGATGCGAAATACCATAATGAAAATGAATGATTGCCATGCCTATCATTTCGAAAGCAAATAGATTGAATGGAGGGAGAGTGCCCATGGACACTGAACTGCTCAAGGCCTTTGTTGCCGTCACAGAGACCGGCGGCTTCAGTGCTGCAGGCAAGCTGCTGCATCGCACCCAGTCCGCGGTCAGCCTGCAGATAAAACGCCTGGAAGACCGTATGGGTGAGGCCCTGTTCCGGCGCACCAGTCGTCAGGTGGTGTTGACACCAGCGGGCGGACGCCTACTGCCCTATGCCCGGCATATCCTCAAGCTGCACGACGAAGCCATCCGGGTAATGGGGGCGGAAAGCCCGGAAACACTGATTCGACTCGGGATCACCGAGGAGCAGGCCATCGCTTACCTACCCGAGCTGCTGGGTCGTTTTGCGCGTGAGTATCCGCATGTCCGCATTGAGGTTATCTGTGAAGCCAGTTCGCTGCTGGTGCGGGACTTCCAGGATGGCCTGCTCGACGCCATTCTGGCCATCCGCCACACGCCGACCCAATCAGGCCAACTGCTGGGACGGGAGCCTCTCGTCTGGGTGGCTTCTGCCGAGCACCCACTGCCACGTCGTGACCCGCTGCCCCTGGCGCTCAATCCCGAGGGCTGCATCTATCGAGCAAACGCCTTTGCAGCGCTGGGCCGCGAGGAGATCCACTGGGATGTACGCTATACCAGCCAGTCTCCCACAGGCATCAACCTGCCCGTGCAGTTGGGACTAGCCGCCACAGTCAAGACCCCTCGCAGCATCCCCAAAAATTGCCGCATCATTGGTCCGGAAGCCGGGTTGCCCGCCTTGGGCCATGTTGAGACTGAACTTCATCGCAGCCCCAGTCAGGCCAACAATGAAGCCTTCAATGCCTTCTGTGAACTGTTGGTCGGCATCGTTACTCATGCCGACAACCTCGAACCCATGCCATTGAGCATGCACTGACACTGATACATGACCCGATCCGGCAAAACGGGTCCCCTGATCACGGTACGGCCCGCTTGACAGAAGCAGCGATCAAATTCCCATCAGATTAATCAATAATTGAAATAATGAATCTTAATGAATTTATAGAACAAATAGATCGGAGCTTCTGTTAGCCTGAAATTGATCTGGGTCAGTCACCGACATGACCCAAACAATAACAAGACGGGAGGGAGTCATCCGGTGGAACTGATCCAATACGCCTGGACCAATATCGATGTCCTGCTGGCACGAACGGTAGAGCACATTTCGCTGGTCGGTGTCGCTGTTGGCCTTGCCACTATCACGGGTGTGCCCATCGGCATTGCCATCACCCAGTCCGAACGGGTGGCGCGCGTCGTGCTTTACGTAGCCTCCATCATCATCACCATTCCGTCGATTGCGCTGTTCGGCCTGATGATTCCCGTGCTCTCCGTATTTGGACACGGTATCGGCTATGTTCCCGCTGTTATTGCGGTGCTGCTGTATTCCCAACTGCCCATCATCCGCAACACCTACACCGCCATCAACAATGTCAGCCCGGCATTGCGGGAAGCCGCTCGGGGCATTGGAATGAGTCCTTTGCAGCGCATGCGTCAGGTGGAGATACCACTTGCCGTGCCCGTCATCATGGCCGGGGTGCGCACGGCAGTAGTGCTCAATATCGGCGTCATGGCCATCGCTGCCTATATCGGCGCCGGGGGTCTCGGCACCTTCATCAGTCGTGGCATATCCCAGTCTGATCCGCGCCAGCTGATTGTCGGCGCCGTTGCCGTCAGTCTGCTGGCGGTCATCACCGATTACGCCCTGCTGGCCCTGCAGCGCTGGCTAACCCCGAAAGGACTGAACCGGAGCGCAGGCGCTGGCGCCTGAGCGAGTACCGACATCTGATTGCAGAGGAACTCAATACATGATTCGCCTGGAAAACCTCACCAAGATATTCGAGACACAGAAAGGCAGTGTGGTCGCCGCTGATCACATCACGATGGAAGTTCCTTCGGGCGAGATCTGCATCCTGCTCGGGCCATCAGGCTGCGGCAAAACGACCACCCTCAAGATGATCAATCGAATTGTGCCACCAACGTCCGGCAAGGTGTTCATCGAGGGCGAAGACACCAGTGGTATGCAGACCCAAGACCTGCGCCGCAACATTGGCTATGTGATCCAGCAGATTGGCCTGTTCCCCAACATGACCATAGAAGAGAACATCACTGCCGTGCCCCGCCTGCTGGGCTGGGACGCCAAGCGCTATCGCGAACGGGCCCGCGAACTCATGGATGTCATCGCCATGGATCCAAACCTTTTCCTCAACCGCTACCCCTCGGAACTTTCGGGTGGCCAGCAGCAGCGTATCGGCGTGGCGCGAGCCCTCGCCGCCGACCCGCCGGTCATGCTGATGGACGAGCCTTTCGGCGCCATCGACCCGATCAACCGGGCGGTTATTCAGGATGAATTCCTGAAGATGCAGCAGGCGCTGAAGAAAACCATTCTGTTTGTCAGCCACGACATCGACGAAGCCATCAAGATGGGCGATCGAATCGCCATTTTCCGCGACGGTAGGCTGGTGCAACTGTCCGAACCCGATGACCTGCTGGCAGCACCCAAGGACGACTTCGTGGAATCGTTCCTGGGTGATGACCGGGCGCTGAAGCGTCTCAACCTGGTTCGAGTGGGAGATATCGTATCGAGCGAGATAGGTACCGTTAAACCCGGAGATACCCTGGCCACCGCGCTGGAGCGCATGGATGACCACGGCTATCAGCTGTCGATTCTGATGGTGAACGACCGCAATGAGCCCGTCGGCATGATCCCGCGTTCCGTAGCCAGCTTTACCCGTGGATACTGCCGCGACCATTTTCAGCCACTACCCGGCACCATTCACGTGCGCGACAACCTGCGCAAGGCCACCTCGCTGATGTTTGCCGAGGACACCACCTGGCTGCCCTGCATCGATGACGATGGCCGCATCTGCGGACAGATTACACAGCGTGCCATGACCCGCCACCTGGGAGCCCGTTTCCGGGCAGCAGAGCGCGCAGTCACCGAACCGGCAACAGGAGCCTGAGCCATGCTTGCCTCCATGCTGCAACGTTTTGGCAGACTTCTGTTGCTGGCGTTGGTGTTTGCCGCCGGGGCCTGGACCTATTCCACCGGCTTCATCGACGAATTCATGTGGCACTGGCCAGATGTTCAATATCTGACCATGCAACATATCTGGCTGACCGCCATGTCCGGGTCGCTGGCCATTGCGGTGGGCATCCCGCTGGGTATCGTTCTGTCACGGCCCGGCATGGCCAAAGTGGCTGAAAGCATAATGCAGGTGCTCAATGTGGGCACCACCATTCCCACTCTGGCGGTGCTGGCGCTGTCCATGAGCTTTCTGGGCATTGGAACGGTTCCGGCCGTGTTCGGGCTCTTTGTTGCAACTCTGCTGCCCATTACCCGCAATACGTTTACCGGTCTTGCCGGCATCTCGCCAGCTCTGCTGGAAGCCGCAGCCGGCATCGGCATGTCGCCGATGCAACGCCTGTTTCGGGTTGAATTGCCGAACGCTCTATACGTGATTTTCGCCGGCATCCGGACAGCGCTGACGATCAATGTCGGCACGGTTCCGCTGGCATTTCTGATCGGGGCCGGTGGTCTTGGTGAACTGATTTTCACCGGCATTGACCTGTTCGACCCGGCCATGATGCTGGCCGGCGCCATCCCCACAGCCATGCTGGCCATAGCTGTGGACGCATCGATCGCCCTTATCGCCTTCCTGGTGGTACCGCGTGGTGTAAACCCCAACCGGGCATGACAACAACGCAACTCACAACACAAGACGTCACAGGAGACAACTGATGAAAGCATTACGCACTGCAATGATTACACTGGCCATGGCCGGAACAGCCATGACCCAGGCCCAGGCTGCCGATCTGGTAGTCGGTGGCAAGAACTTTACCGAGCAACAGATTCTGGCCAGCATGACCAGTCAGTATCTCGAAGCGCTGGGTTACGACATTGATACCCGCTCTGGCATGGGCACCTCTGTTCTGCGCCAGGCACAGGAAAATGGTCAGGTCGACGTCTACTGGGAGTACACCGGTACGTCACTGATCAACTTCAACAACGTCACCGAGCAGCTCGACCCCGAGGCCACCTATCAGAGGGTCAAGGAGCTGGATGCCGAGAAAGGACTGGTCTGGCTGGACCCGTCAGACGCCAACAACACCTATGCATTGGCCATGCGTCGGGACCACGCCGAGGAAACTGGCATCATGTCCCTGAGCGACCTGGCCGATGCGGTCAACAATGGGCACGGCCTGGAATTTGGCCTCAATGCTGAATTCTATGCGCGTGACGATGGCTGGAGGCCGCTGCTGGAAGCCTACGAATTTGAAGTTGGCCGCAGCGAAGTGCGTCGTATGGACTCCGGGCTGGTCTACCAGGCACTGCGTGACGGACAGGTCGACGTTGGTCTGGTCTTTGCCACCGATGGTCGTATTCCGGCGTTCGACTTCCATGTACTGGAAGACGACGGCGAATTCTTCCCGGCCTACGCTCTGACCCCGGTTGTGCGGGAAGAAAACCTGACCGATTTCCCGGAGCTGGCTGATCAGTTGAATGCCCTGTCGGCGCTGCTCGACGACGCGGCCATGGCCGCACTCAACGCCGAAGTGGATGTTGATGGCGAGACCATCGAGCGCGTGGCCGAGAACTTCCTGCGCGAGCACGATTTGCTGTAATCTGGCACTATCAAGTACCCGAGCCGTTGTCGCCGGTCTGGTGACAACGGCTTTTTTTGCGTAACAAACTGGTTCCGGAACTCCATCAGTCAGCAGGTATCACATGCAGGACACTCTTGTTGTCGCGGCTGCCCAGATCAACCCCGAGTTGGGCCAGGTAGCAAAAAATACAGAGCTGCATCGTCACTGGATCAATGAGGCCCGCCGCGCCAACGTCGAGCTACTTGTATTTCCCGAGTTGTCGTTGACCGGATATGGTCTGGGCCCCAGTGTCCTGGAAGTCGCCAGCCACGGAGACTCTGATTTCTTGCTGGACCTGGCGGCTGAAGCGGGCCCGATGCAGACTGTGGTCGGCTTTGTCGAACAGATCAGTCCGGGTGAATACGCCAACGCTTTGGCCGTTCTGCAAAACGGCAGCGTTTTGGTGGTGCATCGAAAGCTCAATTTGCCAACCCATGGCGGACTGGAAGAGGGCAAATGGTTTACCCATGGCTCTGCTTTGACGCGCACTTCAGTCAACCAGAACTGGTCGGCCAGTCACCTGATCTGCGCGGATCTCTGGAACCCGGGGCTGGTTCATGCTGCCGTGTTGCAGCGGCCCGATATTCTGTGCGCGCCCATCAACTCGGCATCCGGCATTGTCAGCGCCGAGTTTTCCAATGAAAACAACTGGGCAGTGGCGCTCGGTTTCTACGCCATGATGTATGGTCTGCCGATCGTGATGGCCAATCGCCATGGCGCGGAGGGAGACCATCATTTCTGGGGTGGTTCGCGCATTCTGGGTCCCAGAGGAGAACTCCTGACCGTCGCCGAAGATCGGGAGATGCTGGTCAGCGCAGAACTGTCAAAGTCGGACATTGCGCGCGCCCGGCTCGACTGTCCGACCCTGCGCAATGCCAATACGCCGCTGGTACAGCGTTTGCTCTGCTGACTTTGGCACTTGCGATCAACGATCGCGCCACTGAGCCAGCCACAGGCGTTCCTGCAAGGCGGACACGCCGGCTTCACGAAACCCCGGACTGCGCGCCAGACTGTCGCGATGCAACAGCGTGGTCACGGCAGCGTCTCTGCCCAGCAAACGCTCGACTTCATCCAGCCAAACCGAAAAAGGCGGCCCCGCCACCTGCTGCTGCTCATACTCCAGTGTCCAGCACAGCAGGGGTGGCCGCGTGGGCGTCAAGGCCATCAACTGGCGGATATAATCAGCCCGCATAGCTTGGGGCAGAGCGACCAGAGCGGCACGATCCCAGATCAAATCCACCGGCCCAACTTGCACTGCATCGAGGGCAAAAATATCCGCGTGCAGCAAGTCCAGTCCCGGCAATGCATACCGGATGCCCCAGTCGAAAGAAGCCTTTTCCGCCTGCAGGTCATGGTGCTCCAGAAAACCCCGAATACTCTGCTCGGACAATTCTATGCCGACGACCTGATAGCCCTGATCCCGCAACCAGAGCATATCCAGAGACTGGCCGCACAGCGGCACCAGCACCCGACTGCCCGAGGCTACCTGCAGATCAGGCAAAAACCGCTGCAACAGTGGATTGACCTGTTCCAGTTGCCATGGCGTATCGCCAGTGGCCCAGCGGTCTTCCCAGTAGTCTGTGTCCATCGCGTACTCTTTGTCTGGTTATTCGCCGGTATCTTCGCGGCTCAGCCCACCTGGACCTGGTTGCGCCCGGCTTTCTTTGCTGCATACAGCGCCTGGTCGGCAAGTTCGATCAATTCGCCAGACGTCGTCTCTGCGTGATCCGAGGCGTTCACCAACCCGGCAGACAGCGTGCAATGGAAAGAACTCCCCTCGTTAGCCCTGAAGTTGATCTCGGAAAAGCGCTCACGGACTTCATTCAACAGTGTTTCGGCATCCTGTGTTGAGCAGTCTGTCAGCACCGCAGCAAACTCTTCACCACCATAGCGCCCGATGATATCGGTCTGCCGCAGGCGCTGGCGCAGCATGGTGGCCAGTGCCCGAATCACCAGGTCGCCGGTGGCATGCCCCCAGGTATCGTTCACTTTTTTGAAATGGTCCAGATCCAGCATCACGAATACCGCTGATGTCTGATTGCGTCTGCTGCGGTCCAGTTCGGTACTGGCGGCCTGCAGAAAACTGGAGTGTTTCAGCAAACCAGTCATGCCATCGCGGGAGATCAGGATGCGCATTTCACGCGCCCGTTCGACCCGGGTCTGAATACTGGTTATCAGCGTTTCATCGGAGACCGGCTTGGTCAAAAAGTCATCCGCGCCCCGCTTCAGAGCTGCGGCCTGACGGTGCTGATCAGTTTCTGCGGAAATATACATGATGGGCAGCGTTGCCCAGGTTTCCTGCTGACGCAGCACCGCCGCCAGCTCATCCCCCTGGATCTCCGGCAAATGGAGGTCGAGCACCACCAGGTCGGGCTGAAATTCGGCGACCTGTTGAAAGAAGGCCTCCGGGTCGGCCACATATCTCACGGTCATGCCGGCCTGACTCAGTATTTCGGTAAAGTGCTGGGCCAGAAGGTCGTCGTCTTCAATTATCAGAATCCGCGGTGGATCATAGTGCTGTCGTTCAATCACCCGTACCAGCAAATTGACGGCCACGAGGACATCCAGTGGTTTGGTCATGAACCCCGCCGCACCAAGACGGGCGGCGCGGAGGCGCTGCTCCAGATCTTCACGCTCGCTGAAAACCACCAGCGATACCGGGTGGCTCAAACCACTCATCGTCTGCGTCAGCACCTCCTGCTCTTCCGCTTCACCAAGCGCATCCAGATCAAGGCAGATGAGTTCGGGAACAGGGCCCAGTGTCAGTCGGTCAGACAGCGTCTTCGTCCGGCTGACGATGTCGACAGCGAAGCCGAAGGGCCGCAACTGTCCTGCTATGCGCTCTGCAATGGCCTGTTCCGGCTCAAACAGCAGCACCTGACCCGGAGCATGCTCGACGGGCTCTGCAGGCGCGTTAGTTGACGAGGAGCCACCTGCCAGCGTGTCTGTTGGGGGGTGAGCAATGAATTCGCGCAGTCCGGGCAACAGTGCCCGCAACACATCATCCGCACCGACGGTGGAAGACAGGCAGGCATCCAGGCGATGCTCCAGCAGTCTGGCCTGATCACCCAGAATGGAAAAACCGAAGGTTCCGCTGCTACCGGCCAGGCGGTGCAGGCGGTCACGAATCTGCTCCAGCAATTGCGCCTGACGCGGGCTGTCGGCGTCGGCTTCTTCAAGCTGCGCCAGCATTTCGGCCAAGGCGGCCGTGTCGTCGTTCAGTCGTTCCAGGAAGCGGTCTCGCAGCCAGTCGAGCTGACTCTGCACAGAGTCTTTTTTACTCGCCATGCCGATGGCCCCGAACTTCGGTACTCAGGTGGGGTATCAGCATATCCGACATCCGGATATCCGCATTCCTACCGACGAAGAGTATTCTCTGCAAAGCGGCCATGTCTGCCCTGATACAAGAGGTTCAGACTATCAGTCTAGCGCCCCGCACGGCGGCGCGCTATCGGTTTACTCGCCCTGGGCTGTCGCTGACTGACCAAGGCACCTGCCAGCATAACCATCAGCCCCGCCATGATCAGCGGATTCCAGGGCATGCTGCCCTGCAGCAGCGTCAGCAGCCCCGCCAGCGCCAGTGGCAATGTCACATACATCAGGTTGTAACCCACGACAACGCCAGAGGCTCGGCAATGTCGCCAGTAGGACCATTGCATCATCAGAAAGGCACCCGCAGCGCCCAGAAAACTGAGGCCAAAATAGATCCAGGATTCCGGGGCCTGAGGCAGGAATCCCACAGTACCGTCAAGGCGCTGCTGAGCCAGGCTTTTCCAGAGGGCATCCAGTGCCAGAAACCCACCGGCCGCAAGCCCGAATACGGCTTCCTGGGCAGGCAGGCCAGCATTGCGGATGGCGAACGCCGCCTACGGCATCAACAACACCCAGGCCATGGAAATCGCGAGCAGCAAGTCCAGACCAAAATCGTTACGGGTGCCGGCAGAGCCCAGTATTCCGGCTGCAGCAATCAAGCCGGTACCCGCCACAACAGCCACTGCACCCCAGGCCTGCCAAGGCGACACGGGCTCTTTCAGCACCAGACGGGAAAACAGCAACAAGGCCACCATGCCGGTGGCAAACATGGAAGTAAACCAGAGGGTGTCGGCAAAAAGGTTGGCCACCATGACCCAGAGTGGTGCGGTGAAATTCAGCAACAGACCAAGGGTGTACAAAAGCCTGGCGCCGGCTGTGCGCTGACCCGCGCGGAGTCGCACGATGCCCAGGCGCATGAGCGCCTGGGAAATATGCAGGGTGGCCGAGCTGCCGACACCCAGCAACATGGCCACCCCATTGCCGGCCAGATCCATAAGTCACTTGCTCCGTTGCTGACTGTGCCTCAGACCGGGCCGGCGGCAGGGGGTTCCCCTATTTTCCCCAGGCTAAGGGCTCCGGTTGCTCAGGGCTTGACCAGCCCAAGCCACAGCATCAGGGGTACAAGCCCGGTGGCCAACGCCACCGTGGGCAGAAACAGCCAATAGCGGGCCGCGGGCGCCAGGCCCGCCATGGCGGCAATGCCACCCCCGCCACCGATGACCCAGTTGCCGGGCATGTTCAACGTGACAAACAGAAACACATAGGGGTGGCGCAGATAGAAGCACAGACCCCAGCGCAGGGCCCGACGCAGCGGCGGCAGGGTCGCCGGGTCAGCCTGATGGAGCGTCTCTCGGGCGGTGGTTAGGCGACGCAGCCTGGGGTGATCGTTCAACTGCCGGGCCACACCAAAACTCAGACTGAGCCCAAGCACTGTGCTCAGCCAGGCGGCCAGCAGACCATACTGGCCGAACACCCCCATGATGATCCAGCCCAGTTCCACACCGGGCACAAAGGGAATGGCGAGCAAGACGGCATACACCAGAGAAGTCAGAACCAACGCCCACCAGCGGTGCGCCTCGTTCTCCAGCCACAGGCTGATCAACCCTTCTCCGCGCAGCAAAACCAGCCCGATGACGACCACGGTAACCAGAAACAGCAAAAGCACCACACGGAACACCAGATGGCAGGCAGCTCTGTAGTCCGAGCTCTGGGTCATTCGCCGTCTGCTCCCATCTGTCCAATGCGCCTCTTTGTTGTCGGTGAGTTCGTGCCGGGCAGGACATCCGAGGCTGCCACGGGCCTGCTGAAGTAGAAGCCCTGCAGTTCGTCGCACCCCTCGCGATGCAGCCACTCCGCCTGTGCCAGCGTTTCCACGCCTTCTCCGACCACCTGGTACCCCAGATTATGCGCCAACCCGATAATGGCTCGACAAAGCATCGCATCGTGCTCGCTGTCCGGCAGTTCCCGGACAAACGCCTGGTCGATTTTAACACGCTCGACGGGCAGGCGTTTGAGGTAGGCCAGCGAAGAATAGCCCGTCCCAAAATCATCGACCGCCAGTCTGACACCCATATCAGCCAACTTGTTCAGTACCTGCACGGCGTGATCCATGTTCTGGATGACCCCGGTTTCGGTCACTTCCAGTTCGAGGCGCTCTGGGGGCAGTCGGAACTCCTGCAAAAGTGCCCGAACTTCGTCCACCAATCCGCCACCCAGCAACTGCTGCGCAGAAAGATTCACAGCTACGCGCACCGAATGGCCGGCGGCCTGCCACTCAGCAGCCTGGGCGCAAGCTGCGCGCATCACCCACTGACCCAGCGGTACAATCAGCCCGGTTTCTTCCGCCAAGGGGATGAATTCTCCCGGCGAAATCATGCCCTCGGTCGGGTGCTGCCAGCGCACCAGTGCTTCCACGCCAATCACCTGATGATCACTGGCCTGGTGCTGGGTTTGATACCAGAGCACCAGCTCATTCTCCTGCAGGGCGTAGCGCAGCCCGTTGAGTCGCCGCTGCCGCCGGCTCATATGCTCGCTCAGCTCCGGCACGAAGAAGGCCACCGGGTCTCCGTCTCCGCTGCGCCGCGCCGCCTTGGCGCGCAACATGGCCATTTCCGAATGGCGCAGCAGGCTGTCGGATTCCCGGCCGTCTGCCGGGCAGAGGGCTATCCCCACGCTGAGGCTGCATTTGTGTTCGACGCTGTCCAGTGCAAAAGGTTTTTCGAAGGCTCGTACCAGTCGGCGGGCAATGCCGGCCACCCAGGCTGCATCATCCACCGGGCAGTTGATCAGCAGCACGCCGAACACGTCGCCGGTCAGTCGTGCCAGCATGGTCTGGCGCGGCAGTTTTTCCTGCAGCCGCTGGGCCGAAGCGCGCAAAATGGCGTCACCGCCGTCCCGGCCTGCCGTCATGTTGATCGCATGGAACCCGTCCAGCCCCATCATCAGCACAGCAGCCCCGCGCTTGTCGTCCGTCATGCCGGCGACCTGGCCGATTCGCTGCTCGAAGGCGGCCCGGTTCGGCAGATCAGTCAGCTCATCGTGCCAGGTGCGGTGTCGCAGTTCGTTTTCGTAGCGCTTGCGCTCCGTGATGTCCAGACCATACAGATTCACCGAATCCTCGGCGACCGGCCTGATGTGCAGCATGAAGTGATGCTGGCTGCAGGGTTCCTCGAAGCTCTGCACGCGCTGCTGGTCCAGCGCGATGGCTACAAGGTCGCGAATATGATCCGGCACTGGGGTGTCCAGCGCCACGCCCCAGCATTGCACAATCGGCTGGGACGACTTGTTGGCATAAAGCAGGTTGCCGTCCCGTCCGATCCGCATGACGGGATTGGTGTTCTCGTCAGGAAACCGAGCCAGTTCCTGATTCAGTCGTTCCAACTGCTCAAGGTGCCCCGCACTGTCACGCAGCATCTCATTGAAGGCGCGGATGGTATCCCCCGTCTCGTCGCGCCGCGACGTGTCCAGCAGATAGCGATGGGGATGACTGGGGTCTTCCCCCGCTGCCAGAATGCGCCTTCTAAAAAGCAGCAACGGATCAAGCAGCAGCCAATTCAGGACCAGCATGGTGGTTGCTGTAACGACCACGGTAATCAGCAACACCAGCCCACTGATCCGCCACACAAAGGCGGTCAGCTCCGCCGGCACATGACGGGTATCGAGACGAACCGAAACCGCCCACGGCAGGTCCAGTTGCTCTGCACTCCAGAAGACCTCCATCCAGTTGCCGTCACCCATGCGACGTTTCTGGCGCAGGTTGTCATCATCTGCAGGTTCGGTGGTCGGCGTCTGACCCGCCGTCCGACCCTGCTCGTCATGCAGTTCAATGCCCAGCACCATGGTGTGACTGACCAGACTATCCATGGCCATGCCCGGTTCGTCAGCGGCTGTATAGAGGGCAGCGCGCGCCGCCTGCTGGCCCGCCTGATTGGCGGCCCGCAGCAGGTCACGCTCATAGTTGACATAGGAGGGCGCCAGAATGATGGCCTCGATCACCACGATGCTGGCAAATACGGCACCGGTCAGCCACCAGCAGAGGCGACAGCGGAGCGCCCTGTGGCTCTGCCCCCAAAGCCGCTGCAGTCTGGTGATCATGAAGGCTCCTGTTTGTCTCGCGACCCAGGGTCTGGATTGCGGTCCCAGCCACTGTAGGTGGAGACCAGAAACGGTACCAGAAAATTCATCAGTACATGCCACCAGTTGACGGTCTCCGCAGACCAGAAGGCATTGCCCTGATTGATCAGATTGAGCGTGATGCCCACCACCAGACTCACTTTCAGCGCCCGCCTGACGACTTTAGCGGGCGGCAGCCGACTCAGGTGATGCCTGAACACAGTCATATTGCTCCCATTCTGTTTTGGCAGGTGTCGGCCATCCTGCTCTGTTTTGTCAGTTCTGTGTGAGTGGTAGACCAGTGTAGTGTATCAGGGTTCCTGCGAGGCCCCGGTTATTCTCTGCTACAATCGGCAGCCACTGAGCATGGGGTGAGCAAGACGATGCTGCTGGGTTTTCTGATTTTGCTGTCCTGCCAACTGGCGGGTGAGTGGCTGATGCTGGTGCTTGGCCTGCCCATTCCCGGGCCGGTTGCGGGCATGCTGATTCTGTTTGCAGGTCTGCTCTGGTATGGGGAGGTGCCGGCGGCGCTGCGCTTCCCGGCCGAAGGTCTGATTCGCTATCTGACACTGCTGTTCGTGCCAGCCGGCGTCGGGCTGGTGCAGCATTTCGAGTTGCTGGGCAACGAATGGCTGGTGGTCGCCCTGACGCTGGTCAGCAGTACCTTTCTTACCATGCTCGCCACCGCGATGATTTTCCGGGCGGTCTATCCGGGCCCGGAGAAGGATGCGGCGGATGGATGAGCTCAATGTCAGCAGTTTCTGGGTTTATTTTGCGTCCGGTCCCCTGCTTTGGCTGGTCACCACCCTGGCCGTATACCTTGCCGCTGTCTGGCTGCACCGCAAGCTGGGCGGTTCACCCCTGCTGAACCCGGTGATGCTGACCATGTTTGCCATCATGGGGCTGCTGGTGCTGACCAATACCGATTACGACACCTATTTCGAGGGGGCCCAGTTCATCCACTTTCTGCTCGGCCCGGCGACAGTCGCGCTGGCAGTTCCGGTGTATGACCAGTTACCGCGTATCCGCCGGCTCTGGTTGCCGATTGTCAGCGCCTGCTTCGTGGGTGGCCTGATTGCCGTCCTGACGGCAGTGGGCATTACGCTGCTGCTGGGCGGCTCGGAAGACTTGGTGCTCGCCATGGCCCCCAAGTCGGTCACATCGCCAATCGCCTTGGGGATTGCCGAACAGATTGGCGGCTATCCTTCGCTGGCTGCCGGAATAGTGCTGCTGACCGGTATCATCGGCTGCGCCCTCTCGCCTTTGGTGTTCCGGCTGCTGCGCCAGAAAGACCCGGCAGTGCAGGGGTTCACGCTGGGTCTGGCGGCACATGGTTTCGGCGCCGCCTGGGCTTTCCAGATGGGCTCACTCGCCGGGGCCTTTGCCGGGCTGGCGATGGCGCTGACGGGGGTGTTCAGTTCGGTGGTTATTCCGTTGGTTGTGGGGTTGATGCTGTAGTCGACAGATGACAGAAGACGGATAACAGAAAGGCTGGCAGCGGACAGTATTCTGTCGACTGTCGACCGTGCACTGTCTACTCACGATGTGGACTCTACCTGTCTGCCCGTGCCAAAGCCTGTTAAACTTTCTGATCGTTTTAAGCCTCGAGGCCTCTGATGACTCCCAACGCTTCCGATCTATGGTTTCTGCCCCTTGGAGGCTGCGGCGAGATCGGGATGAACCTCAACCTCTATGGCCATGACGGCCAGTGGCTGATGGTGGACTGCGGGGTCACCTTTGCCGCGCCGGATGCCCCGGTCAGCGAACCGCATGTGCAGATGGCCGACCCGCGCTTTATCGAGGATCGACGCGACGCGTTGGTGGGACTCGTGGTCACGCATGCCCACGAAGACCATATCGGCGGTGTCGCTCACCTCTGGCCGCGCCTGCGCTGCCCGGTGTTCACCACACCCTTTGCGGCGGAAATCCTGCGCCGCAAGCTGGGCGAAGTGGGCCTGGACGGCGTCGTGCCCGTCATCATTGTGCCTCCCGGTGAGCAGCGCTTTATCGGCGCCTTCAATGTCGAATGGATTGACCTGACGCATTCCATCCCGGAACCCAGTGCACTGATGCTGCGCACCCCCGCCGGCAACATCTTTCATACCGCCGATTGGAAACTGGACCCGAATCCGGTTCTGGGCAAGCCTTACGACCCGGCGACCTATCAGCGTCTCGGCACCGAAACCATTGATGCCATGGTGTGTGATTCCACCAACGCAACCCTGGCCGGACATTCGGCCTCGGAGTTGTCGCTGGAGCCAGGCCTGCGTGAGGTCATCTCGTCTGCGCAAGGGCGTGTGGTGGTGACCTGCTTTGCCAGCAACCTGGCCCGCCTGGTGACCCTGGCTCGCATTGCCCGGGAGACCGGTCGGCACCTGAGCCTGTTTGGCCGCTCCCTGAACAATATGGTCTCGGCGGCGCGGGCCACCGGCATCTGGCCCGAGGGGGTCAGTTTTGTGCCGCCACGGGACCTCGGCTATTTTCCGCGCGACACGGTCATGGCCATCGCCACCGGCAGTCAGGGCGAGTCGCGTGCGGCCCTGTCCCGGCTGGCACGCGACCGTCATCCCTATCTGTCACTGGACCCGGGCGACCGGGTCGTGTTCAGTGCCCGCATCATTCCGGGCAATGAGCGGGAAGTCGAACGATTGATTGCGCAGCTGCGCCAGCAGGAGGTCGAGGTGATCACCTCCGAGGCCTATCCGCTGCCCATTCACGCCTCCGGCCACCCGGCGGAAGACGAGCTGCGCGCCATGTATGACTGGATTCAACCCGAGATCGCCATTCCTGTGCACGGGGAGGCCGCCCACATCAAGGCCAATGCCGACATTGCACGCGCCTGCGGTATCCCACGGCAGTTGCAAGGCCAGAACGGCGACCTGTTTTTCATTGCCCCCATGCCCGGCGTCCGCCGTGGCGCGGCGCCCACCGGTCGACTGGGGCTACAGGGTGAGTTGCTGCGCAGTCTTTAGTGTCCTGCCAGCCCGGAAGCCCGAGCTTCCTGATGCAGCCACTGGCGCAGTTTGCGGATGGCAGGCTCGTTGCGGCGACTGGTCTTGTAGGCAACATAGAAGCAGTCGCCAGTGAAAAGGGAGTGGCACGGCAAGCGCACCAGGTCCGGGTCTTCCGGTTCGGCATACATATAGTCGTTGGCCAGCACGAACCCCTGATGATGACGGGCCGCCTCCAGCGCCAGCAGGATATGACTGAATTGCTGGATGCGGGTCTCCGCGCGCAGCGGACAATCCACTACCGCCAGCCAGCGTCGCCAGTCTTCATTGGGCGAACCGAACAGGCTGTGCGCCGAGAGCAGCGTATAGCGCTGCAGACATTCCGGGTGCAAGACGAAATCGCGGTCATCAACCCCGACCTCACCCGCAGCACGCAGTTCCACCTTCACCTTTTCCCAGAACTGCCGGCTGCAGATCGCAAACAGCCGTTCCGCGTATAGCTGCTCCATGGTATAGCCCCTCTGCTTCTCCACCAGAGTAATGAAGCAGTCGCCCCCTCGGTCTGACAGTACCGGGGATTCAGAGGTCATTTCCAGACTCAGGTCCAGCTCTGGATAGGTTGCACCGAGGCTCGGCAATCGAGGAATCAGCCAGCGCACCGCGAAGGAACTGTACAGGGCCAGGCGCAGGCTCCGTTCTTCGCGCCCCTGCAAACGATCGGTTGCCTGCTGTATGTCGTGCAGGGCTGCGGCCACCGCCTCATGATACGCCCGGCCATCTTCGGTCAGACTCAGATAGCGGCCATGGCGAATGAACAGGGACTCCCCCAGGTGGTCTTCCAGCAACCGGATCTGGTGACTGACCGCGCTTTGGGTGATGTTCAGCGAGTCTGCAGCGCGCGAAAAGCTGTTCAGTCTGGCCACAGCCTCGAAGCAGGTCAGGGCGCGCAGCGGCGGAAGGCGGGATGACATGGCTATGCACTCACTTCATTTATCTATTTAAGTAATACTAAACTAAAAAAGATCATTTCACCTGATATTAAAGAAGCCTTAGCATGCCTGTCTCCATCACTCCCGCAACGAGGCTGAGTAAATGTCCGGACGCACCGTCCATGGCGCCATCATTCTATTGGTTATGGGCAACTTTCTGGCCCTGTTGTCAGATACCCTGATCAAGGCTCAGGGTGGTGACATTCCGGTGTTCCAGTTCGTCTTGATGCGCAAGCTTTGCACTCTGGCGCTGCTGCTGCCGTTGATCCGCTTCGTCAATTTCAGGCAACCGCTTGCCGGGTTTGCCATTCATGCCATTCGGGCCCATCTGGGTCTGGTCGGTGTCACCTGCATGGTCATTGCCCTGAACAACCTGCCTCTGGCAACGGCCAACGCGCTCTTTTATGCAGCCCCGGTACTGGTGATGGTACTGGCGGTCATCTTCTACGGGGAAAAGTTGACCTGGCTCAGCCTGCTGGCCGTGGTCAGCGGGTTTGCCGGCATCCTGGTCATCCTGCAGCCGGTTGCACTGAACTGGCAGAGCCTGACCGCACTGGTTACGGCGCTGAGTCTGGCCATCGGCGCCTTGCTGGTACGCAAGCTGCCCAAGGATCAGCATCTGATCCATACCATGCTGCTGATTCATGTGATCGCCCTGCCGGCGGCGGTCGCCCTGTTCCTCTGGGAAGGTGCGCCGATCGACTGGAGCATGCTGCCCACCGCCCTGGGATCTTCGTTTTTCATTCTCGGCTACAACATGACCGTTATCCTGGCCTACCGCCATGTTGCCGCCAACCAGGTCACCAGCGCGGAATACACCGGCCTGATCTGGGCCATCCTGTTGGGTTGGATACTCTTTGCAGAGGCGCCGGATATCTGGTTCATTGTAGGCGCCGTGATGATCGTCGGCCCGCTGTTCCTGGTCAGTCAGCGCGAGCGAAAGGCTCATCTGGCGCGACGTCAGCTGGCGCAGGCAGGGCCCTGATCCTGAGGCGGGAAAGTTGAACTGGCAAAGCTCTGGCTCGATGGTTACATTATATCGAGTCCCAACGACAACTCCTGTGATCAGAGTCGACAAACGACCGGCACGGCAACAGCTACGGACCACCGAAACGTGACTTCCCAAAACACACAAAACGATGCTGGACTGCAGGCGTTTCTGGCCCAGCTGACTGTGCTGTATGTCGAAGATAACTCCGACATTCGAGAGCAGCTTACTCTGTTTCTGCGTCGCCGCTTCAAGACGGTTCTCGTTGCCGCCGACGGAGCCGAGGGACTTAAAACATTTCGCCAGGCAGAAAAAGCACCGGATCTGGTGATTACCGATATCAGAATGCCGGTCATGGATGGTCTGAACATGATCGGGTATATACGCGAGCATGATGACAACGTGCCGGTCATTGTCACCACTGCTCATGAAGAAAACGACTTCCTTCTCAAAACCATTGACGTCGGCGTGGATGCCTTTGTGGTCAAGCCCATTGATACTCAGCAACTGGTCCGTGCACTGCTGAAAATCGGTGGTCGCTTGCGCTCTGAGCAGGCCTTGGCTGAAGCACGCCAGAGTCTGCATGACAATGAAGCGCGCTATCGAGCCATTTTCTGGACTGCCATGGATGCCTTCTGTGTGTTCGATTGGACATCACTGAATGTGCTTGAAATCAATCGACGGTTTCAGGCGCTGTATGGCTATGGGCTCGATGACATGACCGGGCGCAATCTCGACATGTTGTTTGATTCAACTCATGGTACCGCGTTGCGCGCTCTGATCGAGGAAACGGAGCAGCTGCGTGAGCCGATGGTGGTCCGTCACCTGCATCGCGACGGCACCATGTTTCCTGTCGAAATGACGATCGGGCAGTTCCGCTCAGGTGAGGTTGGTTATGGCCTGATGGCCATTCGTGATGCCCGTGAACGCATTGATTCCATGGACGAGCAGGATGCTGTGGTCGATGCCCTTGAGATCACCATAGACGCTCTCGAGGGCATGCTCGACCGCTGACCGGGCACGGCCGCAAACGGTCAGCCATCCGTACCCTCCAGCGGCAGCAGAATAATGAAACTGGCCCCTGCAGGCGCTTTCTCCGGGCCGACATTGGTGGCCATAAGTGCCCCATTCATTTGGATCTCGACAATACTGCGCGCCATGTAGAGGCCGATTCCGGTGCCCTCCGCTCGCGTGGTAAAATACGGGTCGAAAATCCGCTCCAGCATATCGACCGGCACACCGCCCCCATTGTCCGAAACCCGGATTTCAGCACGGTCATCATCGGTCACCAGTTCGACCCGGACTAGTCCATCGACCACTCCCCGCCGCTCAATAGCCTCGCGGCTGTTTTGCAGGATCACCAGCAGCACCTGCAACAGTTCATTGGCAAAGCCGGAAACCCGCACGTCGGCTCGCAACTCAACGTCGATCCGGATCGGTGAATCGTCCAGTGTGGCCTGCATGATTCTGACAGCTTCTGCCACACAATGACCCAAATCAAAGGGTGCCGCAGCCCGGTCCGGCCTGAAGAAGTTCAGAAAATCCCTTACCGTTTGATTCATGCGCTGGATCAGCTCTCCACTCTTGTCCAGGCTCTGACTGAGAAACTGGGGCGTCAGGTCGCCGTAATCCTGCGCGTCACGCAGGTTGGCGTGAATCAGCTGAAGGCTGTTCAGGGGCTGTCGCCACTGATGCGCGATATTGGACACCATATCCCCCATGGCAGCACGTCTGGCCTGCAGGTTAAGCATGGTCTCTTGCTGCCTGATCTGCTGCTGCGCGGCATGCCAGGCTGAAATATCGGTAGCCAGGCCATCTATCCGCTGTGGCCAGCCGGCCGTGTTGTATACTACCCAGTAGCGCACACGCAACTGACAACGGCTACCGTCTCCATGCTGAAAGCCGAACTCCAACTCACCCCGGCGACGCTTCAGCATCTGGCGCACCTCCTGGCGAACCCGGTGTTGATCTTCTTCGACGACCTCTCTGAGCATGATCTGTGGTTTTCTGATCCAGTCTTCCTGTGGGTATCCGGTCAATTTCAGCACACTCGCACTGACCAGCCGAATGTTCAGGTGTGACCGCTTCAGCTCGCCAGACCAGAGGACGCCATCCATGGACGCGAGGATACTGCCGAGGTAATCCCTGGCCTGACTCAATTCCCGCGTGCGCAACACCACTTGCTTTTCCAGCTTGAAGCGGTCGTCCAGATCACTTCGATACTGCTCATGCAGCAGACGACTCATCTCGCGCAGGCTGGACTGCAGATCATTCAGCTCATGAATGGGCCGTTCCGCCGGCCAGGGCCAGGCATCCGGGGGCAGGTTTATGCGGCCGGGAATAGCCCTGGCAGTGCCGATCAACTGGTTGACGGGCCGCTCCAGCCAACGCGCGAGAGACTGGCTGAAGAGCAGCGCCAGCAACAGAAAACCAAGAGCACTGGCCAGCACAATGACATACATCTGATAGAGCCTGAGCTGTTCCTGGCGGGGGCTGAATTCAAGGCGGAGTGTCCCCGGCAACGGCAGTCCGATTGACTCCAGTGGGCTTTCCAGAACATATACCGACTGTGCCCATTGCTGAACCCGGTTCAGTTGCGAGTCGCTCGGCATGACATGCATGACGTCCCCGGAAGGTGTCGAATTCGGATAGTCCTGATCGTTGAGGCGCTCCGAGAGGGGAGCTCTTGACGCAACGATCAGTTGTCCGTCATGCCACCAACTGTGACGCAATGAGGGGCTTCTTTCGGTGACCCACAGTTGACTGGCCCGGGATGACACATCGAGTTGCGCAATCAGCCAGCCATCGGGGTTGTCCGGAAACTGCTGAAAGTAGACCAGCCGTCCCAGCTCGTCCAACCGGAAACCGTCTTCCGGAGTGCCCTGATCAGGCAGCAATGAAACATCTTCTGCCACCATTGACACCACGCCGTCATGATCAACCTGCCACCCGGGATCACCCGAGCTGCTGATGAAGACCTGGTCCCAGAGCGAAAAAGCCAGCACACCCGACAGACAATCTGCAATCGCCGACAAAGGCTGGTTGGCTGCAACACATCGTTGGTTGAAGCCTCGCACGTCATTGATCAGGCTGGTGATGTTGCGTTCGGTCTGATCGGTCAATAATTCCCGACTCTGCAGCAACTGCTGCCTGAACCCTTGCTGCAGATGGGTCAATTGAATCTGACTGACAGTGAACAGTATGGTGATGAGCGCAACCACCGACAGCAGCGACGGCAGGTAGAAAAGCACCTCATGCACCCTGACCATGACCTTCTGCCGATTAGGCAGCATGGCCGCACAGCCCAGACTGACGGCGACCGCAAAGGTGGCATTGATGATCGAATTGATGCCCTGTTTGAAAGTAATCAGAAGCGTATCCGGCCAGGGCAAATCAAGCGTCACGCGATAGAACAGCAGAGACAGCATGGCGAGCCAGGGCACCCAGAGCAGTGCCATCAGCAACGGCAACTCGCGCCTCGTATATCGAGCCTTGAGGGCTGCCAGAACCAGGAGTTCAAGTATGAGCAATATTGCCGAATAGGGATGGTTCCAGATCAACCAGGTCGTCAGATAGGCGGGCACCGCAATCAGCAAAGCGACACCAAGACCATACTGAAGCAGCAGCACATAGATGAAAATGCTGCCCAGTAACAAGTCTACGCCGAACATCAAAGGGACGGGAAAGTAATTGCCAGCCACTGCCAGCGCGGCCAGCACCACGGTCAGCAGGGCATCCCTGCGTTCAAAGTGGGTTGGCCAGAAAGCCATCAGTCCACCAGCTTGCGTAACCCTACCGATCGTGCCATGGCACTGATGGTGAGCCCGGTCTCGGCATGCTTCAGATTCAGGTCTGCGCCCGCACTGATCAACAGTCGGGCAGCCTCCTCATTGCGCATCATGATGGCGAACATCAACGCCGAATTACCCTGATCATCCAGCATATCCACATCATCGACTTCGGCGATCAAACGCTTGAGTGTTACCAGATCACCTTCAACGGCCGCGATGCGCATCAACATGGCCTGACTGCGCCGGGAGCCTGATCGAGTTAGCTGTTGCCGCTGGCGCTCCAGGCCTGACAGGGACTCGTGTTTACCCAGGCGAATCTGCACAGCCCGCAGCAGGCCTACCCGGGTGAACGGCTTGGTCAGATAGTCATCGGCGCCCAGCTCACGCCCCAGGCGTTTGTCCCCATCAGCCACCTTGGCGGTCAGAAAAATAAAGGGAATGCGGCTGATCTCCGGGTCCGAACGCAAGCGCTTGAGTGTGTCAAACCCGTCCATAACGGGCATCATGATGTCGCAGACAATCAGATCCGGCTGCTGCTGTCGGGCGACGGTAAGGCCCTCGCCGCCATTCAGTGCCTGCAAGGTGGCGTAGCCTTCCAGTTCCATGATCTCCGCTACATTTTCCAGCACCGAGCGGTCATCTTCGATGATCAGAATCGTTTTGCTCATACAACAGCTCCAGAGTTCTCCAGCAGCGGGAATGTGACGGTAAACGTGGCGCCCTGTCGAGGGGCGGAAGACACCCGTATTTCGCCCCCCTGCAGGTCGACAAATCGTTTGACGATGGTCAGGCCAAGCCCGGAACCCGGCACCTGCTGGCTGTTCTGACCTCGAAAAAAGGTATCAAAAATATGCGCCTGATCAGCTTCAGCAATGCCACTGCCATGATCAGCCACCTGAATCTGCAGATGCCCGGACACCTGCCGCAGACTGACCTGAACCTGCTCGCCCTCATGTGAAAAGCGAACGGCATTGCTGATCAGGTTGGTCAGGATGTGACGCAACAAACGCGGGTCCAAGTCTGCTTCAAGTGATTTTGACACAGAAACGTTTACTTGCACCTGCTGCTTTTCGCCTATTGGCGCCAGCGTGTCCAGCACTCCGTCCACCAGAGGTTTGAGGCGAAGGCGCTCCGGCCGCACCTGAAACTGACCACCATGAGACTTTTCCAGCACCAGCATATCTGCAACCATGGTGTCGAGATGCCCAACCGAAGTCTTGGAGCGATCAATGTGCGATTGAATGCGCCCACGCACCTCTGGCGGCACACTGTCACCCGCTCGATTCAGATACTCGTTTATCAGCTCCAGGCTAGACAAGACACTGGTCAGCGGTGTGCGGAATTCGTGTGAGGCCATGGTAATAAACTCTGACTTGAGTTGATTGACCTCTTCAAGCCTGGAAACGGCTACCTCCAATTGCTGCTGGGCATCCACCTGAGCAGTCACATCATGCAGCAGTACCAGGGTGGCGGGACCCTTTCCCCAGGCGACCGGCGTGCGTTTGACCATCAGCACGACGTGTCCGGCATCACAGCGTTCAGGATCTGCAGGCAGCTCTATCTGGTCAAGGTCCATGACGCCAGGAAATACCCGCTCCACCGATTTGCCCATATACAGGTTCGCCTGCTCGACACCTATGGTAAGCAGCAGCTCTCGCGCTGCATTGTTCGACAATTGCACCAGGCCCTCACTGTCGACCACCAGCACTGAAGCCGGGTGATCAACCAGCATCTGTCGCATATGCTGTTCTGCCGACAACAGGCGCTTGAGCAGATCGGAGGTGCCAGCCAGAGTCGCCTCATCTTCATCCAGACCGTCGAGCTGCAGCTTATCTGTCACCCGTCGGCTGCGCTCGTGTAACACATACAGGCGGGCCGACAACTGCTGGCGACGCCGAGCAACCCACCGCGACAAAGGCAACGGTTTTTCAGGAATCTGTTTTGTCATGGCTCAGTGATTACCAAAGTCTTGCGCTTCAGCGCCCGCATTCGCGCAGATTCTCAGAATAGTTCAATCGAGGGGGGACTGCTCGACTTTTCTTCCCGGCGGCCTGCGTCAGAGGGCCTTTCAGGTCCGGTATCGTCCTGCTCCCAGGTTTCAATGGTGGCGTCGTGCACAGAACGCTGATCTTGCATGACGTAACCCTGCTCATAGTCTTCCAGGCGAATACTGAGTTCTGGCAGTGCGTCTTCCTGTGGTTTGTCCAGCAGGCTGACCACCGCGTTGTCGCTATGCGCCAGGCGCTCCAGTCCGTCGATTACGTGCTCCACTTGCTGTCGCACTATGTCCTGAAACTGCACTGCACTCAGGGCTTCGATCACCTGATCATTGAAGCGGGCGCTGAGCCCTCGCATTTCCGATACCAGCCCATGGTGCTGGTCTATCAGATTCATGTAACCGTCACCCAGTTCTGACAACTGCTCTGCCACCCTGTCCAGAACTTCCTTTTCTTCCTGTGAGCTGTTTTCATCCAGTTCCGAGCGAAATTGCTGTTCGATTGTTGCCACCATTTGCGTGATTTCACCGCTGATCCGGGAGGCGGCCTCCTCGGATTGCCGCGACAGGTTGCGCACTTCATCGGCGACCACGGCAAAGCCGCGTCCGTGCTCGCCGGCTCGCGCCGCCTCGATACTGGCATTCAATGCCAGCAGGTTGGTCTGGGAGGAGACATGGACGATCAGCTTCAGGCTTTCTTCCAGTGCCGTTGCACGCTCCATCACTGCCAGGACCTTTTCCCGATTCTCGGTCATTTGCTGGTTCTGACGATCTATCAGCTCGGACACGTTGTCCACAGCGTGTCGGTTGGCCTCGGCTTTGCGGTTGGACTCTTCGGCCAACTGATCGGTGGTGGCGGTGTGCTCCCCCATGATGCCCGCAAATTGACGCACCTCGCCATGCATCTTGTCGAGCTGCTGCATCAGTTCGGTAACGGCCTCTTCAGTCTTGATATTGGCTCTTTGCAGGTGACCGCTGAGAATCCCATACAGCGGCTGACGCTCGTCCAGCGCTGATTCAACCTGCTGGATGGCCGCCAGATAGCTTTTCAGTTTGTCCGAGAAATAGGTCAGCATGCTGCTGGCACCGGACACCAGATCACCCTGGCGCACTACAGACCACAGCGACTGCAAAACAATCAGTGTCAACATGGCCAGCAGGGCGGCGGTCGGGACCACTAAAGAGGACGGCAGAGCCATCTGCTCTGACAACCCCAGCAGGGCGTCGTGGGTCAGTATCATCACCACCCAGGAGGCCGCCAGAAACAGCGCCACCTGCCGGATCAGTCGCCATGTCAGGTGGTTCCCCGCCAGTGACGTCCGTTTACTCTGCTCCTGTTGCCCAGACTGCCGGGCTTCATCGCGTTCTGTCATGTGCTGAATCTTCTCCTGTGATGGCCTGAGCACCGTCCCCAATCGAGACCGTGTTTCGACCAGACCATCGTGCGCCCTGTCCAGCGCCTCAGACGCCCGGAAGCACCTTGCGTATGACCTGCATCAACTGATCGCCCTGCACCGGCTTGACCAGCCACCCGGTGGCGCCAGCCTGGCGCGCTTCATCGCGTCTGGCCTGCTGCGACTCGGTGGTCAGCATGAGAATGGGGGTAAACCTCATGCCCGTCATGGTGCGCACCTTCTTGACGAACTCGATGCCATTCATGCCGGGCATGTTCAGATCAGAGATAATCAGATCGGGCTTCATCCCGCTTTCGAGCAACTTGATCCCCTCTTCCGCATTGTTGGCCGTCAGCGGCTCCAGGTTGTGACGCTCCAGAACACCCGATACACTCATCAATATGGTCGGCGAATCGTCGACAATCATGACCTTTTTCATAGCAACCACCTTCCTTTTTCGCGTTGTTCCGCATTCAAGAGCCAGCAAAGGCGTTCAGGCTGACGTTTCCGACACCTGCAAGCCGAGAGGCAGCATCGCCTCCGCCAGCATAAAATAATCCATAGCGCCCCGGCTGCGCGGGGCATAGTCTCGTATCGGCTGGCCAGCACCAAAGGCTTCCGCAAGACGCACGTCTGGCCTTATGCCGCGTAAAATGCGCTGGCTGCCAAATGTCTGGGCGAGCTCTGCCAGCACCTTGGCCTGTGACGGCACACTGCGATCGCACATGATCGGCAGCAACCCCACCAGCCTGAGATCAGACCGCCCCCGGGTAGCCACCTGATAAAACAGCTGGCTCAACTGGCGCACCCCGGCACTGCCCAGCACCTGAGGAACGACCGGAATCAAAACGCCATGCGCCGCCTGCAGCGCATTGAGCAATACCAGATCGACTGACGGCGGTGTATCCAATACCATCAAATCATAGCCGGCAAGCCGAGACAGTGCCTGTCTTAACAGGGTTTCATCATCGTAAAGCCCGCGTCCGTCAAAGCGTGTGTCGGCTGGAATCAGATCCAGTCCGGCACATCGGGTTTGAACGATCAGATCCTTTATGTCGATCTGGCCGCCGGTGAACAGCCGATGCAAGCCCCGACTGCCAACAGTCGGTGCAACACCCAGGCCCAAGGCACAGTGACCCTGGGTATCAGCATCCACCAACAGGATACGCTGGCCTCGAGCCGCCAGTTCAGCTGCCAGGTTGACCGCAGTGGTGGTCTTGCCGGACCCGCCTTTTCGGTTGGTAACGGCCAGTACCGGACAGCCTTCACTCATGTTCACCCGCGCTGGCCTGGGCTGTTTCCCAGGCTATCTGCAGCCGGGGAACCACCACTTCACGAAGAAACACATCTTCCGGTACACCCTTGATCGCCCTGGGTTGCTGCAGCATCACCTGCAGCACAGCACTGTGCAGATGCACGCACTGACTCAGGTCCAGTTTTACGTCGGGCTTGTGCAGCAACTTTTCGTGCAGTGTCTCCGCTTCTTCCACCGGACAGGTGTCCAGAAGCTTCACCAGTTTACCCCTCTCCTGTATGGTCATGAGCCACCTCCTCCAATTTGACCGTGGACAGCAGCACGCCGATGTTGAGGACCAGCAGCACGCTGCCGTCACCCAGCAGCGCAGTACCCTGATAGACGCCCAGATGTTCCAGGGCCCCTTCCATAGGCTTCAGAATCACTTCAACACCTTCACTGAAGTCATCCACCATCAGCGCCACCGGCTCGCCGCGAAAACGCACCACCAGCAGGGCCACTGTCGCGCCGTCGTCCTGACGTTCAAGGCCCAGTTGCTCACGGCCGCGACAAACCGGCAGCACCCGGTCACGCAACATCACGGTTTCGCGGTCCTTGAACTGATGCAATCGCTCACGCGGCAGGCGCACGGTCTCGGCTACCTGATCCATCGGAATGCCATAGCGCTGCCCATCGATCCAGATCTGCATGACCTGGCTGATCGACATGGACAGCGGCAGCCAGAGCCGGAAGCGCGAACCTTCGCCGAGACGGCTTTCGACTTCCAGCCGACCACCTGATTTCTCTATCGTGGTCTGCACCACATCCATACCCACGCCGCGGCCGGACAGGTCAGAGGCCACCTCCATGGTCGAAAACCCGGCCATGAAGATCAGTTCGATGGCTTCCTGATCGGTCATTTCCTTCAGTCGCCGCTCGTCGACAAGACCCTTTTCGTAGGCGCGTCTTCGGGTTTTCTCCGGGTCTATGCCACCACCGTCATCGGCGACTTCGATCACCGCCCATTCGTTTTCCTGCCAGGCACTCAGGCTGATCTTGCCGGTCTCGGACTTGCCCGCCGCCTTGCGCACGGAGCGCGGCTCGATACCATGATCAATGGCGTTGCGCATCAGATGGACCAGCGGGTCGGCCAGACTTTCGATAACGTGTTTCTCCGCCTCGGTATCCTGTCCGTCAATCTCCAGATCAATGGGCTTGTCGAGCTTGCGGGACAGGTCCCGCACCAGTCGGGGGAAGCGGTCGAAGACATGGGCAACGGGCAGCATCTGCACCTGCATCATGGCATCCTGCAGGGCTCGGGTAATACGGTTGATCACATTGAACTGCTCGCGGATTTCGCGACCCAGTTGGCGCTGACCGAACTCCTGCTCGGCGCGTTGGGCCAGAAACGGCAGGGCGTTCTTGGCCACGACCATCTCGCCCACCAGATCGCCCAACTCTTCAACCTGCTCCTGATCCACCTTGAAGGTACGAATAACCGGAGAGGGCGATTCGCGTCCTGACGGCTTTGCGCTGTCATTGACACTATCGCGGCGCTCCTTGCTGGGTTCAGCCGGTTGCCGGGCCTTGGTTTCAGGTTGAGGCGGTGCCGACGCTGGCGGTGGCGCCTGAGCCTCGGTAGCCGCCTGATTAAGCCAGCCCTTGAGGGCCTGCTCCAGGGCCTGTTGGTCTTCCGCACTCTGCAGAGCAGCGGGCAGGCGGGCATGATTGGCGCGCGCCGCATTGTTCAGCACCCGACGTACAGAGGCAACTGCACCGGCTCGCAACTCGGCGTCCCGGCATTGCGTCAGCAGGCGCAGCTGATCACGGAAAAGTGCTTGCAGGACAGCGTCACCGGCTTCCAGCTCCCTCTGTGCAGAAGGCTCTGCTGAACTATCATCGTCAGAAACCACAGTCTCGGGCGCTGGCTGAACCTCCTGTGCATCTGCGCCGGATGTTGGTGCCGCCGGCAGCAGGGCCTGCCAGTCTATCTGACCAGCGACGTTCAGGGTCTCGTCAGGCGCCTGCAGCGCACCCAGCAACGTATCGAAAACCACGCTGTCGTCAGGCGTCTCCGTGACCACCAGCTGCAGCCAGCGCAGCAGACTGGCCTCACGGGTGTGTGCATTGAGCAGCTCCAGTTGAACCTGCAGCGCCTTGCCGATGGCCTCCGGGTTGCGATTCTCCCAATGGTGCTGCAGGTCCTGCAGCAGGGCCTCATCAAGGGGCTGCCCCAGGGGCGAACCGACTGGCTGGATCAGACCTTCCGGCTGCAGCGGTTCAATGTCTACCGTGTCCTGTTCGTACTGAAAATGTTCTTCCAGGACAATCTTGCCCTGCTTTGCCAGAACTCCGAACCAGAGCCGACACTGGAAAACATCCAGCTCGGCCAGCTCTTCTTCCGGTTGCGAATCCAGTCCTATATACACAGCCTGCAGTCCGGGAGTCTGGCGTACCATGAACAGGGGGTCATCGCCGCGAAAATAGCACTCCTGCTCTGGCCTGAACGTCACGCACCACAGCGGGGTTCCGCTGACTGCAGCCTGCCATGCCGTCTGACGCTGGGTTTCGGTCAGGGCGCTCAGCCACTCGGGCATGGCACCGTCACTGGCCACAGCGACTGGCTCATCATCAAACAGCCCCCAACTGACGCCTTCCCCGGCGTCTGCCGTGGCGGGCTCGGCTCTCTCGTCGGCACTGTCAGTCTGCGCCGCGCCTTCAGTGCTCTGTTCAGTACCCAGGTGTTGGGCTTTCAGAGCACTCAGCCGCTCGGCCATGGCCTTGCCGTCTGCGCCTGCTTCTTCGGGCAGCGAGCCGTTGTCTTCCAGATGATCCAGCCAACCATTCAGCAGATCCATGGCATCCAGCATGACGTCGATGGTGTCTGCATCCAGCTCTGTGGCGCCGCTCTTGGCTTTCTCCATGAGCTCTTCCGCCACATGGACCACATTGACCATAGGGGTCAGCTCGAGCACACCAGCGGACCCTTTGAGGGTATGGACTTCGCGGAACAGCGCATCAAGCAGTGTCGAGTCGTTTGGCGCCCTCTCCAGTTTCAGCAGCCCCTGAGCCGCCTGAGTGATCAGTTCACGGCCTTCTTCGATGAATTGCGCGGTCAGCTTGTCCATGGTTCAGCTCTCCTCACCGTCCAGCGATTTACCAGTAAACAGGCTCAGGTAATCCACCAGAGTCTGTGGCTTGGCCGGCTTGACCAGGTAGCCATTGGCCCCTGCCTGGAAGGCCAGGTCCTGATCGTGCATTTCTGCCTCGGTAGAGATCATGACCACCGGACGATCCATCAGGTCGGGGTCCTGGCGCAGTTCACGCACCAGGCTGTAACCATCCATCTGGGGCATGTTGATGTCCACCAGCAGCGCAGACACGTCATCCCCCTCGCGGCGCATGTATTCCAGCGCCTCCAGCCCATTGGCTGCCTCGGCGGCAGTGAATCCGGCCTGCTCGATGATGTCGCGATGATAACTGCGCACTGTCTGCGCATCGTCCACCACCAGTATGGTCATTGGTCTGTCCCCACTTGTTGCTGAGTCGTCGTCTGCTCTGTGTCAATCACCCAGACGTTCATCATTTCTGATACACCATGGCATCCGGGAAGCGGCGCGCCCGGAACAGCGGCGATATCCGGCTCATCGATTCCGAATGCCCCAGGCAGATAAAACCGCCCGGAACCAGGGCATCAAACAGTTTTTCTGCCGCCTGCCGACGTGACATCTCGTCGAAATAGATCAGCAGGTTGCGACAGAACACGACATCCAGCGGGCCCAGAGCCCGGACATCGGCGGTCGAGTGCAGATTGACCCGCGAAAACCCGACGCTTTCCTTTATATCGTCCTTGAGCTGATATTGTTTACGTCCATTGTTCATGATGGGTCGAAAATAGCGTTGCAGGTAATGGGCCGGGACGCTGTGCACGGCCCGCTGTTCATACAGGGCGGTGCGGGCCCGATCCAGCGCGGCGGTATCAATATCCGACGCCAGTATCTCGACATCCCAATCCTGCAGGGCTGGCCACTCCTCGAGCAGCATCATGGCGATCGAGTAAGGCTCTTCGCCGGTCGAGCAGGGCATTGACCAGATACGAACCCGATCACCGCGCCGTTTGTGCTGTACCAGCTCATCCAGCATGCTGTTGACCAGGCACTTGAGTTGATACACCTCACGGAAGAAATAGGTCTCATTGACCGTCATCAGGTTGATCAGCGCTTGCAGTTCCTGTTGCCGGTCAAAGCGCAGGTGGTTGAAGTAGTCCCGAAAATGCTCATAGCCAAGGCTCTGCATTCTGTCGCTGAGGCGTTTGTCCACGAAGTAGCGTTTGTTCGATTCGAAGTGAATACCGGTCTTGCGATAAAAGTGATCGCGAAAGCGCTCGAAATCGGCCTCGGATATCACCGCAACCGGGCGGCCCGGGGGTTGCTTCATCGCCATATCCCTCGGCATTCAGTCAGTACCCAGCAACTGGTGACGAGCCCGACGAACGGAAAACTCGACAAAGGGCTCATCCGGGAAGCGCACCAACAGATTCTCAATGGCGGGCCAGCATTCCTCATTGCCCAGCATCAGAACCGTATCCAGTGCCGTCATGCACACGTTTAGGACGTCATCTTCATAGAGAATCACTTCAACGTCGGACGCCAGGCCGGGCAGTTCCAGCGCAGCAATCAGATTCAGTGTCAGAATACGCAGATCCGGGTCGGGACTGTGCAGGCGACTGCGAATAGCGCCTTCCAGAGTCTCTGCTGTGGCACCACTGCGCAACTGGCCCAGGGCGTCGATAACCTGATTGCGCAGGCCGGCAGAATCACTGCCCAGCAAGTCATACAGCGGCTCGACTTCCTCGGGACGCAGATCGGGAATCAGGTGGTTGAGAATGATCTGTTGCAGTCGGGCATCCTGCTCGGTTGCCAGCCTCTCCAAAGCGGCCCCCCGGGCGCTGTCGGGTATGCCTTTCCACCGGCCGAGCAGGCGCATGCAGGCGTCTGCATTGTGCTCTGCCAGGGCCTGACACAGCATGGTCTCATCAGCATCATCAGTGTCCTGCGGGCGACCTTTCGGGTCGGGATTTCGGATCAGCATTGCAGTCCACCTCCAGCAATCAGATACTGTGCAGCCAGCGTTTCAGTCGACCGGCAATCTGCTCCAGCGGCAGGACTTCACTGGCACCGGAGCGCTCCACAAGGGCTCGCGGCATGCCATACACCACGGTCGTTTCTTCGCTTTCGGCTATGGTCTTGCCGCCCTGATCATGCAGCCGGGCCATAGTCTCGGCGCCGTCATCACCCATCCCGGTCAAAAGCACACCGATCAACGAGCGCGAACCCAGCACCTCGAGCGCAGAGGCCACCATGCGATCGGCACTGGGGTGCCAGGCGAAGTCATCGCTCGCGGGCACGGGCACTGCGGTCAGCTTGCCGCCGCGCATGCGAATCTCCAGGTCCCGGTCACCGCGCGCCAGATAGACGTGTCCGCGCTGCAGGGGCGTCGGACGGCCAACTTCAACGACGTGCAGGTCGCACAGACCATCCAGCCGCTCGGCCAGCACCGAGGTAAAGGTGGCCGGCATATGCTGAGTCACCACCAGGGGCCATTTAAGGTCCGCCGGAAGGTCGCCCAGAAGAGTCTCCAGAGCGCTGGGCCCGCCGGTCGAGACGCCGACCAGCACCAGGCCTTCGGCTGCGGGTTGTGCGGACATGTCTCTGGAGACAGGTGCTCTCGCTGCGACCGTGCCGCGCCGATTTGCCGAACGATCGGCTTGCCGTGGACGAGACGACACAGCAGCCTGCACCTTGCTCAGCAACTCGTCTTTCACCTGTGCAATATTGTGCGACACCGTGCCACCCGGCTTCGTCAGGTAGTCCACCGCACCCAGTTCCAGTGCTTCCAGAGTGGCCAGCGCTCCTTTTTCAGTCAGGGAGGACACCATGATGACCGGGCAGGGATGCCGAACCATGATGTGGCTCAGGCAGGTCAGGCCGTCCATCTCTGGCATGTTGATATCCAGCGTCACAACATCCGGCATGCACTGGCTCATCTGCGCCAGCGCCGCTTCGCCATTGCGCGCTGTGCGCAGGGTGTAGCCGCCGGCCTCTTCAAAGATCTGGGTGAGGAAGCGGCGCATCAGCGCCGAGTCATCCACAATCAGTACATCAATCATGCTTTGCTGTCCGCTGCTTTTTCTGCTTTCTGCGGTGTCTGTTCGGCCGTCACCTGCTGCAATGTTCTGGACTCCTGTTCGCTGACCAGACGACCTGTATCCAGCAGCAGGATCATGCGTTCATCAGCTGACAGATTGGCCATCTCGGTAATCAGAGTGCTCTGCTCCGGTGACAGGGGCGGGGCGGCCTGAATGGTGTCTGCCGGAATGCGCAGCACTTCCTGCACCGCGTCGACGATAAACCCGGTACGCTGGCCATTGAGGTTCAACACCACAATTCGCTGTCGTACATTGCGCTCCTGACTCGGCAGTTCGAAGCGCCGGCGCAGGTCTATCACCGGCAACACCACGCCGCGCAGATTGATCACACCTTCTATGAAGTAGTCCGCCTTGGGTACCCGAGTCAGCGTCGCTGGCACGCGCAGAATTTCCTTGGTGGCTTCAATGGCCACGCCATACTCCTCATCGGCCAGCTTGAAGACAACGATTTGCTTGTCCTCTTCAACACCCGCGTGTTCCTGCATGCTCATCTCTGTTGTCTCCAACGCTTCAGTTGCCGCTTGAAAAGCCTGCCGGGTCAACAGCCGGCGCACATCCAGTAGAGCCGCCAACTGATCACCCTGATCATCAATGCGCAACATCCCCTGGATATCAGCAAAGCCAGGCGAACTGGCGAGCGTTTCCGGAACTGCCTGCACATGATGGTCAAAGCGACTCACCACGGTTGTAATGCGATCTACCACCAGCCCGAGAAAAGCATCGCCATCCCGCGCGCCAACCGGCACCACCACCACACGGGCCTCTCTGCCGTCTTCCTTGTCCCCCAACTCGAACAGTCGGGCCATCTGGATCAGGGGAATCATCAAATCACGCAGCGACATCAGGCCGGTTACATGCTCCGGCATGCCGGACACGGGCTCTTTCTGCGCGGGCACACGTACCACTTCCTTCACCTGACCGATGTCGAGCGCAAACTGCTGGGTGCCCAGTTCAAAGCAGATGAACTGGCGCGATACCGTGACCTCCTCATCCACCTTCTGGCTGTGGGCGCTAGTGCCCGTGCGCGCCTCACTGACCTCTGTCGGCTGCGCCAGGCTGGCATCATGCAGTGCCTTGATATCGAGCAGTCGCCGCAACCGGGTTTCTCCGGCACTGGCTTCAGGATTCGGGCGAACAAACCCGGCCAATAAATTGTGCGTGGCTTTCCGGCGCACCAGATCCGAGGTGTCGATGCGCGACTGCGGCACCTGATCCACCTTTTCCACCCAGTCCACCCAGAGCCCCAGAGGCTGCTCGCCGCGCAGTACCACAATACGGCTGTGCGAACTTTCTCCGCTGCCGTCCAGACCGACCAGACGGCGCAAAGACACCACGGGCAATACCTGTCCGCGCAGGTTGGTCACCCCCAGCAGGTGCTGTCCGCCCAAAGGCACGCGGTTGATCACCGGAGGCCGGATGATCTCCCGCACACCTGCCATCGGCAGGGCATAGCCCTCATCCCGCTGCTTGTCGGGTTTCTCGCCCGTGCGCTCGGCAGCACTGAGATAGACATAGAGCACTTCCGCATTTTCAACTTCGGCTTCCGGCTCCGCCCCGACACGTTCTTCAGGTGGCAGTGCCTGCCCGTAGTCCTGGACCGTTGTCATGATGGTCTGCCTTATTCCAGCGTCTGCAGTTCATCAGCGAATGATGCGATCTCTTCGGTAGCCCGCGCCAGTTGATCAGTACTCTGACCCTGCTGCCGCGCTGCTGCCGCGGCTTCACTGGTGGCCTGTGAGGCTTCTTCAGCGGCACCGGCAATCTCTTCTATGCCTTTGGTCGCCTCTTCAACGGATGTATTGATCTGGTCAGAGGCTTCGATGACTTCCCTGTTGCTGCTGATCACCTCGTCCATGGCACTTTCCACATCGCGCAGGTCACGCACTGTGTGCGCATGCTTGTCGGCATCCTGAGCAGCCGCATCGCTGATATCATCCATGATATGGCGCACGCGGGAGATGTCGTCTTCTGCAGATTCGATCACGCTCAGAATGCGCTCGGCGTTTTCGTTGGCATCGTAGGACAGATTGCGGATATCGGTGGCAACAACAACAAAGCCCTTGCCATGCTCACCGGCGCGAGCCGCTTCGATGCCACCATTGACGGCCAGCATGCTGGTCTGGATATTGACCTTGTCGATGGTGTTCATCACCTTGTTGATACGACGAATCAACCCTTCCAGTTCGGTAATCTGCTCACGCGCCATGCGCACTTCTTTCACCCCGGCCTGAATGTTCTCGGCCAGAGTCTCCACCTGTTCCCGGTTGGCCTTGATCAAGTCACCGGCTTCATCGCCTGCCTTGATCATGCCTTTCACCAATTCGGAGGCCTGACGGGCGCCGGCTTCCAGTTGCCGCACTGCGGATGACCCACTGCCAGCCGCTTCGGCCTGCTGCTTGGCGCCGCGACTGATCTGCTCGATCGCCGTGGCGACCTCAGCCGAGGACCGGTTGATCTCCTCGATGGCTGCCGCCAGATCTTCCGTGGCCGCCGCGACTTCCTCGCCGCTCTTTTCCGATTCACTGCTGATTTTCAGATCTTCGGTGAGGACAGCCAGGTTCTGGGCACTGTCGCGCCCCTGACGCAGGGCCTGATTCTGCTGCTCGACCATGCGAATGGCTTCTTCACAGGCCGAGGCCTGCTCTTCCGCAGCAGCGGCTATGGTTTCCGACTCGTTGCTCAGCAAACGCACACCCTTGAGTGATTCGGACACCGCTCTGGCCACACCTTCGCCTTCGGTGACCATGCGGTCCATGGCGGCGCGAACCTGATTGAGCTGTTCGACCACATTGTCGGCTGTTTCCATATCCTTCTTGCTCGACTCGGCAGACCGGTTGGTTTCATCCACCAGGGTCTTGACCTTGGTTTGCACCTCTTCCACCACCGTCTGAATGGTGTTGGCCGAGTTCTGCGAAGTTTCCGCCAGGGCACGAACTTCATCCGCCACCACCGCAAACCCACGACCGTGCTGACCGGCACTGGCCGCCTCGATGGCTGCATTGAGGGCCAGAAGATTGGTCTGGTCGGCGATATGAATGACCGCTTCAACAATCTCCCCGATTTCATCCGAACGCTTGGACAAGAGTTCTGCAGCCTCGACGGCACGCCCCTGGCGTCGAATCGACACCCGAATGGACTCGATCATGCCCTCGACCATCTCACTGGCCGTTTTGACCCGCTGCTGCATGCGCTGCAACCGGCGGGCAGCCTCCTCGGAAGCTTCATTCTGGCTTTCGATCGCTTCGCCAACCTGGCGAACGACCTGATTGGTTTCCTGGACCGCACCTGACGCCTGCTCGGCGCCAGCGGAAATCTGTGTCATGGAGGCCTGTAGCTGCTCCGCCGCAGCGGAAATCTCACTGGTCCCCGTGTTCAACTGGGTCACCGCAGCGGCAATGCGCTCGGCCAATTGCTGCTTGCGCGCCAGCGTACGCGCTCGGCGCCTCGCCTTCAGAGCTTCATCCTGCTGCCCGGCTGGACGAGCAGTCTCTGGTGAGCTGGAGGCAGTCCCGCCGGACTGATTACGAACAAGAGCCATAGCAGGGTCTCCGTAATGACATTTAAACTGACAATTGCTGGACCCTCGCTGGTCCAGAGAACACAGCAAGGGCAAGTCAAGACTGTATCGCCCAATAGGGCGATTAGTTTAGGTGATGCTTGCGCGAAAGCATGCAAGTCTCGCTTTGGAGTGCACGCCAGTCCCGCTTTTTAGAAGTACTGACCAGACAGGCAAATGGATCAGTCGTGCCGAGCAAACATTTAACGGTGGTCGATTTTTTGCTCTATCCGAGTCAGTTGCTCGGTCAGTAGGGACACATCTCGGCGCAAGGCAGCAATCTCGGCCGCTTCACCTTCACCGGACTCGAACGCAGCCTGAGCGCTCTCCTTCTGCATGACCTCGAGCACGATACCGATCATCATGTTCAGGAACACAAAGGCGTTGAGGAAGATAAAGGTCAGGAAATATATCCAGGCCCATGGGAAATACTCCATGGTCGGATACAACACCGCCGTGGCCCAGCTTTCAAAAGTCGCCACCTGAAACAGGGTCAGCATCGCAATGGAGACATTACCCCATAGCTTCTCGTCGACCTCGTGAAACAGAAAACTACCGACAGCACCATAGATATAGAAGATGATGAACATGAGCAGTACCACATAGCCCATGCGCGGAATCGCCTTGAGCAGTGCGGCGACCAACACACGCAATTCGGGAATCAGGGATACCAGGCGCAACACGCGGAATACCCGCAGCAGGCGGGCCAGCAACACCATCTCCGAATCATCAATGGGGATCAGGCTGGCCACCACAATAATGAAATCGAAGACGTTCCAGCCGCCCTTGAAGAAGTTTCGCAAACGGCGTTCGGCGGCCATCCTGATCAGGATTTCAATCAAAAAGAACAGGGTTATCCCGGTATCCATCCAGTTCAGGATAATGGTATAGCGCGTCGTCTCCTCGTAGGTTTTGGCACCGATCAACAGCGCCGACACCACGATGACAAAGATGACAAAGGCTTCGAACCACTTATTGGAACGCAAGCGCTCAAAGCGCTTGCGCCAGACAACCATGCGCCGCATCGAACTGCTACTCGTTGAGTTTCAGGCGCGCATTATACGGAATAGTGCGCTCATTTGTCCTTACGAACCGAGAGAATCAAGGCTGAGGTATCGCTGCGCCCATGGCCGGCTTGCTGCAATTGGCCATAGGCTGCCTGCACTCGCTGTGTCAGCGGCAGATCCAATCCATGACGAGAGGCCTCAGCCAGCGCGATATCCAGATCCTTGCGCATCCAGTCGATGGCAAAACCGAAATCAAAGCGGCCCTCTGTCATGGTGCCTGCCCTGCTCTGCATCTGCCAGGAACCCGCGGCACCGCCCTTCAGAGCAAGTACCAGTTGCTCGATGTCCAGGCCGGCCTGCTCGGCCAGCACCAGCCCCTCACTCAGGCCTTGCAGAATGCCGGCAATGCAGACCTGATTGACCATTTTGCAGCGCTGGCCCTGACCCACAGGGCCCATCAGTTCAGCATGCTGCCCGTAACAGTCCAACACAGGTCGCACCCGATTGAACACGGCTTCATCAGCACCACACATGATGGTCAGCCGACCGTTTTCAGCACCCGCCTGGCCGCCCGACACCGGCGCATCCATGAACTGGATGCCCTGGTCCGAACAGGCAGCTTCCAATTCCTCTGCCAGCACCGCTGAAGTCGTCGTATGATCAATCAGCACGCCGCCGGCCTTGAGGCCGCCCAGCACACCGTCGGCACCATAAATAACACTACGCACATCGTCGTCATTGCCCACACAGACACAGACCACCTCTGCCTGCGCCGCTGCTGATGCAGGCGTCGCCGCATGCGTACCGCCATACTCGGCAACCCAGCGTTCCGCCTTGTCAGAGGAGCGATTGTAGACCGTGACCTGATGCCCGGCGCGCTGCAGATGCCCGGCCATGGGGAAGCCCATAACGCCCAGGCCGATAAATGCTATGTTCAAAGCTGACATGGTTCGCTGTCTCCTGAAGGGATCACTGAAACGGAAAAAGCCCGGCGGATGCCACATCCGCCGGGCTTTCATTTCACCACAAAGCGGCTTCAGTTACCCGCTTTGACAGCCTTTTCCGCGGCCAGCAGTTTGTTCTCATGCATCAGTCCCTTGACGATGCTGACACACATCAGTATCAGGATCACGGCAAACGGGAAGCCGGTTGCAATCGAGGCGTTTTGCAGCGCCGTAAGACCGTCGCCGCCGCCGCCGAACAACAGGGCTGCTGCGATCATACCTTCAACCACCACCCAGAAGACACGCTGGGCCTGCGGCGCGTCGATCTTGCCGCCCGCAGTGATGCTGTCGATCACCAGGGACCCGGAATCCGACGAGGTCACGAAGAACACCAGTACCAGAATGATGGCGATAAAGGCCGTTATATTGGCCAACGGCAGATTGTCCAGCATATGGAACAGTGACAGGTCAGCGTTGGTGATGCCGTCGGTACCCAGAATGCCGATACCTTCAGCAGCCTGATGCAGCCCGTTGCCGCCCAAAGCACTCATCCAGACGATGGTGACTGCCGTCGGCACAATCAGCACCGCGGTCAGGAACTCACGAACCGTGCGGCCCTTGGATACGCGGGCAATGAACATGCCGACGAAGGGTGACCAGGAAATCCACCAGGCCCAGTAGAACACGGTCCACCCGTAGTAGAAGGTCTCGTCTTCCCGCCCGAAGGGATTACTGAGCGGGAGGATATACTCGACATAGGAGGTGGTGGTCGTGAACAGGTAGCTGAAGAAGGTCGCCAGACCGCCCACCAGTATCACGAACAACATCAGTGCACCGGCCATGGCGACGTTGATGTTACTGAGGATCTTGACCCCGCCATCAATGCCGCGCATGACAGAAATAAGTGCCAGGAAGGTCACGCCGATGATGATGCCAATCTGGGTTCCCAGATCCGCTGCAATGGCATCGTTGGTCAGGTATGCGATACCACCGGCAGCCTGCTGCGCACCGAACCCGAGCGACGTGGCCAGACCGAACAGCGTGGCCAGTACAGCGAGAATGTCGATGACGTGGCCGATCGGACCCCAGACACGCTCACCCAGCAACGGGTAGAAGGTGGAACGGATGGTCAGTGGCAGGCCCTTGTTGTAAGTGAAGAACGCCAGCGCCAGCGCCACTACGCCATAGATGGCCCAGGGGTGCAGACCCCAGTGATACATGGTGGCCCCCATGGCCGCCCGTGCATCGCCCGCCTCGGCATTCAGCGGAGTACCGAACCATTCAGTAAAATACCCGACAGGCTCGGCAACTGCCCAGAACATCAGGCCGATACCCATACCGGCAGCGAACAGCATGGCAAGCCATGATGGGGTCGAGAAATCCGGTTTGGCATCCTCACCACCCAGGCGTATTTTGCCCACTGGCATAAAGATCAGCGCCAGACAAAACAGGACGAACAGGTTGCCGGCCATCAGAAAGGCAAAATCGAAGTTGTTTTCGAAGAACTCTCGCAAGCCGCCCATTACTCCGCCCATTGGGCCCGGCGCAATGATGGTTGCAACCACGAATACCAAAATCAGTAACGCCGCGGTTATGAACACCGGATTGTGAATATCCAGCCCCATTGGGTTTATGTTGTCCTGACCGGCTTGATAGTCTGTATCGTATTCTTCTTTTAGTTGTTCCAGATCTTGTTGTTCACTCACTGCCTGTCCCCCACATGCATTGATTGTTTAGGGCAAAGAGACTGTAAATTCCTTCCCTTCTCCCATACTAGTCACCAACAACAAAAACTACAAAGTACGATTTGTCGTATTGCGACACTAACAGGCCCGAAACTAACATGCCCTGCTGGGAGAATTAAAGTGGGACGACTGGATACAGGATGGGAAAGCTCAACTCGGGCCTGCTTCCAGACCCTTCATTCAGCCACTGTCTGGCGGGCGAGAGCAGCAGGCCCTGGCCCGCTTGTGTTATCCTGACCAACAAGTTCATTCTTTGCACACATGGAGTTTTCATGAATCGTTTTAACCGGCGCATCGTCGCCGGCCTGCTGACACTCGGGTTGATCATACCTGCTGCGACGGCCTCTGAAGCCTCGGACGACCAGATCAAGGGACGGGTTGAAGCCGCACTGATGCTGTCACCCGTGCTCAGCGGTCGTAACATTACGGTCGAGATTTCGGAGGGCATGGTGACGCTGTCAGGCGTCATTGGTAACTCGACGGAGCGCGACCTGGCACAGCAGGTAGCGGCAAGCATGCCAGGCGTCGAGGGCGTCGAAGAAGATCTGGAACTGCAACAGGGCAATGACGCTTCTCCTGATGCCACCCAGAGTGCGCAGCTTCGTGAATCAGCCTTTTTCGACTGGCAGCAGGCACATATAGCCACCAAGTTGCGTCAGGAATTTGCCGACAGCCCAGCCATTGAGGGTGAAGACATCACCTTCATGCTGGACGGAGAAACATTGGTTCTTGAAGGTGAGGTCGACACAGAATTGGAGCGCATGGTCGCAACGCAACTGTCTCAGCGCCTGGATGAAGTCTCGGTGGTGGACAACCGCCTGAATGTCCGTGAAGAAGCAGCGGCGGCAGAGCCGGTTGAAATGCCCGGTGAAGAAGACTGAGCGGGCGCCCGCTCAGTCAATCGGGTTTAGCCATGCGGCTCCACGGACCCCACTGGAGTCGCCATGCAATGCCTTCACCACCGGTGTGTCGCACTCGCCACCAAATACGTAATCAGGCAGTAGTTTGGGCACGGTAGTGTAGATGGCATCGACATTGGAAACACCCCCACCAACGACAATGACGTCGGGATCCAGCACGTTGACAACATTGGACAGGCCGCGTGCCAACTGGTTCATATAGTCGTCCAGTACCCGCTGGGCGACGATTTGACCGGCTTCGGCGCGCTGTGCGATTTCATGCGACTTCAGTGACTCGCCGGTCGCCAGTTCGAAACTCCGCGCCAGGCCGGTTCCCGACAGAAAGGTTTCATTGCACCCCATTCGCCCACAGTGGCAGGGACGGCGGCGCAACTCATGCTCGGACGTCCAGGGCAGAGGGTTGTGCCCCCATTCTCCAGCCACGCCGTTCGGCCCGACGAGCGGCTGGCGCTGGACACTTATCCCCGCCCCGCAGCCAGTACCGATAATGATGGCAAAAACCGTTTCGTAGTCCTTGCCGGCACCGTCCGTTGCCTCTGACAAGGCCAGACAGTTGGCATCATTGGTGACCTTGACGTCACGCTGAAGGCGCTTGGACAGGTCTTTCTGCATCGGCTGGCCATTCAGCCACACTGCGTTGGCATTTTTCACCTTGCCGGTCCGCCGCGAAACCGTGCCGGGGATTCCCACACCGACAGGAATATCTTTCAGGCCGGCTGCCTTTTCGGCCTGCCCGACCAGGTCCACCAGCACGTCGAGGGTACCGTCATAGTCGCCTTTGGGTGTTGGCAACCGAGTGCGGAAATGCTCCTCACTGTCACCACTGAGCAGAATCACTTCTGCCTTGGTGCCACCAAGATCGATACCGATACGAAACTGAGTCATGCTGAAGCCCCTGCTGGCGGTTCTTGTTGTCGGAAGTGCTTGTACACAGCCACTCCAGCGCTGCAGTTTACCTCATGCAGCAGTGGCGACCAAGCCGAAGCACCGCCACAGACAAGCGCCGTCCGTTCAGATATCCAGATAGTCCAATATGCCCTCTGCTGCCTTTCGCCCTTCATAAATGGCCGTAACCACCAGGTCGGCGCCGCGCACCATGTCGCCGCCTGCGAATATCTTCGGATTCGAGGTCTGGAACGGATATTCCCTTTGCTCGCCAGTAACCACTCGCCCACCGTCATCGGTTTCAATGGACTGCGGCTCAAACCAGTCGACCGGGCCAGGCTGGAACCCAAACGCAATAATCACCGCGTCAGCCGGTATGATCTCTTCGGAACCGGGGACCGGTGTGGGACGACGACGACCTTTTTCGTCAGGCTCGCCGAGTTCCGTGGTCACCAGCTTGACGCCCTCGACCTTGCCGTCGCCGACAATAGCGACCGGCTGTCGATTGAACAGAAAGCGCACACCTTCCTCACGCGCATTGGACACCTCCTTGCGCGAACCCGGCATGTTCTCTTCGTCCCGACGATAGGCGCAGCTAACGGAGCGGGCACTCTGCCGGATCGAGGTACGGTTGCAGTCCATGGCGGTATCGCCGCCGCCCAGCACAACCACATTCTTGCCTTTCATATCGATGTAATCGGCAGGATCCTTTTCGAAGCCGAGGCATCGATTGACATTGGCGACCAGGAAATCCAGCGCCTTGTGCACGCCGGGCAGGTCTTCACCCGGGAACCCCCCGGTCATCGCATTGTAGGTGCCCATGCCCATGAAGACGGCGTCATAATCGCGCAGCAGCTCGTCAATAGTGACGTCATCACCGATACTGGTATTGAGACGGAATTCGATGCCCATCTCTTCGAATATCTTGCGCCGCCGGGCCATGACACTTTTTTCCAGCTTGAATTCCGGGATGCCGAAGGTCAGCAGCCCCCCGATTTCCGGATAGCGATCGAATACCACCGGATGCACGCCGTTACGCACCAGCACATCCGCACAACCCAGCCCGGCCGGGCCAGCCCCGATGACGGCCACCTTGCGCTCGGTCCAGACCACGTGGGACAGGTCCGGTTTCCAGCCCATGGCGAAGGCGGTGTCGGTAATGTACTTCTCGGTAGAGCCAATGGTGACCGCGCCGAAACCGTCATTCAGCGTGCAGGCGCCCTCGCACAGGCGATCCTGTGGACAGACCCGACCACAGACTTCCGGCAGCGAGTTGGTCTGATGACTCAATTCTGCCGCGGCAAAGATGTTGCCCTCGGCCGCCAGCTCCAGCCAGTTGGGAATATAGTTGTGCACCGGGCACTTCCATTCGCAATAAGGATTGCCGCAATCCAGGCAGCGACTGGCCTGCTGCTCCACCTCGGACTGGGTATAGGGGTCATAGATCTCCACAAACTCCCGCTTGCGCGCGACCAGCGGCTTTCTGTTCGGGTCCTGCCGTCCTACTTCTACAAACTGAAAGTCGTTCTTGTGTCTTGTGGTCATGATGCTTACTCCGGTCTGGCTCGGGTGTTGCTCAGCAACTGACTCAGGCTGGCGGCCTTGGGTTTGACCAGCCAGAACGAGCGCACAAAATCATCGAAATCGTACAGCAGGTCTTCACCCCACTGGCTGCCGGTTTCGGCCACAAACTCCTCGATCACACCATGCAGGTGCTGGCGGTATTCTTCCATGCTCTCCGGATGTACCCGCACCACATCCACCAGCTCCCGGTTGAACTTGTCCTGGAAGGTGTTTTCCAGATCCAGCACATAGGCGAAGCCGCCAGTCATGCCGGCACCGAAGTTGGTGCCCACCGACCCCAGAACCGCCACCATGCCGCCGGTCATGTATTCACAGCAGTGATCGCCGGCACCTTCAATGACCGCATGGCAGCCCGAGTTGCGTACTGCAAACCGCTCACCGGCGCGGCCGGCTGCAAACAGTTGGCCCCCGGTCGCCCCGTACAGGCAGGTGTTGCCCATGATGGCCGTTGCCTGGCTGGCAAAGGTCACCCCGGCCGGCGGACGCAGCACTAGCTTGCCGCCGGTCATGCCCTTGCCCACATAGTCGTTGGCGTCGCCATTCAGCGTCATGTGCAGCCCGCCGGCATTCCAGACACCGAAGCTCTGCCCCGCGATGCCGGTCAGACGCAGGTGAATCGGCTGCTCGGCCATGCCCTGATTGCCGTGGCGCCGGGCGATTTCACCACTGATTCTCGCCCCGATGGAGCGATCGCAGTTGGACACATCAAAGGTGAACTCACCCCCACTGGCCTGCTCGATGGCCGGCAACACTTCAGCCACCATCTGTTCGGCCTTTTCGCCCTGGTCGAAGGGTCGATTGCGCTCCCATGTGCAGATATGCGGCTTGTCGGCGGGCACTGCCGCATTGTGCAGCAGCGGCTCGAGGTCCAGCGCCTGCTGCTTGTCTGTCTCACCGGGACGACGCACGAACAGGTCTGTACGCCCGATGATCTCTTCCAGCGAGCGATAGCCCATCTCGGCCAACCGCTCGCGCACTTCTTCTGCCACGAAACGGAAATAGTGCTTGACCATTTCCACGGTGCCTATGAAGTGCTGCTGACGCAGGGCATTGTCCTGCGTGGCGACACCGGTAGCGCAATTGTTCAGGTGGCAGATGCGCAGATACTTGCATCCAAGCGCCACCATGGGTGCCGTACCAAAGCCGAAACTCTCCGCGCCGAACAGCGCTGCCTTGATCACGTCCTGGCCGGTCTTCATGCCGCCATCGGTCTGCAGCCTGACGCGTTCGCGCAGGTCGTTGCCACGCAGCGTCTGATGGGTCTCCGCCAGGCCCAGTTCCCAGGGCGACCCGGCATGCTTGATGGACGTCAGTGGCGAGGCCCCGGTGCCGCCATCGTAGCCGGAGACGGTAATCAGGTCGGCATAGGCCTTGGCGACCCCGGCAGCAATCGTGCCCACGCCGGGCTCCGAGACCAGCTTGACCGACACCAGCGCCTGCGGGTTGACCTGCTTGAGGTCAAAAATCAACTGCGCCAGGTCTTCGATCGAATAGATGTCATGGTGCGGTGGTGGCGAAATCAGCGTCACGCCCGGTACCGAGAAGCGCAGGCGCGCAATCAGCGGATTGACCTTGCCCCCGGGCAACTGCCCCCCCTCACCGGGCTTGGCCCCCTGCGCGATCTTGATCTGCAGCACATCGGCATTGACCAGATAATGGGGCGTTACACCAAAACGCCCGGATGCAATCTGCTTGATGCGCGACACCTTGTCAGTGCCGAACCGGGCCGGGTCTTCTCCACCCTCGCCACTGTTCGAGCGGCCGCCGAGTTCATTCATCGCCACGGCAAGCGCTTCATGGGCTTCCGGCGACAGGGCACCGAGGGACATGGCGGCCGTATCAAAACGCGGGAACAGCGCCTCGATAGGCTCCACTTGGCTGAGCGGTATCGGCTCCCGGTCGGATTTTATGTCCAGCAGGTCACGCAGAGTCGCCACAGGCCGGTTGTTCACCAGCGCCGCGAAGTCCCGATAGCGCGCCGCATCACCATGCTCGACGGCCTCGTGCAGCGACGTAATGACATCCGGATTATAGGCGTGATATTCCTCGCCATGCACATACTTGAGGTGGCCACCCTGTTGCACCGGCTTGCGGGCCTTCCAGGCATGCTTGACCAAGAGTCGCTGCTCCGCGTCAAAATGCTCGAAACGAGCACCCTGGATGCGGCTGGTCAGCCCGTTGAAACAAAGGCTGATGATCTCGTCCGACAAACCCACACCTTCGAACAACTGCGCACCGCGATAAGAGGCCAGCGTCGAGATGCCCATCTTGGACATGATCTTGAACAGGCCCTTGTCGATGCCCTTGCGGTAGTTGCGTGACAGCTCATGCGGGTGGCCTTCGAGATGACCGCTGCGCAGCTCGGCGTCGATGATTTCATAGGCCAGATACGGATAGATGGCCGTCGCGCCAAAACCGATGGCACAGGCAAACTGATGCGGATCCCGGATGGCCCCGGTGTCCAGCACGATATTGGCATTGGTGCGCAGGCCCTGGTCTACCAGTCTGTGGTGGACCGCGCCGGTCGCAAAAACCGCGTGCACCAACAACCGGTCCGGACTCAGGTCCCGGTCTGACAGCACGATAATGATGGTGCCATCGCGCACGGCCGCCTCGGCCTCATCGGCCACCCGGTTGATCGCCTGCTCCAGGGTTTCCGCCGGGTCATAGGTGAGATCGATGGTGGCATGCCGATATTCCGGCTCTTCCCGGTGCATCAGGTTCTGGAACTTCAGGGGCGACAGCACAGGTGAGGTCAGAATCAGACGCTTGGCGTGCTCGGCAGAAGGCTGAAACAGATTCCGCTCAGGCCCCAGGCAGCTTTCCAGTGACATCACGCAGGCTTCGCGCAAAGGGTCTATGGGCGGGTTGGTCACCTGGGCGAACTGCTGGCGGAAATAGTCGGTCAGGGGTCGTACCCGCTGCGACAGCACCGCCATCGGGGTATCATCACCCATCGATCCGACGGCTTCCTGAGCATTTTCAGCCAGCGCACCAATCACGGTATTGCACTCTTCCCGTGTCACCTGGAATTGCTTCAGGTAGGTGTTCAGGGTCTCGCCTTCGATGGAGTAGCCGTCTGCTTCCTCGGCGAGATCAAGCCGAGACTGCAGGCGCACGGCATGCTCGCGCAGCCACTCCCGATAGGGGTGCTCGCGCTTCAAGCGGTCATCAATGGCTTCGGTTTCAAGAAAGTCGCCGGTTTTGGTATCAATGGCAACAATGCGCCCCGGACCGACCCGGCCTTTGGCGATGATGTCTTCCGGTTTGGCGGGGATCACCCCGGTTTCCGAGGCCAATGTGATGAAGCCATTGCGCGTACTCACCCAGCGCGCCGGGCGCAGGCCGTTTCGATCGAGCATGCAGACGGCGAAGCGACCGTCGGTCAGCACGATGCCGGCCGGACCATCCCAGGGTTCCATGTGCATGGAGTTGAACTCATAAAAAGCGCGCAGCCTGGAGTCCATGGTTTCAAAGTTCTGCCACGCGGGCGGCATTGCAGTGCGCGCGGCCCGGAAAATGCTCATACCCCCCAGCAGCATCAGCTCAAGCATGTTGTCGAGGCTGGAGGAGTCGGATCCGGTGGTGTTTACAACAGGCTGAAGCTCACCCAGGTCAGGGAGCAGGTCACTGGAAAAGGTGGCGGCGCGAGCCCGGGCCCAGTTGCGGTTGCCTTGGATGGTGTTGATTTCACCATTGTGGGCCAGAAGCCGGAACGGCTGCGCCAGCGGCCAGCGCGGGGCGGTGTTGGTCGAAAAGCGTTGATGGAATACCGCGATGGCCGTTTCCAGGTCAGGGTTGCCCAGGTCCTCGTAAAAGCGAGGCAGATCAACCGGCATCACCAGGCCCTTGTAGGCAATCACCTGCTCAGCCAGTGAGCAGATATAGAAGTCCTCATCGTCGACCATGGCTTGTTCTGCCTTGCGCCGCGCCACATAGAGCGCCACCGCAAAGCGCTCGCTGTCCATATCCTCGGGTGCCGATATAAAAATCTGGCGAATCGATGGCAAACAATCCAGTGCCATGGGCCCGCAGAACTCGGTGCGCACAGGCACATCCCGCCACCCATGCAGAGCCAGCCCTGCCGCCTGTACAGCCTGTTCCAGGGCCTCCCTCCCGCGCTTGGCCATCGCCTGTTGCGGGCTCAGGAAAATCATGCCCACGGCGTACCGCGCCGGCAACTCGGTATTCAGGGTCTCACGGGCAGCGGCGCGCAGGAAGGCGTCCGGCTTCTGCAGCAGCAGTCCGCAGCCGTCTCCAGTCTTGCCGTCGGCAGCAATACCGCCACGATGCGTCATGCAGCCGAGTGCTTCAATGGCGGTTTGCAACAACTCATGGCTCGGCTGACCTTCTCGGTGAGCAATCAGTCCAAAACCACAGTTGTCGCGGAAAGTCTTCGGGTCATACAGAGATTGGCTCATGAGGATACGGCGCCCGGCTGGTCAAATATTGGTCACACTGTGTCAACATGTTAATCACGCGGCCAGATGCTCACAATCGAACCCAGCGTAATTCCGGCTTTCAGAGGGTGGAAAACTGAATTTTAACGGTATAAAGACTTAGGGCAGGGCGCCCTGCAGAGAACCCAGGGTGCGCGGCCAGGGTGACAGAGCCTGCTGGGCTTCAGGCAGTTGCTCGATGGCAGCCCTGGCTTCATCACGGTCACTGTAGTTGCCGGTGACCAGCACATACCAGGGACTGTCGTCCATCTGGGTGCGCACATAGCCGGCCTGGTCCGGAGACAGCCCCTGCTGTTCGGCAAAAGCCAGGATATTGTCCTGGTCACGAGCACCCAGCAACTGAATGGTAAACCGCCCGCTGTCCGCTTCACGCAGCCAATTCGGCGCTTCCAGTGGATGATCTCCCGACGGAGCGGCAGGCGTCGACGGCTCCGGCGCGGGCTCCGGAGCCTCGGACTCAGCCAGATCGGCAAGCAGGTCCGGGTCGATCTCGGCACCGGCATCCGGAGCAGCATCAGCAGGGGCCGGATCGTCTGTCGATTGCTCCGCCCGCTCGCCCAGAGCTTCTTCCAGCCGGGAGCGCACTTCTTCGGCAGTATGATCGGCAAGGTCCGGATCAATGCCATCGGCGTCAGGCACGGGCGTCTCAGCTTCTGGCAGGGGTTCGGTCTGGAGGTCCAGTTCGGACAGGCTTTCGATGGCTGGCCCTTCTTCCGGTTCAGTGCCGGACTGGTACAGAGCCGCCAGGGCAATTACCGCGATCACGGCAGCGCCCGCGACCATGTGTGGCCAGGGCACAACGGTTGATCGTTTGCTCTTCTGCGCCGCCACAATCAGCGCATCCCGCACACCATCAAGGAAGGCACCGGGTCGGCCCTGACTCTGGCGATACAGACGCTTGAGCTGGTTGGCGTCAAGTGGAATGCCATTGTCGGCACCCGCTCGAATGAAATAGGACTGCAGCAGGTTGAGACTGTCATCGAGGCTCAGTGACGGCAGCTCGATCATCTGCGCCGAGGCAAAGCCCAGAGCCGACAGCTCCCGCTTTATATCGGCAGGGTCCGAGGCCAAACCCACCAGGCGCAGACCGGTTGTATTATCGATACCGCCATGCAGCACCGGACTCAGGCCCGCCAGCACATCGATCGGCAATTCATCAATATCGTCGATGACCAGCGTCGGTATCTTGCCCTGTTCATAGAGACTCTGGGTATGTGCCTGCAGCATCAATTGCAGGCGCTGAGTACTGTGCGACCGATCGGGATAAAGGTGAAACTGGGTGGCCAGGTCCCACAACAGCTCTTTGTCACTGCCGACAGAACTGACGTCCACCAGCACCAGGTCCAGTGTCTCGTCAAGCTGGCGAATGAATTGCTCAAGCAGGGTGCTTTTGCCGCTGCCGACGGGGCCGACCACAAAGAGGATGTCTTCTGAATAACTGAGCAGGTGCAGCAGGGTGTCAACGGCCTGTTGACGGCCGCCAACTGGCACGAAAGGCGGTTCGGCCAGATCGCCGAATGGGTCGCTTTTCAGACCGTAGTAGGCTACATAGGACGGCTGCTCTGGCATGCACTCAGCTCTGAAAATGGTCGATCGTCAGATACAGGTCTTCAACCCTGAAGTCGCTGGTCACTATCGCATGGCCAAGCGATTTTAACAACACCAGGCGCAGCACGCCGGATTCCACCTTTTTGTCTCTGGCCATCAATTGCAGGTAGTCATCGCGGGACATACCGTCAGGCGAGCGAACCGGGAGCTTCGCCTGCTCAAGCAGCGTGTGCACACGGTCGATCACGGAAGACTCCAGGTGCCCCATTCGACTGGACAGGTCGGCTGCCATCAGCAGGCCGGTGGCTACCGCTTCGCCGTGCAACCAGGCGCCATAGCCGGTCCAGGTTTCGATGGCATGCCCAAAGGTGTGACCCAGATTGAGGATGGCTCTGCGACCCTGTTCGGTTTCATCGTCGGCGACCACTTCGGCTTTCAGTGCACAGGAACGATAGATGGCTTCCGCCACCGCGCCTGGCTCGCGTTCGAGCAACTTGCGCCAGTTCTGTTCCAGCCAGACAAAAAACTCGGCATCGGCAATCAGGCCATATTTGAGCACTTCGGCCAGTCCGGCAGCGTACTCCCGATCCGGCAATGTCTGCAGCGTCAGGGTATCGATCAGGACCAGTTCCGGCTGCTTGAAGGCGCCGATCATGTTCTTGCCCAGCCGATGATTCACACCTGTCTTGCCGCCCACGGAGGAGTCGACCTGCGACAGCAATGTGGTCGGTATCTGAATATAGTTGACGCCCCGCTGATAGGCCGCGGCCGCAAATCCGGTCATGTCGCCGATCACACCGCCACCCAGGGCAAGCAGGGTGCAGCGCCGCGAGTACCCCAGCTCGAGCAGCCTGGTGAAAATCTCGTCCAGCGTTCCCATATGCTTGTGTTGCTCACCGTCCGGCAGGCTGACGTGCTTCACCCGCTGCACCACAGGTTGTTGCCGGAGCAACTCCAGCAGGTTCTGCAGATAGATGGGCCCCACGGTCTCGTTGGTGACCACCAGAATTTCGGGCGACAGATGCGGGGTCAGCAGTTCAGGTTGGCTGAGCAGGCCGGGCCCGATATGGATGTCATACTGGTGTGCAGGCAGATCAAGGCGCAGTGTTTTCATGAGGCTTTGTGGTTGGACCCGTGGCGGTAGATGTCGATAATGTGCTCGGCGAGCGCACGCGGATGATAGTGGTCTGTGTCCACCACAATATCGGCGATCGCAAGATAATGAGGCTCACGCTGCTGGAGCAGGTCGGTCAGGACTTTTTCCGGATCAGGCTTCTGCAGCAGAGGACGGCTGCGGTCTTTGCTGGTGCGGCGCAATTGAGCAGCGATGCTGGTGCGCAGATAGACCACAGTGCCGCGCTCACTGAGTACGGCCCTGTTCTCCGGCCGAATGACCGCACCGCCCCCGGTGGCCAGCACCTGGCCGGGCACCTGGGTCAGTTCTTCCAGCACCTGGGTTTCGCGCTGGCGGAAGCCGCCTTCACCTTCGAGATCGAAAATCCAGGGGATGTCGGCGCCTGCCCGCTCTTCAATGACCCGATCGGCATCGACAAAGGTCCAGTTCAGGCAGTCCGCCAGCAGGCGACCCAGGGTGCTCTTGCCGGCACCCATGGGCCCTACCAGAAACAAACTGCCTGCCGACAAGACCACTCAGTTGCCTGCTACCCGGTCCTCAATCAGCCGCGGAGTGATGAAGATGAGCAACTCATTCTTCAGCTCAAGCTGCGACGTACTGCGGAAGAAACGACCCAGCACCGGCAGATCACCGAGCACGGGGATCTTGTTGACCTCTTCTACATCTTCTACCCGATAGACGCCGCCCAGTACCAGGGTTTCACCGTCATCCACCAGCACCTGCGTGCGCAGTGTATTGGTATTGATGTTACCGGAGCCGCCACCGGCTGGAGAGTCCTGAACCACTTCAAGGTTCAGCATCACCCGATTGTCCGGCGTTATGCGCGGTGTAGCAGTCATGGACAGCACCGCATCCACGAACTCGGTGCCACCGTCAGGACCGGGGAACGGGATGGTGGTACCGGACGCGATCTCCGCCTCGTTACCGTCGGAAGTGATCAGCTTGGGTTGCGAGACAATTTCCGCCTGCCCGCGGCTTTCCAGCGCTGACAACTCGAGATCCAGGGCATAATCCAATGCCGCGAAACCTACGGTGAAGGCCGCCGCTCCCGGGTTGACCGGCTGCGGGATCGGGTTGACGCTGGTGTTGGTGGGCACGGCCACACTGTTGAAATCAGGCAGCGGGCCGCCGTCGTAGTAGTTGCTCCACTGGGCACCGATCTGGCGGAAATCGCCGGCCCCACCGATACCACCCGTGGTGATATAGCTGGTTGTCGTACCGCCGCGATTGACTGCACCGCCGCCCCAGCGAATACCCATGTCATTGGTGAATGACGACTGGGCAACCACAATGCGGCTCTCCAGCATCACTTGGCGGACCGGGCGATCGATAAAATCGATGGCCTCACGTATACGGATCAGGTTGGGTGCGGTGTCGCGCAGCAACAGGCTGTTGGTGCGCTGATCTACCGTGGCTGCACCGCGTGACGAGAGCAGATTCTCATCATCGCGAATGAAGCTCAGTACATCGCTGACCGTGGTGTAGTTGATCTGCACGAACTCGGTTTCGAGCGGTGCGAGTTCTTCCATGGCCTGCTGATTGGCCATGCGCTGTTGCTCCTGGTCGGCAATTTCCTGAGCCGGTGCAATCAACAGAACGTCGCCCTGGGCACGCTGGTCAAGGTTGCGCGCCGTCAGAATGATATCCAGCGCCTGATCCCAGGGCACATTGTCGAGCAGAATGGTGATGTTGCCGCCAACGTTGTCGGCAACTACCAGGCTCTTGCCGGCCGTATCGGCGATAATTTGCAGTACACGACGCAGCTCTACATCCTGGAAGTTGAAAGAGATACGCTCACCGGTGAAGGGGAAGTCGTCTTCTGCGGCCAACTGCTCTTCAGGCGTCAGACTCTTGACGTTGATCGCCAGGGTGTTGCCGGTCTGGAAGGCCGCGTAATCGAAATTTTCTTCCGGTTCGATTTCAATGCGGGTACCGGTGCCGACCTGGCGTGCCGTGATGTATTGAACCGCAGTGGAGAAGTCGAGAACGTCCAGTCTGCGAGCCAGGTTGTCCGGCAGAACATAGTCGGGAATGTCGACCAGAATACGGCCTCTGGAGCGGCTGATGTCCACATTCGCGCGGTTGTCCGACATCTGGATGCGAACCTGTGCCTCACCCTCTTCATTGCGCCGGAAGTCCAGGTCACGCACTTCGCCACTGGCTCTGCCCTCGCGCGCCACATCGGCCGTCGCACGGGCACCACCCACGGTGATCACCAGCTCATTGTCGCCCCGACGCACCACATCGTGGGGCTCGAGGCGGTTCAGGTTGAGCACCACTCGGGTGCGCTCACCGGACGTCAGAACCGTGGCTGCCCGCGTGTTGCCAAGACCGATATTGTAGTATCGGTCGGGCAGCGCACTGACCGTATCCGGCAGATCAATGGAGATTCGTGCCGGCTGCTGAATTTCATAAGACGTTGGCTCCGGTGCCGGGCCATCGAACTGCAGCGTGATTTCGGCGCGTCCGCCATCCAGACCGACGTAGCTGATGTCGGTCAGGTCGACAGACCAGGTCAGCGGCGCCAGAAACAGTCCGGCCAGCATGACGAGGCCACGACGCCAGGATTTTGTGCAGGCTCTGTAAGTCTTCATAATCGTTATCCCATGCCCTATTCGGCCAGACTGATCGTTTGCGGCCGCTCGAGCCAGCCGCCCCGCCCACTAGGGACGGTCTCTGTGAGTTGAATGCGACGGGGCGTAATGGACACGACCCGCCCGAAATTGGTACCCATATAATCGCCACCGCGCACCTGATGCAGCGTACCGCCGGGTGCGATCACCAGCGCCCGGATCGACTCGCCTTCACGCTGTACATGACCCACCATGCGCAGATCGTCGATGCTGTAGGCTTCCAGTGGCTGTGGGTCGCGGTCCTGATCCGGTGGTTCAACACCGGTATCTTCCGGTTCTTCTTCCTCTTCTTCCTGCTCCACGATAAAGGAGCGGAAGGGGCTGCGCAGATCTGCCGCAGCGTAGAAGAACAGTTCCTGCGATTCGTAGACCGGCACGTCCGGCACCTGCCCGCTGGGGCGATCATCCAGTTCGGCCATGCGCTGTCTGATATCACCGAAATCACGACTGGTATCGCAGGCTGCCAGCACCAGGGTGGCCGGCAGCAGCAGGATTGACCAGCGTCTGAACACCTTCAGGTTCATCAGTTGCCTCCTGCTGCTTCGTGGTACTGGTATGTCTTGACATCAATGCGCAGGCGCAGCCTTGGGCCGGCTGACCCCTGGTCGCCCGTGGGCTCCAGGGAGAAGTTGTGCAAAGTGACAATGCGCGGCAGCGCCGACATCCCAGAGACAAAGGCACCAATCTCGTGATAGCCCCCCACGGCTTCAAGGTCGAGCGGTTGCTCGATGAACAATTCGCGCTCCTGGGGGCTTCTGATGCTCAATTCATTGACGCTCAGGCCACTGAACTCTGCCGTGTCATTGATGTCCACCAGCAGATCGGGGATCTCGGTGTCATCCGGCAGTTGCCGCAGCACTTCTTCAAAGGTGCGCCGCATTTCTTCCAACTGGGACCGGTACTCTTCAAGGTTGGCCACCTGAAACGCCTTGCTCTCATAATCGTTCAGCAAGCGCTGCTCTTCGTTCTGCGACCGTTGCAGCGTGTCCTGCACGGGTTGCAGCAACATGAAATAGCCGATGGCGAGAATGCCACCCATGATAAGGATAACGAACAGCGCCTTGACCGGCACCGGCCAGACGCCCATGCGATCCCATTCGATATTGTTGAAATCGAATTCCTGCAACTGCTGCAGTGAGTCTTTCATGCTCATGCGTCGTCATCCTCCGCATCAGGCCGGGTTCGCGTCACCGACAGTTGAAAGCGATTGGCTGACTGGTTGCCGCTGCCCTGGGAAGTCACCGAGCCGAGGATCGGGTTGGTAAACCATTCGGAGTTTTCGAAGTTGCGCATCAACTGTGAAATCTGTGTGGTAGTGCGCGACATGCCGACAATCCGGATGGTGTCCCCCTGACTCTGCAAAGACGTGAAATAGACTTCTTCCGGCATCAGGCGGGCAATCTCGTCGAACACATGCACGATGATCGGACGATCACCCTGCAACTGCTGAATGACCTGCATCCGCTCTATCAACTCGGCGCGCTCCGAGCGCAGCGTCTGGATTTCACGAATATTTTCATCCATCACACTAAGCCGGTCCTGGATAAACTGGTTGCGCGCCTGCTGATTATCGACTTCGAGGCTGAGAAAGTAGTGTCCGGCATAGACCATCAGGCCAGCCAGCACAGCGCTGCCCACCAGGACCCGGACGAACTGGCCCTTCTTGCGCTGTCGTTCTGCCTCTCGCCAGGGCAGCAGATTGACCGTTATCATGCGAAGCTCCTCAAGGCCAGGCCACAGGCCACCAGCAATGACGGCGCATCGTTACTCAGATTGGCGGCATTCACCCGGTTGGCCAGACTCATGTTGGCAAAGGGGTTGGCCACCAGAGTCGGCGTGCCGATCTTTTCCTGCACCATATCTGCCAGGCCGGGAATGGCGGAGGTGCCGCCGGCCAGGAAGATGTAGTCAACGTCATTGAATTCTGTCGACGCGAAAAAGAACTGCAGGGAGCGTGCCACCTGCTGTACTGTCGCATCCTTGAAGGGCTCCAGGACCTCGGCATGGTAGTCATCCGGCAGGCCGCCCTGCTTCTTGGCCAGCCCGGCCTCGGCAACGGTCACCCCGTAGCGCCGCATGATCTCTTCCGTCAATTGTTTGCCACCGAACACCTGTTCGCGTGTGTAAACAATGCGTTCGCCGCTCATCACTGTGAGTGTGGTCATGGTGTGACCGACATCCATGACCGCAATGGTCAGGTTCTCAAGTGATCCGGTTTCGTTCAGGGAATCGCCCATTTGCGGCAAGAGTTCGCTGAAGGTGCGCAGCAGGGCATAGATTTCAACATCAACGACCTCGGCGGTCAGACCCGCCGCTTCCAGCGCCAGTTGCCGGTCTTCCACAATGTCTTTCTTGCTTGCGGCCAACTGCACTTCAACCATATTGTCACTGCGCGCCGATTGCCCGATGACATCGAAGTCCATGGCTACTTCGTCCATCGGAAAAGGAATATACTGGTCGGCGTCGAGCATGATCTGTTCTTCGATGTCTTCCTGCGACAGGTTGCGACTCATCTCGATGGTTTTGGTGATCACTGAAGAGCCGGACACGGCACAGGAGGCAGACTTGACCCGGGTGCGTATTTTTTGTAAAGCACGAGACACCGTGTTGCCCACGGCTTCCACATCGTTAATATGCTTTTCCACGACGGCATTTTCGGGCAGCGGCTCGACAGCATAGCCCTCGACCCTGTAGTGCTGGCCAGATCGGCTCAGCTCCAGTATCTTTACCGAGGTTGAGCTGATATCAACGCCCAACATGCTCTTGTTCTTTTTCTTGGTAAGGCCAAGCACAGGTTAGTCCTTATTAAGTCCGAACAAATCCAGAGTGCGACAAGTATGGCATCATTACTCTGAAGTACATTAGAAAGCACCGGAAGTGATTTGACAACTATCTGACGTACAATCTTGGCATACAATGGCTTTTTTTGCGAAACGGTTAGCAAACTGCAGGTATTTTGAACGATGATTTTGCTCAAACGGGGATGGCATATCCTTTTATGGATCGGCCTGGTTGCTTTTACCGGGTTCGTAACCGTGTGTGCCGCGATATACCTGCATCTGGCGCCCACCATACCGCCTGTCGAGGTACTCAAGGACGTGGAATTGCAAACGCCGCTGCGGATATATTCCAATGATGGCCAGTTGATGGCCGAAATCGGGGAACAGCGACGTACACCTTTACAATTCGAGGAAATACCCGAGTTATATGTAAAGGCGTTACTGGCCATAGAAGATCATCGATTCGAAGACCATATCGGTGTGGATCCGATGCGTTTCGGGAGTGCCGCACTCGAATTTCTGACCACCGGCCGACCAGGCTCAGGAGGCAGTACCCTGACCCAACAGGTCGCCCGATCTTTCTTTCTCAATCCCGACAAGACATTTACCCGCAAATTCACCGAGATAATTCTCGCCTTCCGCATGGAACAGGTCCTGAACAAGGCGGAAATTTTGGAGTTGTATTCCAACCAGATGTATCTCGGCCACCGGGCCTACGGTATACAGGCGGCCGCGCAGGTCTACTACGGGCGGGACATCGCCGAACTGGAGCTGCCGGAGCTGGCCATGTTGGCCGGTCTGCACCAGCGCCCGTCAGCGGCCAATCCGATTTCCTTCCCCGAGCGCGCCATGATCCGTCGCGATACCGTGCTCAATAGGATGCACGCACTGGGCTTTATCACTGAAACAGAGCATGCCAACGCCATTACTGCTGCCAATACGGCAGAGCGCAATACCGCTCGCATGGCGGTCAACGCCCACTATGTGGCGGAGCAGGCGCGCCTGGAAATGGTCGAGATGTTTGGCGAAGAAGCCATCACCGCGGGCTACAAGGTCTATACGACGATTGATGCCCGACAACAGGATGCCGCCAATCGGGCGGTGCGCCAGCACCTGGTGAATTATTCCGAGCGCCACGGCTATGTAGGCCCGGAGGCCAACCATGAACTGGAGGAAGGCCATGATGGCCAGGACACCGAAACCTATCAGCGCCTGGTCAGTCAGCACGGTTTCTTCGGCGGCCTGGAGCCGGCGCTCGTAGTGCGGGTTGTTGATGCAGACGCGCTGGACGAGGCGGCTAACAGCGAGCAGTCACAGACCCTGCCGCATGTGCTGGCCTGGGGTCGCTACAGCGGCTGGATCCAGATCCCCCTGGAAGGCATGACCTGGGCCCGCGAGCGCCGCAGCATCGACAACTATGGCCCGGCCATCCGGCAACCCGGTGATGTCCTTGCCGAGGGCGACATCATCCGTGTTCGTCGCGGCAACAATGATCAGTGGCGCCTGACCCAGATTCCAGAAGCCCAGAGCGGCTTTATTGCCATGAACCCAGAAGACGGTGGCATTACTGCACTGGTTGGCGGCTTCGACTTCTTCCTCAGCCGTTTCAACCGGGTGACACAGGCCAACCGGCAACCCGGGTCCACCTTCAAGCCCTTTGTCTACGCTGCGGCGCTGGATCGTGGTCACTCGCCGTCCAGCCTGGTCAACGACGCGCCCATTTCAATGCGGGACACAACGCTCGAAGGCGTCTGGCGGCCGCGCAATGCCGGGGACCTCTATCGAGGCTATATCCCCATGCGCGAAGCACTGTACCGGTCGATCAACGTGGCCAGTGTGCGCCTGCTCGACGAGATAGGCGTGAACTACGCGGTCGACTATGTCAGCCGGTTCGGCTTCGACCGTCAACGCCTGGATCGCAATCTGGGCATGGTGCTCGGCAACTCCACCTTCACGCCCCTGGAAGTCAATCGCGGTTACGCTGCGTTTGCCAATGGGGGCTATCGCGTCAATCCCTATCTCATTGATCGGGTCGAAGACCCGTTTGGCAACATTGTCTATGAATCACCGCGCGTGCATGCGTGTCGGGACTGCCCGGAAGACACGCCCGACCAGGCGGAACAGATTTTCAGCCCGCAAACCCATTATCTGATGGCCGGCATGCTGCGTGACGGTATTACCCGAGGCACGGCTGCCGCCGCGCAGAGCATCGGGCGAAGCGACATTGCAGGCAAGACCGGTACGACCAACAACGGCGCCGACGCCTGGTTTGCCGGCTTCAGTCCACATGTCGTGGCCACCGCCTGGGTAGGCCGCGACGATAACACCGGCCTTGGCTTCAATGAATTCGGGGGTCGGGCCGCCCTGCCGATCTGGATCGACTTCATGGCGGAAGCCCTGAACGGCAAACCGGACGAACCCTGGTCTCGACCGTCAGGCATTGCTCAGGTCAGGATTGACCCGCAGTCGGGGAAACTGGCGCCGCCGGGATACAACGGCGCCGTTTTTGAAGTTTTCAAATCGGATCAGGTGCCGACAGAAACCGTCACTGGCTCCGGCAACGGAGCCCGCAGCGGCGGTAGCAGCTCAGGAGGCTCCGGCGGCGGTCTTTTCTAGTGTCCCGAGTGGTTAAATTCGGGGCAATAGTTCAGAGTGTGGCCTTGTACTCGTCCGGCAGCGGTGCGTTGGCCACGCCGCTGTCTACCGCTGCACGAGCAACAGCCCCGGCAACTGCGTTGAGCAGGCGTCCGTCGATCGGTTTGGGAATAATGTAATCCGGGCCAAATGACATCTCCTCGACTTCATAAGCCTCGAGTATCTCTTTTGGCACCGGCAGGCGCGCCAGTTCACCGATGGCCTTGGCGGCCGCCAACTTCATCTCTTCATTGATGGCCGATGCACGCACATCCAGCGCACCCCGGAAAATGAACGGAAACCCGAGTACATTATTGACCTGGTTCGGGTAATCCGAACGACCCGTCGCCATGATCACATCCGGGCGGGCCTCCCGCGCCAGTTCCGGCTTGATTTCCGGGTCCGGGTTGGAGCAGGCGAACACGATGGGCTGAGCGCCCATGGTTTTCAGCAGATCCGGTGACAGCAAGTCAGGACCGGAGAGTCCGAGGAAAATATCAGCACCTTGGAGCGCATCAGCCAGAGTGCGGCGATCCGTGTGCACAGCAAATTCCTGCTTGTATTGGTTCAGGTCATCTCGGCCATTGTGAATAACACCCTTGCGGTCCAGCATCAGGATGTTTTCCGGCTTCATGCCGGCCGACTTGAGCAGACGGCAACAGGAGATGGCTGCCGCGCCGGCACCCAGACACACCAGGCGGGCCTCGGCGATCGGCTTGTTGGCAATTTCCAGTGCATTGAGCATACCGGCGACCGTCACAATGGCGGTGCCGTGCTGATCATCATGGAAAACGGGTATATTGCAGTGCTCGATCAACCGCCGCTCGATTTCGAAACACTCGGGCGCCTTGATGTCTTCGAGGTTGATGCCGCCAAAGGTGAGCGCGATACGCTCGACCGTCTGCACGAATTCGTCAACGTCCTGCGTATCGACTTCAATATCAATGGAATCAATGTTGGCGAACCGCTTGAACAGCAGGGCCTTGCCTTCCATCACCGGTTTGCTGGCCAGTGCACCCAGATTACCCAGCCCCAAAATGGCGGAGCCATTGGAAATGACGCCGACCAGATTGCCCTTCATGGTGTACTTGTAGGCGGCTTCAGGATCTTCGGCGATGGCCCGAACCGGTTCAGCAACCCCCGGACTGTAGGCCAGCGACAGGTCGCGCTGCGACTCCGCCGTTGTGGAAATTTCAATGCTGAGTTTGCCAGGGCGTGGCTCTGCGTGATAGCGGAGAGCTTCTTTTTTAAAATCTGATGCTGTCATGGTGCGCTTCAAATCCTGCAAGGGTTCGGGTTTCGAAACGGGAACTGACAAGCCTGCAGACAATTCCCGCCGGGCTTCTTAACATAACGCAGTGGAACGTAAAGCGGAACCAAAAAGCGCCCCGGAGGGCGCTCTTTGTTTTTCACTTGCTGCCAATCGAGCCGCGGTTGCCGAAGCGCTTCTTGAAGCGGTCAACTCGGCCGCCGGCGTCGATCATCTTCTGCTTGCCGGTGTAGAACGGGTGGCAAGCGGAACAGACGTCGAGCTGCATGGTGCCGCCGCGCGTCGAGCGGGTCGTGATCACGTTGCCACAGGAGCACTTGGCCACCAGCTCTTCGTACTTGGGATGAATGCCTTCTTTCATGAAAAACCTCTGCATACGTGCCGCTACCCGTCGCCGGACATGCCTTGACCCGGGCACCGCACGGTTTGTTTTGAACTCATCTTGCGCCTGAGGCACAATCGGTCCACCGTTATGGGGCGGCAAATCTTACCAGAACCAGAGCAAAGCACAACCAATGGATGTACCCGATTCCGCCCTCTATTCCGTCGCGGTGTTCTGCCCGCTGCATCAGACGTTCACCTACTCTGGACCTTCCGGGTTGCAGCGGGGGCAGCGCGTGCGTGTACCCTTTGGCAGCCGCCAACTGGGGGGTGTCATCACCGACACCCTTGCCTTGGCCCCGGAAGGTATTCGCCTGCGCGCCCTGACCGATGTGCCGGATGAACACCCGATGCTGCCTGCAGACAATTGCGCGCTCGCAGAGTGGCTGGCCCGTTATTACCACGCCCCGATCGGCGAAGCCTATGAACTGTGTTTGCCGGCAGCAGCCCGCCCCGGGTTGGCCCTGCCCGCCGCGCGCACTATCCGCCACCTCAGCCTGACACCACGAGGGCGCGCCCTCGACCCGACCCAATTACGCGGCAGCAAGCAGCAAACTCTGGTGCGTCTGTTACAGCAACACAGCCAACTGACCCGGGAAGAATTGAAACAGGAAGGCATCGGCAAGCCAACCGCCGACACCCTGTGTCGGGAAGAGCTGGCCCAATGGACAGAGCAGCAGGCATCGCGCCCAGAGCCCGCGCGAGCCTCGGCCCTGACCCTGAGCCCTGCCCAGAACCAGTTGCTGATTGAGTTTCTGAATGCCGAAAGCAACAGCACACCTCAATTGCTGCTGGGCGCCACCGGCAGCGGCAAGACCGAACTGTATATAGAATGGGCTCGCACCATTCTGCTACAGGGTCGGCAATGCCTGATTCTGCTGCCCGAGATCGGCCTCACACCACAGATGGTAAGCCGCTTTTCCCAGCGCCTGGGCATGACCACGGCACAATTGCACAGCGGCATGACCGACACGGCCCGTCTGCGCGTCTGGCAGGATCTGGCGCACAACCGCATTCCGCTGGTGCTGGGTACGCGCTCTGCCGTGCTGGCCCCGTTTGCTGATCTCGGCCTGATCATTGTCGACGAGGAGCACGATGGTTCCTACAAGCAGCAGGACGGTGTGCGCTATCACGCCCGCGATGTTGCCCTCTGGCGGGCCCGTCAGGCGGGATGTCCTATTCTGCTCGGCAGTGCCACACCCGCACTCGAGTCGCTGCAGAACGCCCGGGAGCGCCGCTATCAGCGTCATGACCTGCCACGCCGGGAAGACCAGGGTGACGTGGCCCGCAGCCTGATTGATTTGAACCGGCACGCGGTGGCCCATGGCCTCAGCACCCCGCTGGTGACACGGATGGATGAGCATCTGCAGCAGGGCCGACAGGTGATGCTGTTTCTGAACCGTCGCGGCATTGCGCCCAGCATGATCTGCGATGCCTGTGGCACCATCCAGCATTGTCCCAACTGTTCGGCCTATGTGACCTATCACGAGAACCCGGCCCGACTGCTCTGCCACCATTGCGGCTGGTCGCACCGTCCGCCTTACCCCTGTGAGCACTGTGCTGAAACCCGCCTGGTCCCGCTCGGACTGGGCACCGCCGGGCTGGAGCAGTATCTGCGCCAGCGCTGGCCCGACACGGCCATCTGGCGGATTGACCGGGACAGCATCCGCAATCCGGAGGACTGGGCGCGGGTCAACAGTGACATTCAGGCAGGCCAGTCCGGCATTCTGCTCGGCACCCAGATGCTGGCCAAGGGTCACGACTACCCGAATGTCACCCTGACCGGCATTCTCGATGCCGACAGCGGCCTGTTCAGCGCCGACTTTCGCGCCTTCGAACGTACTGCGCAGCTGCTCACTCAGGTCTCCGGCCGGGCGGGCAGGCGGCGCGCCCGTGCCGAAATTCTGCTGCAGACCCGACTGCCGGAGCACCCGCTGCTCAACCGCTTTCTGACCAGCGACTATGCCAACCTGGCGTCTCATCTGCTTGAGGAGCGCCAGCAAGCCGACATGCCGCCCTTCAGCCACCTGGCCCTGCTGCGCGCCGATCATCCGGACGAAACCACAGCACTGGCGTTTCTGTCCGATCTGAGCCGCATTCTCCCGTTGCCACCCGAGGTCACGGCAGTCGGCCCCGTGCCCGCGCTGATGAGCCGCCGCGCCGGTCACTATCGCATGCTGTGGCTGCTCAAGAGCACCCGCCGCGCCCCGCTGCACCAGGTGCTGGACAGTGCCGTGCTGACCGTATCGAACGGCATGAAGATACCCGGCAAGCTGAGTTGGGGCATCGATGTGGATCCAATCGAGTTCTGAAGCCCTTACATCCCCCGCCCAAAATCAGGATAATACCCGCCCTTGTACAGATCTCAGGAGCCGGTTACCCCATGAAAAGCGCTGTCAGCGAGTTGCTCGAACAGGCCATCCAACAGCTGAAAGCGGACGCCTTCATTCCCGCCGATATCCAGCCCACCATCATGCTGGAAAACACCCGGGACAAGGCGCATGGCGACCTGGCCACCAATCTGGCGATGACGCTGGCCAAGCCCTGCCGTCAGCCGCCGCGCAAGATTGCCGAGCGCATCGTGGCCGCCCTGCCGGAGAGTCCGCTGGTGACGCAGGTCGAGATTGCCGGCCCCGGCTTCATCAATTTCTTTCTGTCCGAAGAGACCAGCCGCATGCTGCTGGATACGCTGTTCCAGCAGGGTGACCGGTTCGGTCGGCAGGACATCGGCCAGGGCGAGAAAATCCAGGTGGAATTCGTATCCGCCAACCCGACGGGGCCCCTGCATGTCGGTCATGGCCGAGGCGCGGCCTATGGCGCTACAGTGTCCGATCTACTGCAGGCCGTCGGCTTTGAGGTCCACCGAGAGTACTACGTCAACGACGCAGGGCGCCAAATGGACATTCTGGCCACGTCGGTCTATCTGCGCTATCTCGAACTGTGCGGAGAAACACTGACCTTCCCCAGCAATGGCTACAAGGGTGACTATATCCTGGACATCGCCCAGGACATTCGCCAGGCCGATGGCGATCAGTTCAAACTTGCAGCAAAAGATCTGTTTGCCGACGTCAGACCGGACGAGCCCGCCGGCGGTGACCGTGAGCAGCATATCGACGACCTGATTGCCGCCGCCCGCAAGCAACTGGGCGACAAGCGCTATGAGCGCTTTTTCAGTGAGGCGCTGGAAGGCATCCGCTCGGACATCGAGCAGGATCTGCATGAATTCGGCGTCGACTACCAGCTCTGGTTCTCCGAGCGCAGCCTGACCGAGGGCAACTCGCAGGTCGAGAAAGCCATTGAAGACCTGTCGGCTCGCGGCCATGTCTATGAGAAAGACGGCGCCCTCTGGTTCCGCAGCACCGATTTCGGCGACGACAAGGACCGGGTACTGAAGCGCGACAATGGCCAGACCACCTACTTTGCGTCGGACGTTGCCTACCACGAGAACAAGTTTGCCCGCGGTTTCAGCAAAGTCATCAATATCTGGGGCGCCGACCACCACGGCTATATCGCCCGGGTCAAGGCGGCCATGCAGGCGCTGGGGCACAACCCGGATGGCCTGATCATTCCCATGGTGCAGTTTGCCAACCTGTATCGCGGCAGCGAAAAACTGGCCATGTCGACCCGCAGTGGCAGCTTTGTCACCCTGCGCGAATTGCGCGAGGAGGTCGGCAATGATGCCGCCCGCTTTATTTACGTCACGCGCAAGGTCGACCAGCAGATGGATTTCGATCTTGAACTGGCCAAGTCGCAAAGCAAGGACAACCCGGTTTACTATGTGCAGTACGCTCACGCCCGGGTGAGCAGTGTGCTGCGCAAGTTGGAAGAAGACGGCCAGCCACTGGACAAATCACTGGGGCTGGACAACATGGAGTTGCTTACAGAAGATGCCGAGAAGGATATGCTGAAGCGTCTGAGTCAGTATCCGGAATTTGTGCGTAACGCGGCCCTGAACTATGAGCCTCATTTGCTGGCCACTTACCTGCGCGATCTGGCCGGCGCCTTCCACAGCTGGTACAACGGTACCCGGGTGCTGGTCGATGACGACGCTTTGCGCAATGCCCGCCTGACGCTGGCGTTGGCCGTGCGCCAAGTGCTGGCCAACGGGCTCGGGCTGCTGGGTGTCAGTGCACCGGACAGCATGTGATGACAAGCCTCGGAGGGTACACCTGTGCCACGTGATTACGCTCAGAAACCACAGCCGGTGCGCGTCCAGCAATCGCGTGTGCCCCGCTGGGTATGGCTGTTCACCACCAGTGTCGTCGTTTTGTTCGTGGGTGGTCTGTTTTTTCTCAGCCAACTCCCGGAAGACGGCGAGCCAATGCAGTTCGAGCTGCCCAGCCTGAGTGATCTGCTGCCGGCAGCACCGCAGCAGCAACCTTCCACCGCGTCTGCACCGCCAAGCACAGCGCCGGAGTCGGAGCCCACCCAGCCCAGCCGGCAGGCGCAGTTGGAATTCTATACTCTGCTGCAGCAAACCGATGTGTTCGTGCCTGATGAAATAGTGGCCTTGCGCCAACGTGAAATCATCGAAGACACTTCTCCCGAAGACCTGATTCCTGACCGACTGCCCGATTCATCGGCCCCGGACAGCGCCGGCTCGCCGGGTCAGTTCATTATCCAGGTGGCCTCTTTTTCCAGTGAAAGTGACGCCGACAGTCTGCGTGCCCAGCTGATTCTGGAGGGCATGACCAGTGCCCATGTCACGCCGGCCGATCTGGGAGACCGGGGCGTTTTTTACCGAGTCATGATCGGGCCGGTTAGCAGCACCAGTGATACCCAGCGTATTGGTGAACAGCTGGAAAATATGGGAATGCAGGGCCTGGTCCGCGCCCACACTCCCTGAGCAGGTTGGCGCAGACCCTCTTGCCGGTCATCAGTCTTGCAGGGTGACCGAGGTGCTGTCAAAGCGCACATCAAACTGCTGTTCGCCGGGCGGTACGGTAATCGTCACCCGGTCTGACAGCGGGGATCCCTGCCGATCTGGCTGATGCGTTACCCCCAGATTCACCGTGACCGGCTGCTCAAGATGATTGCGCACCAGCAGCACAGCACTGGCTGCGGACTCCGGCTCGACAGACAGAGTCACCTGGTCATTTCTTCCCAAAGACAATGCGGTGACCCGGTCCTGCTGGCGTTGGTAACGGCTGTCCAGAGCCGACAGGCGCTCATCAAACCAGCTGACTTCAATAAGGCCGGCCAGTCTCGGCAGGGAATCCTCGGCGCTCAGGTGCAGGCGCCATTCGGCACTGCGACTCTGCAGTTCCCCCTGGCGGGTATCCCAGTTCAGCTCATAGCGGTGCTCGGCGGTCACCGGCTGGGCGGACACCGGCATCCAGGTTTCGGAGCGCGCGGGCAGACGAGCTGACTGGCGCAACTCCAGGGCGGCAACCGGACCGTCGGCTGTTTCGGTGACGCCATCGGCCATAGCCTCCATCATCATGGCGCGCGGCGAGCCGGTATCACCACTACCCGGAAACCAGCTCAACCCCGCAGCCTGTAAAGCCTGCGTACCGGTGTTGACGACGCGAAGGTATTGCTGCAAATCAGCCGGCTCGTCTTCGTTCAGGGTCAATCGATAGCGCACATCCCCTCTGAGCTCCTCTGAGTACCAGGCAAAGCGCCGCGTCTCGGGCGCGGGACGGTCGGCGTCCAGTCGAACCCGATCCAGACCGACTGGAGTGACATTGAACGACAGGGTGCTGAAGGTGTCCGCGCCCAGAACAACCGCCTTGTCATCAGCCGACACCACCACCTGGTTGCCAATGAACTGACGGATGGTCAGCCGGTCACCCGCGACCATGGGGCCAATGCCCGGCAGGCGGACTGAAGAAGCCAGTTCCACTTCCGTACCGGGCTCCAGAACCGTTATTTCACTGCGACGCTCACGAACCATATCCCGGTCACCTTCCTCAGGCGCCCACCAGATTCTGGTGGCATGTCCGGGCAGCTCCAGCGAGTAGGGATAATTGTCTACCTGAATATCCTCTTGCACCCAGCCACCTGCAGGAGACAGATACAGCCAGTCAGCGGCTGTCGCTGACAGACTCAGGCAGAGGCTGCCTGCAATGGCGATCGCCGTGTGTCGCAGGCGACCGGAAAAAAGATTCAGCATATTATTATTCATTGCACACCCTCCGCTGGATGACGTGCAGACAATGTAGCGGATTACCGCCTGCTGGTGAATGCCTCTTGAAATATGTTGTTGTCATCGCCATCTCGGATGATCTGACCATCAGCTCTGGAGTAGCGCATGACCACCATCGTATCGGTCCGCAAGGACAACGAAGTCGTGGTAGGCGGGGACGGCCAGGTGAGCCTCGGCAACACCGTCATGAAAGGCAACGCGCGCAAGGTAAGGCGGCTGTTTCACGACAAGGTGATTGCCGGCTTCGCAGGCGGCACCGCCGATGCCTTTACCCTTTTCGAAAAATTTGAAGGCCACCTGCAACAGCATTCCGGCCATCTGACCCGGGCCGCCGTCGAACTGGCAAAAGAGTGGCGCAGCGACCGGGCATTGCGCCGCCTGGAAGCCATGCTGATCGTGGCCGACAAGGACACCTCTCTGATCATCAGCGGCACCGGTGACGTGGTGGAACCCGAACACGGTATCGTGGCCATTGGCTCCGGTGGCAACTATGCACTGGCAGCGGCGCGGGCGCTGCACGAACACACGGACAAGGGCGCCTATGACATTGCCGAGCAGGCGCTCAATATTGCCGCCGACATCTGCGTCTATACCAATCACTCGCTGGTGATTGAACGCATCACCAAGGAATAAGCTGTTATGAGTCAAATGACCCCCCGTGAGATCGTGTCCGAACTGGACAAGCACATCATCGGCCAGCACGAAGCCAAACGCGCGGTGGCGATAGCCTTGCGCAATCGGTGGCGGCGCATGCAGCTTGAAGAAACCATGCGCGACGAAATCTCACCCAAGAACATCCTGATGATCGGGCCAACTGGTGTGGGCAAGACCGAGATCGCACGCCGCCTGGCCAAACTGGCCAGGGCTCCGTTTGTAAAGGTGGAGGCCACCAAGTTCACCGAAGTCGGCTATGTGGGGCGCGATGTGGAGTCCATCGTGCGCGATCTGGTGGAAATGGGCATCAAGATGGTGCGCGAAGAGGCGATGAAGAAGGTGCGCCACCGCGCCGAAGATGCGGCCGAGGATCGCATTCTGGATGCCCTGCTGCCGCCGGCACGCGGCCAACAGCAGGAACAGTCCACAGGCGAGTCTTCAACACGCCAGTCTTTCCGCAAGAAACTGCGCGAAGGTGAGCTGGACGACAAGGAAATCGATATCGAAGTATCTCAGGCGGGCATGGGTGTCGAAATCATGGCGCCCCCCGGCATGGAAGAGATGACCAGTCAACTGCAGAACATGTTCAGCAACCTGTCGCAGCAGAAAAAGCAGACCCGTCGTCTGAAAATCCGCGATGCCTGGAAGCAACTGGTCGACGAGGAAGCGGCGCGGCTGATCAATGACGAAGAGATCAAGGCCGAGGCCCTGTATCAGGTGGAGCACAATGGCATCGTCTTCCTGGACGAGATAGACAAGATCGCCAAGAACGACCAGCGCGGCGGCGGCGATGTGTCCCGCGAGGGCGTGCAGCGTGACCTGCTGCCGCTGATCGAGGGCAGCACGGTCAGCACCAAGTACGGCATGGTCAAGACCGATCATATCCTGTTCATTGCCAGCGGTGCTTTCCACTTTTCCAAGCCTTCAGACCTGATCCCCGAACTGCAGGGTCGCCTTCCCATCCGGGTGGAACTGGAAGCCCTGAAGCAGGCCGACTTCGAACAGATTCTGACCGGGCCCGACTACAGCCTGACCGAACAGTACATAGCGCTGCTGGGCGCCGAGGGGCTGGAACTGAAGTTCACCGAAGACGGCATTGCCCGCATTGCGGAAGTGGCGTTCCAGGTGAACGAACGCACCGAGAATATCGGCGCGCGACGTCTGCACACCCTGCTGGAGCGGCTGCTCGAGGAAACCTCCTATCAGGCCACCGAACTGGCTTATGAGAAAAAGCCGGTGGTGGTGGATGCCGAATTTGTCAGTGCCGCACTGGATTCACTGGTGGATGATGAAGACCTGAGTCGGTTTATTCTTTGATTAGTAGACGGTAGACGGTAGACGGTAGACGGTAGACGGTAGACGGTAGACGGTAGACGGTAGAATCTTTAAATGACCCTCAAGGGCTGTCAAACCCTCACTGTCGACTGTGTACTGTCAACCGTCTACTAGATTCCACTGTCATCTGTCGACTAAACACCAGAGCCCAATATTCATGAATCCCACCGAGATAAACCTGCACAAAAAAAGCAACACCCTGGAAGTGACCTTCAAGGATGGCACCTCGGGCACGCTGAGCGCGGAGTTTCTGCGCGTCAACTCCCCCTCGGCGGAGGTGCAGGGGCACGGCAATCCCATCCTGCAGACCGGCAAGCGCCATGTGCGGCTGACCGGGCTGGAGCCGATCGGCAACTATGCCGTTCGGCTCATCTTTGATGACGGTCATGACAGCGGCCTCTTTCACTGGGAGACCCTGTACACCTTTATCCGCGACCACGACGCCCTGTGGCAAGACTATCTGGATCGCCTGCAGGCCGCCGGCGCCAGCCGGGACCCGGTGACCGGCGGCGGCGCTGTCGGGTTTGACCCCGGCAGCGCCTGAGCGCTCACCACGCCCCATCAGTCACGGCTTACCGTCAGCTCGAAAGGGTGGCGCTGGTAGGACTGAAAGCTGCCCAGGTTGCTGGTGCGACCAAACAGATTCCGCACCTGAACCCGATAGAGCCGACTGTTGACCAGGTCATATTCCTTGACCGTGCGACTCGTGGTCTTGACCTTGGTGACTGCGCCCGACACGGGGGCATAGCCAAACTGACCCAGTTCCTCTACCACGATATCCATATCCTGTGAACTGAGGCCAAAGTCGACTTCGAACTGATACTTGCCGGATGGCCCCGTGTTATTGAAGAAGAAATAGGATCGATAGGTCGACCTTTCCTGATTGGCCGTGGTGTGCTGATAGCCGCCCGACACCCCCGGTTGCATTTGATTCGGAGACAGGAAATAGACTCCTCGGGAATTGACATTGTCAGTCCCCGTCGACACGCGCCGGAAATTGAGCGTTGCCTGGGTGGCGTCACATTCATCGGACAGCTTGCGGAAACGAAGGAGATACAGTCTCGGTATCATTCTTTGGGTACCCAGCAGTCGGTGATTGGTCCGGCTGGTGAATTGCACGCCACCCATCTCGGTGCCTGATACGGTCTCGGTGGGGTAGCTGGTCCATCTGACGGAACAGGCTTCATCCATCGACACTTCCAGGGCCCACATGCCAGCGGCTTCAGGGTAAAGATAGACGTCCCAAACGTTGTCCGAGCCGGGCGCGCCGGTTGAACCCCCGGGGTTGGCCACCTTAAATTGAATTTCTTGTTGCGCCAGCTCTTCACCCAGACAAAGGATGGTGCGCGAGGTAAAGGCCTGCGCCGAGCGGCAACCGGTCAGCCAGCGCGCGAGGTTGACCCAGTAATCGGGTTGATCGTCTCTCGGGAAGTTGCTCCCCAGGCGCGACAGGCCGCGGCTCAGATAGAAGGCGCTATTGTCTCCGAGCCGCGTCTTGATCAGAGCCAGTTCCTCGTCCTCCGATTCAAAGCGGTCCTTGGCATAGGCTGCAGTAATGCTCTCTAACTGCTCAGTCTTCTCGATTCGCTGAGCCAGGGCCGTGGAGAGCATGATCAGTGTCGACACGGCATCGCGGTGACCCTCCGGAAGGTCCGGGCCATAAAAAAGATGCAACTGGCTCGGCAGAACACTCAGGCCGAAGTCTGCCATCACATCGGCTTCCGCCTTGCTGTATGCGTCTACCAGACTGCCGCTCTGACTGGTGTGCAGGTAATGCAGCGCCCGCGCCTTCAGCCAATGTGTCAGCACCTGAATATTGCGTCCCTGCCGGGCATCCTGCAGATCCAGAAAGGCCGACAGGACAATCTCAGGGTCATCCACATAGCCATCGGCAGTATACAGATCGAGATACTCGCCGCTGACTTCGGCCTCCACCCAGCGGACCGCCAGAGCGGGCACCTCGAAGACGCCTGCCTCGTCGACAGTGGCCGTTGCCAGAGCACTGCCCAGACGCTGGCCAGTACTGTCATCCAGCGCGAAGAACCTGACTTCGGACCCTTCTTTGTAGGGCCCCATAGCGGCATAAGGGCCCTGCCGCAAGATCTGGCCGGTGACGGCATCGGCGACCAGGGTCACGCTCATCACGGGAGACAACTGGCTGCCCGCCGAACTGCTGACTGCTTCAACCTGGAACCAGTAGGTTGACCCAAAGTCGAGGTCGGAGACGGTCAGCGGTGAACTGACATCAGTCAGATACTGTGCACCCTGATAGCTGGTGCAATTGTCGAATCCGGCCTCCAGCGACTCTTGCGCCAGACACAGGTTGAACGTCACCCCGGAGAAATCCTCCGCGTTCCAGCTTGCCGTTATCTGATTGTCTTCCGGCTCCAGCACCAACTGTACGTCAGCGCCGTCCCGTGCTTGCGTACTCGAGCTCGAACTGCTGCTGTTGCAGCCTGTGACCATCAAACCGGCACAGACAACCAGCATCGTACGGAGAGCATTTGCTCCCCGAAAATGTGTTGAAGGTATCATCGATTGCGTCCTCTCGCCCTGCTCGGCCCACGCCGACAAAGCCATCAAATGTGGTATCAGCCCCCCAACTTCCCGGGGCGTTTCATCCTGAATCAACAACCAGCGGGGTGGCCTTGCGCCGCTCCGCTGTGCTCAGTCATCGAGATTTCAGGGCAGCGACACCTTCAGAAGGTGATTGCCTGCTCCAAGGATGTAGAGGTCTTCGCCCTTCCTCGCCAAACCTCTCACCGGGTGTCTCATTTCTTTTGCTTCCCAGCTGCTGCCATCGTCGCTGATCCAGAGTCGACTGCGCGTATCATCCTTGATGTAGAAGCGATTCCCGTCATTGAATGCGGCGGCAGCCGTCACCGATTCGTCTTCCGGAAACTCAGCTGCGCTCCAGGTTTTGCCACCATCAGTGCTGTAGGCAGTGTGCAGATGCGAATTGCTGGGTGAGGAAACCACCACGGTATTGCCCATTGCAGACAACCTGACAAAACCCATGTTTGTGGTCGACAAGGCGCGCTCTGTGGTCGTCCACTCATCCCCATCAGCACTGGTACGCGCCCAGCCGCTGAAAGAAACGACAACATAGCCGTCTTCGGTGGCCACCAGGCTTCGTGAGGCATCCGGGGCTTCTCCCATCGAACAGCCGGATGGCGTGCACAAGGCGACCTGATCATTGGCTAGATTATTCCCGACGAGAGCCACCCAGGAATTGTCAAGCCCGCCGACGTGCGACAGGAAGAGGTTGCTAGCCGTATTAGTGCGCGGGTCCACCACCGTCCAGCTCTCACCATCGGTACTGTGAGCGACCGTATTGGTCCCGCTCACCACAAAGCGTGTGCCGGTCCAGGCGATATCGGTCAGAAAGGGGGTGCCGGTCAAGGCCACTTCAGACCAGTCGTCGCCATCATCACTGTAGACTGCATAGCCGTTTTCGCTGATGGCCACCATACGTCCTGAATCATTGGTCGCCATGCCGGCCCAGTTGTTCGCGGTCAAAAAAGTTTCCCGGTCATTGCTCCAGCTGGAGCCGTCGTCAGACGACACAATCGCCCCATTGTTACCCACCGCAATAAAACCCTGTGAAGAGTGAATGATGGCGTTCAACTCCTGATTCTGAGGGTTGGCTACCTCCTCCCAGGTAGGTTCATCGGCCGCTCGTTTGTGGATGCGGCCATTGGTGTCGGTAAACCAGTACTGGTCCTCCGCAAACACCAGTGCCTTGAGCCTGCCAGGCAGGCCAAAGGAATAGTCAAAATCATCGTCCTCACTGCTCCAGCTCTTGCCATTGGTGCTGGATCTGAACCCCCATTGATTGAAGCCGCCAGCTACCGCAAACTCGTCGCCATTGAAATGAACATCGGTGATATTGGAGTTGGCACCCGAAGTCACACTGGCTTCTCGAGTCCAGACGCCACCGCCGTCTTCGCTCAGATAGATGTGATGGCGACTGCCGGCGACCAAGCGTCCACCATTCGCAGCGATTGCGGCGGTAGGCAGGGTTGGCCCGCTCTCGACCTTGGTCCAGTTCTTACCATCAGTGCTGCTCAGGTGGGCCTCGGCTTGTACACCGAGCGCAATGAAGTGATTGCCGGTCCAGGTCACTGTATTGAGCCCGCCAATGGCCTCATCGATATCCGCAGATGACCAGGTTGCCCCGTCATCTTCGCTATAGAAGGCTCGGCCTCCACTGGACGCGCCGGTGCTGCCACCAACAGCCACCAGTGTTTGGCCATTCGTTGCCAAACCGCGCAGGCTGGTCGGCGCCGTTTCAACAATCGACCACTCCTGGCCGTCCGTGGACACCATTACTGTTCCCCGATCACCGGCGGCAATCAGACGACTGTTATGCTCTACCAGCGCATTCAGGCTGTATCCCTGTGGTTTGGGATGAGCCCAGATAACCGCAGACTGCGGTGGCGTTCCCGTTGTACCTCCACCACTGCCACTCCCACTGCCGTCAGCGGACCCGTTCTCGTCGGAACTGCTGCTACTGCTGCTGTTACAGCCATAGAGGGCCAATGAAGCCAGCAGCAGTGCCGCCGGCCACGAGTGCGATTTAAAACCATTCATGCCAGTTTACTCCGTTGGATTGTGCGCAGAGCGCACTACTGCGCCGGGCCATCCCATATGGCCCGGCCACAAAAGTCGGATATTGCGTTACAGGATTTCAGGGGTCGCGGCGCATCAGGGTTAGGTTTAGACCCACGGCCCAGGCTCGGCCGCCTTCAAGAGCATGTACGGCCAGCAACTGGGTGTTTTCATTGAAACCGGTCGGCAGGTCCGTTACGGACTCCTCCACCCAGTCAGCGCCGCCGTTGGCGGTAAAGAACACCCGGGCCTCGGTCTGCTGTGCGCCACCGCTGAGACCACCCCCCACCAGCCAGGCCGTGTCGGCATCCAGCCGATACATGTCATAGACAACCCCACTGGAACTGTTGCGAACCACAGCCCAGTCGTCGCCGCCATTGGTCGTACCCATGATGATGCCTGGGCTCATCAGCCAGCCGTTGTTTTCATCAACAAACTGCACGCGCTGAAAGCGTTTGCTGAGCAGATTGGATACGTCACCAATACCGGTACGGCCGCTTTGCCAGTTCAGGCCGCCATCGGTGGTATACCAGTAAGAGTCTTCACCGTCGTTTTCACTGTCATTGCCGACCGCCCAGCCTCTGTTGGCATCGACGAACGACAGGCTGGTAAACGGTTGAGCATCGGAGACGCTGTAAACCTCGTGCCAGGTATCACCACCGTCCGTGGTGCGCAACAAGAAACGGTTGACGCCTGTGATTGATCCGCCAACGGCCCAGCCGAGCTCCGCATCCATGAACTGAATATCAAAGATGGTGCCATCAGTCGTAACTGGCTGAGCCTGTTCAACCCAGGTGGTACCGCCATTTTGGGTATGCAGCAACAGCGGGGGCTGATTCAAGGAACGGCCACCCGCCACCCAGCCAGTATCGCTGTCCAAAAAAAACACAGTTTGCAGGTTGCGATCGAATTCGCCATTACCTTGCTCTTCCCAAGTATCACCACCATCTTCGGTTTTCAGAAGCAGGGTCTGTCGTTCGCCCATAATGCCAATGGGTTGAGTATCACCCACAGCCCAGCCGAGATTCTCATCGACAAAGAAGACATCATTCAGCCGATTCAAAATCAGGTCCGGCTTGTCCAACAAAGCCCAGTTTATTGCTTCCGAATCCGACCCATTGGACCCGTTTGATGAACTCTCATTGCTGCTTGAACTGCCGGAGTCGTTGCAGCCAGCCAAGAGCAAACAGGCGGCTGTCAGTGTTGCTGGCACGCTGATGTTCACGATTTTTTTCATTGTGGTGCGATCTCCATTTTGCCCTTTAGGCAGCGCTTCAGTGTTATGCGAGGCAGGCTTCGCACGATAAGGCGAAGGTCAAGAAAAGATTATTACCCAACCATCTTACAAATGACTTACAAAATGTTGGTTTAAGTGATTTTTTTAATAAATATTTCTGCATTGGAGTCATTTATCTGACTGCTGTCCCGAAATTGCATGGTTCTTGCTGCTGGCAGGGCCGCGCGGCGGTAGCCGTCACGCCACGCCATGAGTACAATGCCCCGAGCCTAATGACACGAGATCACGCATGCCGCGAGAAGATGACACCACCGATTTCGGTTACCAGAGCGTTCCCAAGGGTGAAAAAGCACGTCGCGTTGCCGATGTGTTTCATTCCGTGGCGGCCCGCTATGATCTGATGAACGACCTGATGTCTTTCGGTGTCCACCGGGCTTGGAAGCTGTTTACCAGCGAGCTGTCCGGTGTACGTCAGGGCTCGAAAGTGCTGGATATCGCCGGCGGCACCGGCGACCTGGCAGCGCGCTTCGCCAGGCGTGTGGGGCCGGAAGGAGAGGTCGTGCTGGCGGATATCAATTCTTCAATGCTGCAGGTGGGGCGTGATCGTCTGGTGGACCGCGGACTCGGGCATCGGGTGCACTTTGTGCAAGCCAATGCCGAATGCCTGCCCTTCCCGGATGAACACTTCGACGTGGTCACCATCGCGTTCGGGCTGCGCAATGTAACCGACAAGGACAAGGCTTTGGCCTCCATGCATCGGGTGCTGAAGCCGGGTGGCCGGCTGCTGGTGCTGGAATTCTCCAAGCCCCAGACCGACTGGCTGACCCGCGCCTATGACTTCTACTCCTTTCGCGCCCTGCCGCTGATGGGCCGTCTGGTGGCCAATGATGCCGACAGCTATCGGTATCTGGCCGAATCCATAAGGATGCACCCTGATCAAGACACTTTGCGCGACATGATGCTGGCTGCCGGTTTTTCCCGCGCCCGCTACCACAACCTGACCGGTGGCATTGTGGCGCTGCATGTGGGCTCCCGAGGATAGGCCATGGACACTGCGGACAGGATGCCCATGCCCCCGGCGACGTTGCTGGAACTCGCCACCCCGGCCATTAACCGCGCCCTGGGCTATGCTCCGGCCGCGCACTCGCGACTGCGCACTCTGGGGCCTCAGGTCTGGCGTCTGCACATCGAAGACCTGGGGTGGTCAATCGACATCCGCTCCGACGGTGAGCACCTGCAACTGGATCATCCGGACGACGCTGTGCCGGATGCCGAAGTTCGGGGGCGCAGTCGCGATTTCATTACCCTGGTACAGAGTGAAGACCGCACCGCCACGCTCGCCGGCCTACCGATTCGGGTTGAGGGCAGCACGCGCAGCTTCATGCAATTGCAGAGTCTGGCCAATGAGCTGGATATCGACTGGGAAGCCTGGCTGGGCGACACGGTCGGTGATCTGCCGGCTCATCACATGGCCCGGTTGGGTCGCGAAGCCGGTGCGGCAATCAGCGGTGGCCTCAAGGGCCTGCAACACTCTACCGAGCGCTACCTGATTCGCGAGCGAGCAATGCTCGTGACGCGCAGCGAGGCGGCTGACCTGATGCAGCAGACCCAGGCATTGCGCCGTCGGCTGGACCGGTTGGAAGTGCGCATGAAGCAACTCGCACCTGCGCCACGGAGGGGTTGAACACATGTACTGGTTAAGGCTGTGGCGCATCGGCTGGATAATTCTCTGGTATCGTCTGGATACCTTGGTGCCCTGGTCCTCTCTGCCCTGGTGGGTGCGCTGGCTCTCGGTCGGCCGTTTCTTTCTGCCCACACCCAAAACACCCGGCCCGGTGCGCCTGCGCCGCTTCTTTGAAGCCCTGGGCCCGGTGTTCGTCAAATTCGGACAGATTCTCTCCACGCGCCGCGATCTGTACCCGGGCGAATACGCGGATGAACTGGTGGAGCTGCAGGACAGGGTGCCACCCTTTCCCGGCAACCGGGCCGCCGCCGTGGTAGAAGCCGGTCTGGGTCGGCCCGTCGACGAGGCCTTTGCCGCCTTCGACCGCACCCCGCTGGCGTCAGCGTCCATTGCCCAGGTGCATGCCGCCACCCTGCATGACGGCAGTGATGTGGTGGTCAAGATCATCCGCCCGGATATTGAAAAAACCATCCGCAAGGACCTGGCCTGGATGAGCGCCTTTGCCCGCCTGCTGGCCAATGTGCCCGAGGCCCGTCGCCTGCGCCCGGTCGAGGTGGTGGAAGACTTCGAGCGCACCATCATCGACGAGCTTGACCTGATGCGCGAAGCCGCCAATACCACCCATCTGCGGCGCAATTTCGACAAGTCCGAGTTGCTCTATGTACCGAATGTGCACTGGGACTACTGCAGCCGGCAGGTCATGGTGATGGAGCGTATTCACGGGCTGCCAATCGACGAGGTAGAGCAGTTGCGCGCCGCCGGTGTCGATATGAAAGTACTGGCAGAACGCGGTGTGGAGATATTCTTCACCCAGGTCTTCCGCGACAGCTTCTTTCATGCCGACATGCATGCCGGCAATGTATTTGTCAGCACTGACAAACCGGCAGAGCCCCGTTATATCGCCATCGACTGCGGCATAGTGGGTACACTGGCCGACGAAGATCAGCACTACCTCGCCATGAATTTGCTGGCCTTCTTCAACCGTGATTACCACAAGGTGGCCCGCCTGCATGTGGAGTCCGGCTGGGTGCCCAAGGACACGCCGGTGCACCATTTCGAGCAGGCCATACGAGCCGTTTGCGAGCCGATTTTTGCCCGCCCGCTGAAGGACATCTCGTTCGGGCTGCTGCTGGTGCGCCTGTTTCAGGTCGCCCGTCGCTTCAATATGGAAGTTCAGCCGCAACTGGTGCTGTTGCAGAAAACCCTGCTCAATATCGAGGGTCTGGGACGCCAGCTCTACCCGGATCTGGACCTCTGGGCGACTGCCAAGCCCTTTATGGAGAAATGGCTGCGCGAACGCATCAGCCTGAAGCGCACCGCACTCAGCCTGAAAGATCAGTTACCGTTCCTGCTGGAAAGGGCTCCTGATTGGCCGTATCATCTGGAACGCATGGTGATGGCTCTGGGCGATCCGCGCCAGTCGCCACAGATTCGTGTCACTGCGCCCAAGCGCAACGGTGCGCCTGGAGTTCTGCTGACCGCGATCGGCGGCCTGCTGGCCGCCTGGGGCGATCATGTGGACAATGACTGGCTGCTTTATGGCGGGCTTGGTCTTGCCGGCGTTGCCGCCCTGCTGACGCTCAGCCACCTGTTGCGCTCATCCTGAACTCATTGACGGACCTGCTATGACAACTATTCTGCATCAACTGGAAGCCGTGTTGCAGGCACGCAAACAGGCTGACCCGGACAGCTCCTATGTAGCATCGCTGTATGCCCGGGGCCTGAACAAGATTCTCGAGAAGGTCGGCGAGGAAAGTACCGAGGTCATTCTAGCTGCCAAGGACGCAACACCAGATAATCAGGACGATCTGGTATCTGAAACCGCCGATCTGTGGTTTCATACACTGGTGATGCTGGCGCATCATGATATACCGGTGGATGCGGTGACCGACGAACTGGCCCGACGGTTCGGGCTTTCCGGGCTGGAAGAAAAGGCCAGCCGCGGCTCCGCACAGAACGCTCAAGAGGGCAATAAATGACCGACTGTCTGTTCTGCAAAATAGTCGCTGGCGACATTCCGGCTGATATCGTCTATCGCGACGACATCATGACGGTGTTCAAGGACATCAGCCCGAAGGCTCCGGTGCACCTGTTGGCGGTGCCCAACCATCATGTCGAGAGCCTGAATGACCTGACCGAAGAGGATGCACACTGGGTGGCACACATCACCTGCATGCTGCCGGTCATCGCACGGGACAATGGCCTGACCGAAGGCTTCCGTACTGTGGTTAATACGGGTGCCGGCGGCGGCCAGGAAGTCTATCATCTGCATTATCACATTCTGGGTGATGTCCGCGACGCCAACTGGCGTGGCTTCTGAACCCAAACAACAATAAAGCGCTGAGGAGAACACCATGCTTGGGGGTATCAGTCCAATTCAACTGGTCATCGTTCTGGTGATCGTGATTCTGATTTTTGGCACGAAGAAGCTGCGCGGAATGGGCAAGGACGTGGGCAGCGCCATCAAGGACTTCAAGGAAGGCATGAAGGGCGAAGACGGCAAGGAGAAGAGTGAAGAAGAGAAGCAACTGCTGCAGAAGAAAGAGCAGGCAGATGCCGACTTCACCGAGTCCAAGCAGAAAGACAAGTCCTCCGGAGACAGCTGAGCCCGCCATGTTTGATATGGGGTTTCTTGAGCTGGCGTTGATCGCCGGCATCGGTCTGGTTGTACTGGGCCCTGAGCGCCTGCCTGAGGCAGCGCGCACCGTGGGTCGTTATGTCGGCCAGATGCGCCGCTTTGTGGGCAATTTCCAGCGCCAGATCGAGCAGGAAGTGCGTCTCGAAGAACTGAACCGCAAGATCATGGAAGAAACCGAGGATCAGTCGTTCACCAACAATGACGGCAGCACGACGCCACCGCGCCGGCAGCCGGTGGAGAACGACCCCGGTTTCTATGCGGAATACCCGGAGCGCAAGCCCAAACCCGAAGCGTCCGAGTCGCCAACCGAAACGCCAGCCTCGGCCGAGAACAACGACAATCCGGCAACTGAAAAACCGCCGGAGGACCGCCCATGAGCCAGTCTCATGATGTGCCTCAGTCCATCATCGATCACCTGAAGGAACTGCGCACACGCTTGCTGCGCAGCGTCATTGTGGTGCTGGTTCTGTTCGGCATTCTGTACGTCTTTTCCAATGAACTCTACGGCATTCTCTCGGCGCCGTTGCGCATTCTGGTCGAAGAGCAGGCCGGGCAAATTATCGCCACTGGTGTGGCGTCCCCCTTCCTGGTGCCGTTCAAGCTGAGTTTTGTTGCCGCGGTCATGCTCGGCATGCCATTCATTCTGTATCAGCTCTGGGCTTTCATCGCACCGGCTCTGTATCTGCATGAACGCCGGATGATGATGCCCTTGTTCATTTCCAGCGTCATCCTGTTCTACTGTGGTGTGCTGTTTACCTACTTTGTGGTCATGCCGCTGGTATTCGGTTTCTTCACCAGCGTCGGCCCGGACATGGTGAACATCATGCCGGACATTGCGGCGATTCTGGATTTCAGTTTGAAGATGTTCTTTGCCTTCGGCCTGGCGTTCGAGATCCCCATCGCCACCGTGCTACTGATCTACAGTGGCATAACCACCGTTGAATCGCTGCGCCGCAAGCGCCCTTATATCTTTATCGGCTGCTTTGCCATCGGCATGCTGGTCACACCCCCCGATGTGTTCTCGCAGACCATACTGGCCGTGCCCATGTGGCTGCTGTTTGAACTGGGGCTGGTGTTCGCCAAGTGGGTCAAACCGCTGGATCGCGAAGAGGAAGCAGAGAAGGCAGAGGATAGAGAGTAGACTTTTGATTGGGGACCTGACGGCCCCATGCAGGTCTTACGCCCCCGGCCTACATGGAATCACTGTCCGATCTGCAGGCCAGCAGCGTCAACCGAGCCATGCGCTGCAGGATCCCTTGTGCCCAATATCTTCGCGGCAGGTGACTCAATACTGCATCGCCCATGTCGCAATATCCTGTATGCTCAAGTCCGCAACGGAGCCGGAGCTGTCCAACTGGTAAAGTGGCTCGTCATCTAGGCCGACGATCATGGCCGCGCCTGTCCACTCCTCTTTGAAACGATAGACCGGCATATGGCGGATTCCCACGTAAGGGTCAGCCACTACCACGCGTCCGTTTTCGATACCCCGCCATACCACGAAATGCTCCGTTACCTGATTGGTAATCTGGACAATGGCCGGCGTATTGAATCTGATCAGATCTTCGAGCGAGGCCTGAATTCCAACCCCACGATATCCCTGCCATGCCAGAGCACCCTGCAGATCCAGAAACGTGAATCCTTCTGCTAGTACCACGTCGCGCGCGTCGGAATCCAGGCGATCCAGCATGTGATCGAGCACCTCCTGCTCCCGCAGGGATTCACCGTAATGATAGTTCAGGACAGTGGCTATCGTCGCGGCACCACAGGAGTAGTCGTGCTCCTGCATCACCACTGTTTCTTCACGGGCTGACTGCCAGTCGTCAGAAGGTTCGGGCCATGGCGTAGCAGCACCAGGCCACGCAGTGGGAATGAGCAGTGCGGCCGGTACCAGCCAGGTTGTGAAAGCTTTCTTCAAGGTCATCGGCTCAGTCTCCAGTGAAGTCTATGCGAACCATGATCCCTGCAGCATGAGGGGCGGTCATGTCGAAACTGGCCATGGTGGTAATACTGGTATCCCGATTCCAAGATCGGGTCGTGCCCAGCGCCAGATTGTAGGACTCCGAGTCCGTTCCATCGACATCGTCCCCGTCCACGGCCTGCTCTGCCTGATAGGTACCGGAAATGCGCGCATTCAGGCTCAGACGGTCACTGACCGAAAAGCTGGTACCGGAAGACACCTCATATCGTGTACCGGAAATAGTTCGGTCCGACGCTGCTGTGGAGCGATGCGGCACCTCCACATCCAGGCGTACAAACTGATTGATGTAGTCATAGGTCCGCAGTGCACTGGCACCGGCACTATAGCGCCAGTAATCGAATCCGATACCGGCCTCTGCCTCACGGCGGGTTCCGGTAGGAGGCATCACTTCGCCGTGCAGAGTCACTGCCGGTCGTCTCGAGCCCTCGTCGAATATCTGATAGGAGAGACCGGCAGCCAGGTCTGACAAACCGTTGTTGTAGTCTGTATCTCCAACCTGGCTTTCCCCCGATTCATCCGCAGCCAGTGTTGTCGTCTGACTGACAGAAGCACCAGCTCGCCCCTCCAGAGTCAGATTGTCGACCAGCCCGTAAGCCACATCGACGGTCGATCCAAGCAAACGAGTGCGCTCAGCACTCCGTTCCACAAACCCGTAGTCAAGGGCAACGCCGATACGCCATTCGCCGGGTCGATTGACCATTCCGGCAACGGACTCGCTGATCATGCCACCTTCATTTTCGGGGGCTTCTCCGACCGTAACCGGCGATTCATCGGCATGAACGATCGCAGCGGCCATAAGCACCAATACCAGTAGCAAAACGGACTGGGTAAACATGCGACAAGACGGTTCTTTCATGGGATTAAAACACTCCTCCTTCACACCCCGAGCCAACTGTCAGATGAACTTCGAGGCCAAACACAAAGGCCAACACTTTGGCTACGCCCCAGCGTCCCCTGCAACAGGAACCGGGAATGATTCCTGTAACAGAGTGTAATGGCGTGAACCAGGTACCATTATCGCTGAATGGAATGGGACGGCTGGCTCTTAATTCCAATACAAGGCCGGCCTTTCGGTTGAGATAGTGCGAAGGAGATTGTTACGGTCTTCATGGCACCTGTCTTAATCGATTAAGAGAGGCAGTGTGCTATTCGACAAGTGATAAGAGGACAACAAGAAATGAAGAAATTGACCCAAGCAATGATGATCGCTCTTATTTTGAGCATTATGTCTGCACCAGTAGTCGCGCAAACTGCCAGCGTCACATTGAACGACGTTGAAACGCAAATGGACGTCATGACCCAAGAGGAACTGGATGAAGTCCGTGCAGCAGGCCCACTGGGCATCGGCCTGGTGATCCTCGGTGTGGCTTCTGCTGTCAGCGTCGCTACGGGTGGCGGCATGATTGGACCCGGGCTGACTGACCCCGTGAACCCCGTTGCGCCTCCGGGTCCGAACATTCACACGCCGTTCTGATCCATGACTACGCGTCGGGCTGCACGGAAGCAGGTGGTCCCGGCGCCAGCCATTTCATCCCTTGACCCCACCGGCGGTAAGGCCACTCACCAGGAAGCGCTGCATGAACAGGAATACCACGGTAATGGGTATCCCCGACAACACCGCCGCCGCCGCATAGTTGCCCCACAGGGTGTTCTGCGGGTGAAAATAGTTGGTGGAGCCGACGGCCAGTGTCAGCTTGTCGGTACTTCGCAGCAGCGCCGATGCCAGAGCAAATTCATTCACCACATTGATGAACGAGATGATGAACACCACGGCCAGTATCGGCACGCTCAGCGGCAGCAGAATCCGGTAGAAGGTCTGCCAGGGCGTGGCGCCGTCCATTGCTGCGGCTTCTTCGAGCGACACATCGATGGTGCTGAAATAGCCGATGATCATCCAGATCATCAGAGATATACCGCCCACCATGGCCAGTATGTAGGCGCCGTGCGTATCAATGCCCAACCAGGGCACATAGTCCCCCAGACGGTCGAACAGGTTGTACAGGGCCACCAGCGCCAGGAACGGCGGGAACATCTGCAGAATCAGCATGCCGCGCAGGATGGTGGTCTTGTGATTGAAGCGCATGCGGGCAAACGCATAGGCACTGGCAGTAGCCAGAAACAGAATCAGAAATGCCGATGACAGCGCCACCTTGACCGAGTTCCAGAGCCAGGTCAGTACCGGGAAGGGCGGCGGGGTATGGAACGCCACCCCATAGTTGAGACGCAGGCCACCGATGCTGGCAAAGCCGTCGGGCAGTTCTATCTGTCCCTCCACCTGATCTCCGACACGCACTACTTTCTTGTGGTCCGGTGCGGCAGCTGCCTGTTCGTCATCGGCCACCAGCCGGAAGTCGACGCGATCCGAACGCGCCAACTCCGTGCCGGCCTGGAAGTTGGTCAGTTGGATATAGCTGTCGAGCGGGAAATGACGGGGGTTGACCGAGGACTGCACATCCAGCGACCAGGTGCCGTCACGCTCCACGGTGACCCGGCCCAGGCCCAGGCTGGCCCGCACGGATTCCTGATCCGGGCTGTAGACCGTCGCATTGTTGCGCGTGCCCACATAGGTCTGGCCCATGGCCAGAGTCCAGTGTTCCAGCGTGAAGTTCTGCGGTATCAGGCTGCCACGGGCAAAGTTCCCTTCACGAAACGAGATCGAAATGATCATCGCCAGCGGAAACAGGATCAACGCACAGAACGAGATCAAGAAAATATGGGTAGCCCAGACTCGGGCCCTGACCGACGGTGTCTTAATCATTGCAATCGTCCTCTTCAGCGGGCCATTTCTACTTTGGCGTAGCGGATGTAGAACATCGACAGCCCCGCCACCAGCAGAAAGATCAATGTGGTAATGGCCGCCGCAAGACCGAACTCCTGCGTGCCATCCTGAAACGCCAGTCGGAAGGCATAGTTGACCAGCAGGTCGGTATGCCCGGCACTGGGATTGGACCCCACGATATTGGGCCCGCCTTCCGTCAGCAGTTGAATAATGACCAGATTGTTGAAGTTGAACGCAAAGGCAGCAATCAACAACGGAATCAGCGGCTTGGTAATCAGCGGCAGCGTAATGCGGAAGAAGTTGTTCAGTACGCCCGAGCCTTCAATATGCGCTGCCTCGTACAGGTCATCGGAAACGGACTGCAGCATGCCGAGGGCCAGAATCATCATGTAGGGATAGCCCAGCCAGATATTGGTCATCAGCACCATGGTGCGCGCCAGGCCCGGCTCGGTGAACCAGGCGGGTCGCAGGCCGAACAGCGCTTCCAGAATCAGATTGATCTCACCAAAGTTCTGGTTGAACAGCCCACGGAAAATCTGGATGGAAATGAACGCCGGTACGGCGTAGGGCAGAATCATCATGATCCGGTAGATCACCGAGCCGCGAATCAGTTTCCAGTTGAGCAGGCAGGCCAGAGTGACCCCTAGACCATAAGCAAAGAACACCGTCGCCGCACCAAAGAACATGGTCCAGATGAAGATCTCGAAAAACGGCGCCAGCATGCCGCGATCGGTGAATATGCGGGTGTAGTTGGCAAACCCGATCTGGGTGGTGAAGCCGGGCCTGACCCGGTTGCCCTCATTATCCACATAGTAGCCGCGCTCAAAGTCTGCCTGGATGTAGCCACCCGTCTGCAGGTCATGCAGTCGGTGCGGGTCATCGGCATCCGGCTCATAGCGCTCGCGCAGCGCCCCAAAGGCGCGCGGGCCGCTGTAGCGCAGTTCGGTGCCATGCGGCAGTTCGATCACCACCCGCTGCAGCCCGGAGCGATTGGCCAGCACGTCCCGCAGTGCCAGCGGGTCTGCGCCCATGGCGCCCGCTTCGGTCAGACTGGTTTCATGAACCGGGCGCTGGCCTTCACGAATGGCCCCCAGATTGATGGGCTCGGAGACAAACTTGTCATTGTCACGGCGGAATACCAGACGGAATTCCGAGTCATCTTCCGTCGGGTAGAGCTCGAAATCGTAGACCCCATCCTCATCGAGATAGGTGCGCGACAGATGATACTGCGTCGCCCGATCGTAGGTGAGCATGTGGCCATCACCATAATTGGTGAAACTGATATAGACGCTGTAGAGCAGTGGGAAGAGGGTGAAAATGCCGATGGCTGCCAGCCCGGGAAACACATAACGGCCGACATAGATGCGCGGGTTCAGATAGACATACAGCACCACACCGGCAAGGAACGTCATGCCGACGGCGAAAATCAGGTCGCCGTTGATGAACATCAGCGTGGCAACCCAGAACATGCCGGCACCCAGCAGGCCAATGCCCAACCAGTGCGCAATGCGTCTTGCGGGCGTCGCCTGAGCAGATTGCGGCGCAATGGGGATGGCGTTGGATTCAGCCATGGTCCTTACTCCTCACCACAGGAAAGCAGTGGATACCGTCAGGGGTGAACGACTGTATCCGGTAAACCGAAGAAAAGGGCCCCGATCGGGGGCCCCTGTTTTCGTGTGTCTTACCAGAAAGGGTAAGCCTTACTTCATGCGCTCGGCAGCCTCACGCATGGCTTCTTCAACGCCCTGGCGACCCGCTGTGATGTTACCCAGCGCCACTTCAGCATTGGACCAGAACAGGTCCATGGCTGGGATGTTGGGCATGGGGTGACCCATTTCAGCATTGTCGAAGGTTGCCTGCAGACGATCTGCGTCATCGGCATTGTCGACCAGTTCCTGCAGGTAGCCTTCATGTGCCGGCACGCCCAGCGTCTGGCTCGGATCCGTGGTGTCCATGGTGCGCAGACCGTCAACGGTCAGCAGGAATTCTTCCATGAAGATTTCCACCAGGTCCATGTTGGGCGAGGCAGCGTTGACGACAGCGCCCGGGATACCGACAAACGGCTTGCCCAGTTCGTCCTCAACGGCAGGAATCGGCGCGACACCGAAGTCGATACCGGCAGACTCGTAACCAGCCCAGCCCCAGGGGCCGTTGATGACCATGGCCACATCACCGGATACAAAGGCGTTTTCCATGTCGCCATAATCTGCACCGGAAGGCATCACACCCTCGTCGATCAGGCGCTTCAGTACGTTCGCACCCTTGATCGCGCCTTCACTGTCAAAGCCGATGTCTGAAGCGTCGTAGGTTCCGTCTTCATTCTGACCAAAAGAATAGCCACCGGCAGACGACAGCAGACCATAAGTAAAGTAGGTGTTGTTGTAGTCCCACAGAATGGCATTGGCACCATTCAGGGAATCGTTCAGGGCAAATACTTCGTCCCATGTGGTCGGCGGTTCGCTGACCAGCTCACGGTTGTAGATCAGGCCAACGGCCTCGACCATAACCGGCCAGCCGTACTGGGTGCCTTCATAGCTGGTGGCGTTCCAGAAGCTTTCATCGATCTGGCCGCGCACATCATCACCAACAGAAATGGACTGGATGAAGCCGGAGTCCGCCCAGCTACCGAAACGGTCGTGGGCCCAGATGACGATATCGGGACCGCGGCCTGCTGCAGCTTCCTGCTGGAAACGCTCTTCCAGGTTGTCTGGTGCTTCAACAGTGACCGGGATACCCAGTTCTTCTTCGAACTGATCGCCGACGGCCTGCAAGCCGTTGTAGGCCTTGTCAGCGCCGATCCAGATCAGCAGTTCGCCCTCGGTTACAGCGTGGGCATTCATGGCCACGGCAGCGCCGGTGGCCGCGATTGCGGTTGCGAGCAATTTTTTCATGAGATTGGTTCCTGTCGCGTTTATTGTTGTAGGTGGATTCTCGGCCGCCAGCGAGGCCGCCAGCGAGGCCGCCGCACACCCGAGCCCTGTTAAAATTACGCGCGCCGGGGTCTCACGAGCAAACAATTCCGCTACAAGCCGCTTTATTTCCACCCGGCCGTCTGCACCCCCCTCTTGGCAACCCACCTGCACCCGATGGAGGGGAGGAGTTTTCGCCTGGTTGGAGTTGGACTCCACCCCAACCCCGCGGTGGAGTCAAGGTCATGTCACTGAAGTGGAGGTCAGGTACAGAAATCGGTGCAGGACAGTATCGCTACCCTCAGGGCTGCAGGCTGGCAACCCAGGCTTGTGCGGCAGCCTCTGCGGCGCGCTCCAGCGCCTGGCGTCTGGCTCGATCAACAGAGCCGGCAAGCCCGCGTTGCTGGCTGCTGTGCTGCCAGCGCACCTGATCCTGCTCGTCGATAAGAGTGGCGTCCAGTGTCACGATAACCTGCTGTGCATTGTCAACCGCCTGCACCGCTTCGCGAGTCGCCATGCGCAGGGTCCACTGGGCGGCAGAAGGGTCATCGACCAGCGTCAGGCCCCGCTCTGTCCAAGGCCCGGTGAGCAGGGTGCTGTTGCTGCGTCCGGTGTCATCCCACATGTCCGGGTAGAGGCGGATATCATCCAGCAGGGCCTGCCAGTTCCCCTGCAGGGCCTGATATCTAGACGCCCAGTCAGTATCGATGGTTCGGCCGGCAAACATCTGATGCAGTTCATCGCGCGCTGCCTGCCGGCCGGCCACCGTCATGACCCGCTGCCAGGCAACAAATTCAGGCCAAAGCGGCCCGGTGCCAGCATCCGGTTCGGACAGCAGGGGGAGGTCATCGGTGTAGGCCTGGCGCAGGCGGGCTGCGGCCTGAGCAGTATCCAATGACACCAGCACATAAAGAAAACCGGCCTGGCTTTCCCAGGTGTCTTCCAGGCGCACATCGTCCAGCTCGATGTCATCCACCCGACTGGTTACCGACTGCGCGTACAGACGGCTGACGTCGCCATTGGCTTCGGTCACTTCGCTTCGCGTTTCGGCCATGATGCGCACCCGCAGGCCGGTCATGAGATCCGCTGTGGCGGCCTGTCGGGCCCGCGATTGTGTGGCCGCCTGATTGTCACCCAGCGGGCTGCCACCGCTGCCGTAGATGACGCTGCCGGTGCGCGGCGGCTGCGTTACCCAGGAAGGCTGGCCGCCAGCCTCCGGCTCCGTGGACTCTTCGGGCACAGTGGTGCAGGCGGCCAACAGCAGGGCCAGCAAAGACAATAGCAGTGGCCTGTACAGCATTCCCGGAGCAGCAGACGACATGGTAATACCCTCTAGCGGCGCTGCTGGAACTTCTGAATACGTTCGGTGCCCAGCCACACATCCCGGGTATCCAGAATGCTGATCAGGCGCATGTCCACCTGGTAGTTGGTGACCCGGTTGCCATCCAGCGTATCCACAAACGAATTGATTTCACCGGTCAGGGCAAAATCGGCCCCAAGTTCCTGGCCCATGGCCTGGATGGTGTCTTCCCGGGCATGCGTTTCCTGCTGCAGTCGCTCTTCGCGGATTTCGTCCCGCTCTTCGCCGCTGGCCACAAAGTCCAGCTTGCCGGTCTGCAGCATTGCGCGCCGGATATCATTGATGAACGTATTGACCGGAATATGTTCATGCGAACGGTTGCGGATGCTGTGCACAATCACCACCGGTTCGCGACCATGTTCCGCTACAAACCGGTTATACCAGGGGAAGCTCACCATATCCTCGATCATCGTCTGCGAGACCAGCCGGGAGTCGGTGGCATTCCAGCGGTCCGTCAGGGCTATTTCTTCATCCGGGTCTTCCCGGGTAACGGTGACGGAAGGCCCCGAGCAGCCTGCAATCGCGACCAGCAGCACCAGGCTCCCCAGCAGGCGAATCGTGTCGGTTTTCATGATGTGAGTCCTCTTTTGCCCCAGGGGCGTGTTGTTCAATCATCTGTTGTCGGTCAGGACACTGGCCCGACCCCGAAACCCAGCGCGTCTCTCAAGCTTAGCGCTGGGCGAAGGTGCGCACCAGATACAGGTTAACCTGCCGTGGGCGCGGGCTGACTTCTTCTTCCCACTGTACCCGACCGCGCTGCTCAAGGCGCACGGTTTGCGTTTCTGCCGGCACCCGGACCATGGCCATGCGGGCCCGACGGGGCATGGTGGCCCAGTGGCGGGTCTCCGCACGGGCAGTGGCCGTGGTGGCCGCCCGGCCAAGCAGCCCCAATATCAGCCCCAGATCCTGGTTCCCATGCTCGGAAACGGCGCCACTCACTGCCGCGCTGGTGGTGTTGCGAACCGTCTCGCGCAGCAACGCCGCGGTCATTTCATCCTGGGCCAGACGCAGGCGCTCCTGACGCTTGATCTGTTCCGGGTCGGCCATGGTCAACAGAGGCCTACTGGCTTCAGACGCGGTGACCAGACGGCTCTCCGGTGGCGGCGGACCGGCGGGCGGATACCAGGGCACCGATACCCGCACCCCGACCGGCCCGATGCCCTCCAGCAAGCCGGACTCCTGCGCCAAATCCCACAGGGGTCCAATGTAGACCTGCTTGGAGCGTAGCGGATTGTCCAGTACCTGCAACGCCCCGCCTGCCTGATAGCGCAACAGCAGGTCACCTATCCCATGGTCGGCATAGTTCAGGGTAAACCAGACCAGCTGCTCTTGCCCTGCCCGACCTTCGCGGCTGATCAATGGTCGCAGCATCAGCGATTGCGCTTCAGGCTGACGGTGCAGCAGCAGATTGAGCTCACCGATGGGTGGCACTCGCCCGGCATGCTCCACAACCAGCAGTAACGATTCATCTGCTGCCAACGGCCGGGTCTCTTCTTCATCCAGTTGCTTGCGATCCACCAGCCGCGGCCATTCGTCGGCCCAGCCGCCGCCGGTGCGCATCATGCGCACGACCGCCGTCCAGGCCTGGCGTGCGGGCTCACCCCCGAGATCATACTGTTCCGCATAGCCCTGTTCATAGGCCAGTGCCGACTGCTGATAGGCTATTCGCGCACTGTCCCATTCACCCAGGTTCTCGTAGGTAATGCCGGTCAGAAACCGCCCCCAGGCGTCATCGCGATAGATCAGTTGGTCGCGGTCCAGGTAGTCACCACGCAACTGGCGCAATATGCGCAGAAAGGCGCCTGCGCTGTCCTCTTCCTGAGTCGCGAGTTCGAGGTAGTCACCCTCATCGGCGGCAAACTCGTTGAGTATGATCTCCAGACGCCGGGCTTCCACCCGGGCCGCATCCAGCCACTGGGGGTCACCGGTTTCCCGGGCCAGGGCCAGATAATTCAGTGCCTTGAAGTAATTGACGTAGGCATACTCATAGCCTGCACCGCGATACGGACCACTGGCCGGGCTGGTCATCAGTTCGGCAAAGCGGGCGCCGCCGGAACGGAAGGTGAGGGTGTCGCGCAGCTGATCGGCCTGCTCGAGGAGGGCATTGCTGCCCTCATAGTCTCCTGCCAGATGGCGCACCATGCCGACCTCCAGCAGATACAGCAGATAATCCCGCTCACTGTCTTTCAGGGATTCATCGAAGCGGCTCTCGGCCAGTTCATAGTCACCCCGCTCGACCGCCCGCACAGCCGCCTCCTGACGCTCGCCATAGGTCGAACAGCCGCTCAGCATAACCACCCCGAGCAGCAATGCCACACGCAGGCCCGGCAAGCCGCAGTGCGGGCAAACTGTCCGCCAACCCAGCATAAGGCTTGCTCCGCGCTCAGCGACCTTCGGAGATACGCCGCGTCAGTTCGTCGTCCAGTTCCTGGAATCCCTGTTCGGCCCGGAACTGCTGCCACAGGGCATTGTCGTTGTTGATCGAGGTGCGCAGAGCGTCGCGGGTGTTCTGGGCGGTGATATTGCCATCCATGCCGACCAGTACGTAAAGAGTGCCGTCATTGGCGACTCGGCTGTCATAGATGCGGGAGCCCACCAGATACTCATCGGTGACCAGCCGGCTGACCGAGGTATTGACCAGATCCACGGTCTCCGTCTCGCCCGTGCCGGTGGTTTCGGCGTACTGCTTGATCATGTTCTGCACATGGACCGTGAAAATCTGCGCCAACTGAACCCGCGCGCTGGCAGAGGCCTGCTGACGCATGAAGTCCATGCCGGCTCCGGATTCCGGGTGTGAACCGACGGCAGTCAGTTCAAGGCCATCCACTGGCTGGTCGCAGACCCAGCCCGGGGCCTCCTGTTCTGTATTCGGGTAGTAGCAGGGGGGTGGCGCCTCGGCCTGGTCCGTTCGACCGCCACAGGCGGCCAGCAGCAAGGCAGTCGCCGCGATCAGCGTCAGGCGCAGTGAATGAGTAGACATGAGTGATTCCTCGGTTGCTTGTTATCATTGTGTGGCGGCACGCACTTCAACCGAATCCGGGCCACCTATTCCTAAATGTATCCGCAAACAAGCGTAACGTCCGCCTGAAAGGCGAGAAAGGAATTGTAAAGAGCCTCTGCAGAGAGGCTCCCAGTAGCAGTCTCAGAAAAGAATACGCGCCTTGATGGTGCCCTTGACCTCGCTCAGCTTTTCCAGTGCCAACGGACCGAACTCCTGATCCACGTCGATCACCACATAGCCGACGCGTTCGTTGGTCTGCAGGTACTGGCCACTGATGTTGATGCCATTATCCGACAGCAGGCTGTTGATCATCGACAGCACACCCGGGATGTTTTCGTGAATGTGCAGAATACGGTGCTTGCCGTCATGTTTGGGCAGCGCCACCTCGGGGAAATTGACCGCTGAAATGGAGGTCCCGTTGTCGGAGAACATGGCCAGCTTCTCGGCTACTTCAGCGCCAATATTGCGCTGAGCTTCCATCGTGCTGCCGCCCACATGGGGCGTCAGGATGGCGTTGTCGAAAGCGCGCAGCGGACTGATGAATTCGTCATCGTTGCTGCGTGGCTCCGTGGGAAACACGTCGATGGCGGCGCCCAGCAGTTTGCCGCTGTCCAGAGCCCCGGCCAGCGCCTCGATATCGACCACGGTGCCCCGGGAGGCATTGATCAGGACGGCCTTGTCTTTCATGGCGTCAATTTCAGCCGCTCCGATCATCCACTTGGTCGCCGGTGTTTCCGGTACATGCAGGGATACCACATCGGATTTGGCCAGCAGCTGTTTCAGACTGCCCACCTGATGCGCGTTGCCCATGGGCAGCTTGTTGACCACATCATAGAAGATAACGCTCATGCCCAGAGATTCGGCCAGCACACCCAACTGGGTGCCGATATTGCCGTAACCCACCAGCCCAAGCACCTTGCCGCGGCTTTCATAGGCGTCATTGGCGCTCTTTTTCCAGACACCACGGTGCGCTGCTGCGTTCTTCTCGGGAATACCACGCAGCAGGAGAATCGCCTGCGCCAGCACCAATTCAGCCACCGAGCGGGTATTGGAGAAGGGGGCATTGAACACCACCACGCCCTTTTCCGTGGCAGCCTCCAGGTCGACCTGATTGGTACCGATACAGAAGCAGCCCACGGCCACCAGTTTTTCAGCCGCGTCGAAAACCGCCCGCGTCAACTGGGTCCGCGAACGAATACCCACGAAATGGGCATCACGGACCCGCTCCACCAGCTCTGCTTCGGGCAGCGAGGAGGGCACCTGCTCAATCCAGGAGTAGCCGGCGTTTTCCAGCGCGTCCACGGCAGAAGAATGAATGCCTTCCAGCAGGAGTATCTTGATCTTCGATTTATCGAGTGATGTCTTGCTCATGGATCTCTGGCTTCCGGAATCTATGCTGATGAGAATCTCTGCCAGGTCGCCAGCCGATGAGGGCCGCTGGCAGGAGCGCGGATTCTACCACAAGGGGGACAGTTAACGTATATCGAGTTTGTGCCCCGGCCTGACGGATCTGAACAGGTCCCCACTCATCACCAACAGGTGCTGTTGAAACGATCACAAAGGCACAAAAAAGCCGCCGGAGTGCGGCGGCTTTCGTTTGACGCTCGACCGAGCCAGGCTCAGAGTACGTCGTAGGCGTTCAGGTCCTTGAAGGCCTTTTCCAGACGCTTGGCCATGGAGGTCTGACCTTCACGCAACCATTTGCGCGGGTCATAGTATTTCTTGTTGGGCTTGTGCTCGCCTTCCGGGTTGCCGATCTGGGTCTGCAGGTAGTCCCGATTGGCTTCGTAATAGTCGCGCACACCGGTCCAGGTCGCCCACTGGGTATCCGTATCGATGTTCATCTTGATCACACCGTAACTGATGGATTCCTCGATTTCCGCCTCTGTCGAGCCGGAGCCACCGTGGAACACGAAGTCGAGGCTGTTGTGCGGCAGATTGAACTTGTCGGAGACATAGGCCTGCGAGTTCTTCAGGATCTCCGGCGTCAGCTTGACGTTGCCCGGCTGATACACCCCGTGCACATTGCCGAATGAGGCGGCAATGGTGAAACGGTGATTGACCGCACTCAGCTTTTCGTAGGAATAGGCGACATCTTCAGGCTGGGTGTAGAGGTCAGCCGCATCCACGCCCGTGTTGTCGACACCGTCTTCTTCACCACCGGTGACTCCCAGTTCTATCTCCAGGGTCATGTCCATCTTGGCCATGCGCTCGAGGTACTTGGCACAGGTGCCGATGTTCTCTTCGAGGCTCTCTTCGGACAGGTCGATCATGTGCGAGCTGAACAGCGGCTTGCCGGTCTGCGCATAATGCTTCTCGCTGGCATCCAGCAGGCCGTCAATCCAGGGCAGCAGCTTGCGCGCTGCGTGGTCGGTATGCAGGATCACCGGCACGCCATAGGCTTCAGCGACCGCGTGCACATACTGGGCACCGGCGATACCGCCCAGAATGGCTGCTTCCTGGCCGTCCAGTTTCAGGCCCTTGCCGGCAAAGAACCCGGCGCCCCCGTTGGAAAACTGCACGATAACCGGCGAACGAACGCTGGCCGCCGCTTCCAGTGTGGCGTTGACTGAGTCTGTGCCGACACAGTTGACCGCCGGCAGAGCAAACTTGTGCTCCTTGGCGATCGCAAAAATCTTTTGCACGTCTTCGCCGGTAACCACTCCGGGCTTCACGGCGTCAAAAATCTTGGTCATAGCGTTTCTACCTGTCTGTGCTTGTGCGTACCTGACGGTACTGTTGCGAATGATCATCAACGGAGAGCAGTAGGCGAATTATACATCAATCGACCCCTGCGCCCCAAAGCCGGCCTCAGCCTCTGGCACGTTCTTCCAGAATGGCGACAGCAGGCAACGTCTTGCCTTCCACAAACTCCAGGAAGGCACCGCCACCCGTCGAGATGTAGGAGATCTTGTCGGCCAGGTCATACTTGTCGATGGCCGCCAGCGTATCGCCACCACCGGCAATCGAGAACGCATCACTGTCCGCAATGGCCTGGGCAATGTCTTTGGTACCCTGCGCAAAGGCATCAAATTCAAAGACGCCACAGGGACCGTTCCAGATAATGGTCTTGGCCTGCTTGAGGATCTCGACCACCTTGGCTGTGGTTTTCGGGCCATAGTCGATGATCTGCTCATCGTCACCGATCTGATCGACCGATTTCTCTTCGGTCGGCGCGTCATGGCGCCAGTCGTCGAAATCCAGTTTGGTGGTGCGGCAGTCTTCGGCAAAGATGACCTTGGTCTTCTCGCGCAGACGCTTGGCTTCCGGAATCAGATCCTTCTCCTGCAGCGACTTGCCAACGTTGTAGCCTTCAGAAGCCACAAAGGTGTTGGAAATACCACCACCAACAACCAGCACGTCGCACTTCTCGGACAGGGCTTCGAGTACCGTCAGCTTGCTCGACACCTTGGCGCCACCGACCACGGCGACCATCGGGCGGGCCGGCGTTTTCAGCGCTTTGGCCAGCGCCTCCAGTTCGGCTGCGAGCAGCGGGCCAGCGGCGGCCATGGGCGCATACTTGGCCACACCATGGGTGGACGCCTGGGCCCGGTGTGCGGTGCCGAAGGCATCCATCACGAATACGTCGCACAAACCGGCCATTTTTTTGGCCAGATTGTCGTCATTCTTTTTCTCGCCCGCGTTGAAGCGGACATTTTCCAGCAGCACCAGATCATGGTCACCCAGGTCAAATCCGTTGACCCAGTCGCGAATCAACGGCACGTCCCTGTCCAGCAGTTTGCCCAGATGGGCTGCCACCGGCGCCAGTGAGGCTTTCTCCTCGAACTGCCCTTCCTCGGGACGACCCAGGTGTGAGGTGACCATCACCTTGGCCCCTTTCTCAAGCGCCATTTTGATGGTGGGCACGGAGGCGCGGATGCGCTGATCGGAAGTAATGTTGCGGTCGCCGTCCAGCGGCACGTTCAGGTCCTGGCGGATCAGAACACGTTTGCCGGTCAGGTCCAGGTCGGCCATCTTGAGTACGGACATAGGACACTCCCTTGGTTGTCGGTGCATTAGGATGCCAACATTCTACCCATTAGCCGCTCATTTCACACCCAGTGATGGAATTTTATTTCATAAAATGCACTCCAGCGCCCTCATTTTTGTAACTTTAGAAGGTTTATTTCAGAATTGTACGCAATGAGTTATAAAACACGACTGGTATTGACAATTATTATCGTTTGCATATCATGAAACCAGACCATTCGACCGCCGGAGTGTTCCCACCATGTATGTCTGCCTTTGTCATGCCGTTACAGACCAGCAGATAGAAAAAGCCGTCCGCAAGGGCAGCGTCAGTTCTGTGCGCGACCTGCAGCAGACACTCGGTGTCGGCACCACCTGCGGCAAATGTGCTTGTGAAGCGCGAGACATTCTTCAGGCTGCTTCCAGGAAAATCGAGGAACCCGGACTTCTCGCCAGCGCGATTGCCACCTGGTCTCCGAGTGTCGTGCCTGGCAACACTGGAAATGATGCCCAGCCTGCACTATAACTGAGGCAGCTTCAGCGGCAGGCTGAACATCCAGTGACGACGCAAGGACCTATTGCATGCAAGCAGCCCCCGGGATTATCCAAAACCTCAACACCGTATTGTCCAGCGAACTGGTGATCATCAACCAGACCTTTCTGCATGCGCGCATGTTTCGCAACTGGGGTCTGGGCCACCTCAATGAAGCCGCCTATAAAGAGTCTATCCGCGCCATGAAGCGCGCCGATGATCTGATCGAACGTATCCTGTTTCTGGAAGGGCTGCCCAACCTTCAGCATCTGGGTCGTCTGCGCGTTGGCGAAACCACCGAAGAAATGCTGCAGTGCGACCTGGACCTGATGAGCGACTTCATCGCCGAGGTTCGCCAGGGCATCTCTGCCTGCGAGCAGGCTCAGGACTATGTCAGCCGCGAACTGCTCGAGCGCATTCTGGCTGAAGAAGAAGACTATTATGACTGGGTCGAGACACAACAGGAACTGATCGGAAAGATGGGCATCGCCAACTACCTGCAGTCTCAGGTCTGAACATCGGCCACAGTGCAGCCAAGGAGTTATCACCATGCAAGGCAAATCATCCGTAATCGATACGCTGAACAAACTGCTGGCCATCGAACTCACCTCGATCGACCAGTACTTCGTGCACAGTCAGATGTATGAAAACTGGGGTCTGCAGAAGCTCTTCGAGCGCATTGATCACGAACGGCAGGATGAAATCGGCCATGCTACCCTGCTGATCGAACGCATTCTTTTTCTCGAAGGCATGCCCGATGTGGCCGCCCGGGAGAAACTCCGTATCGGCGCCACCGTGCCGGATATGCTGCAGAACGACCTGCAGACCGAATACGACAATGCTGCCGAGCTGCGCAAGGCCATAGCACTGTGCGAAAAAGAGCAGGACTATGTCACCCGGGACATCCTGCTCAAGCTGCTCGCCGACACCGAGCAGGACCACACTCACTGGCTGGAACAGCAACTGGGCCATATCCGTACCCAGGGGGTGGAAAACTATCTGCAGTCTCAGTCCTGATCATTTTCAGGCGGAAAAAGGAATCTGGTTGTGCGAGCCCTTGCCTGCTATCTGGGGATAGGTTGCGTAATGATTGGAATACTCTCGATCGTATTCCAGAACAGATTGCCGGCCGAAGACAATATTCTGACCATGAACCAGTCCATTGGCCTGACTCTGCTCGGCGGCCTGTTGATTTACGTTGGCCGTCAGTACTTAGCGGCCTGCATTGGCTTCATCATGAGTAGCGACGGTAAAGACAGCGGAGATTGAGGCAGGCTCGATGCATTCCCTTGCACAAAAGCAACTGGCCCGCAAGCCGGATTTTGGCGATCACCAAGTCCCAAGCCGCTCCAGTTCGCGTTGCGTGTCTTGCAGCAGATTCAGGAACTGCGGTTTTGCCAGCACCCCGACTGCGACCATGTAGATGGCACCTGCAATCACCCACTGCGGTTCGGCAGCCATCAGCGTGTAGCCGATCAACAGTATCGCCGGGGTCTCGTAAAGTGACAGCTGTATGAACATGGCCTGTTTGACCCGCATTTCAGCGCCGTCCTGCACCGATTTGGGCTGGCCCTGGACCGACCGGCGTGCCATCTGCGCCGGGGTCAGAAACTTCTGCCCCGCCAGCTTGCCGGCCATCACCCCGATACCCATCAGACCCAGTACGATAGCCCAGGCAGCAAGTTGCGGCACATCGACAACATAGACAGCCTCGGGCAGCGCTTCGAAAAGCGTACCCAGCCCTACGGCGACAGCAATCATCGGTACCGCCGCCAAAGTGACGCCATACCAGAAAAACTGAAGAATCCGGATCGGTTTATAGTATTCGGTAGTCATGGTGGCAACCCCTTCCTTATGCCCTGTGAACAAACAGAGATCCTTTACAGATCGGTACAAGAGCATTCAAGCGGAGGCAAACCGGAAAATCAATCGAGGGGCACGCTGGAAGAGCCAACCCGGTCACGTTTTGACACTAAACAGATCGTTCCCGGTAAAGCGGACAGAGGCGAGATCAATAGAGGGAAAAAAGCGCCACGGACAGGCCGGCGCCGGCCGCAAGGCCGACGACCAGCAGCGCGCTGGCGATCAGAGGCAAACGATGACGACCGCGGTCACGATGCTGGCGTGTCATCATCAGGCGCGTGGCCAGTGACTCCATTCCTGATCGTTCGGTACCCATGGTGCGCTCACTCCTGCTGTTCATTGCTGCCGGCTCCTGCACGAGACGTTGAGATAGCCATCATCATTGCAGATCAACAAGTGACTTTGTCGTACCATTATAGTAAGAATTATTTGCATTTACAAGTGCATCAGCGGGCTGGAAGCGCGCACCATGACGTCAGGCCTCCCCTGTGATTTAATACCGGCACTGATTGACGGCTGGATGGAGTCGATGGCCGCTTCCTGCATTGTTATTGGCATCGCCGGGGCCTCCGGCTCGGGCAAATCGACCCTGGCCGCGGGCCTGCAAACCCGACTGGAGGAGCACTTGTCCGCCCCGGTGTTGCTGCTGGGCGAAGACGCCTATTACCGGGATCAGTCCGCGCTCTCGCTGGCCGAGCGTGCAACACAGAACTATGATGACCCGGCGGCGCTAGACCATGATCTGCTGTTGCAGCATTTGCAGCAGCTCAGATCCGGTCGGTCCGTCCAGCAGCCGGATTATGATTACACGCGACATACCCGATCTGACGAGACTGTTCTTCTGGAACCGGCGCCCTGTCTTCTGGTCGAAGGGTTGTTCCTGCTGGCCCGGCCCGCGTTGCGCCATGAACTGACGGTGAGCCTGTTTGTCGACACGGCGCCGGATCTCTGCCTGCTGCGCCGTCTGCGGCGCGACATGGCAAGCCGGGGGCGCACCGCGGAAAGCGTGCTGCAGCAATATGAGCAGACCGTGCGGCCGGGTTATATCCGTCATGTGGCACCGTCACGCGCACAGGCCGACACTGTGGTCGACGGGAGCCGCGAGACCACCGCAATGATTGATCAGGGCTGGCGCGCACTTTGCGCGGCCCTGCCCCGACTCAGGACAGGAGACTGATTTTGCCCTACGTTCACGATATCAACCCGGTCGCCCTCGATCTGGGCTTTCTGCAGGTGCACTGGTACGGCGTCAGCTATCTGGTGACCTTCTTTGTCGGCCTGGCACTAGGGCTCTGGCGCGCCCGCAATCAGCCCTGGCGGGGCTGGACCAAGGAACAGGTCTGGGACATGCTGACTTATGTCATCATCGGTACCCTGATCGGGGGCCGCATGGGCTATGTGTTCTTCTATCAGTTCGGTGAGTTCCTCGACAACCCGCTGTACCTGTTCAATTTCTTTGCCGGTGGCATGTCCTTCCACGGCGGCTTTATCGGTGTGTCGGTCGCCCTGATTCTGTACGCTCGCCGAACCGGCAAGAGCTACTGGCAGGTGGCCGACTTTATTGCGCCGCTGGCACCGATCGGTTTTGCCGCCGTGCGCACCGGCAACTTCATCAATGGTGAACTCTGGGGCCGGGCAACGGATGTGCCCTGGGCGATGATCTTTCCGCATGCACCGGATGATCTCGCCCGCCATCCGTCCCAGTTGTATCAGGCGGCCGGTGAGGGTCTGGCACTGTTCATTCTGCTCTGGTGGTTCAGCCACAAGCCACGTCCGCGCTTTGCCGTGACCGGGTTTTTCCTGGCCGGTTATGCCATATTCCGCTCCATCGCCGAGTTCTTTCGCGAACCGGATGCGCATATCGGTTACCTGGCCGGAGAGTGGCTGACCATGGGTATACTGTTGTCACTGCCCATGCTGATTTTGGGTATCATCTTTCTGGTCATGGCCTATCGTCTGCAGATTGATGACCGGGTGGACCCTGCTGCGGTAGCCGCAGAGAGCACTGACAGCAAACCCGCCGGTCTGGGCGGACAAAAGAACAAAGCCAAGAGCAAGAGCAAGAGCAGCAAGAAGCGCCGTCGCTGACAGTGTGTTGCGCGGCACCAAAAGGCTCCCACACCTTAACCGAGGACAATGCGAGACTCATGCAACAATATCTGGACCTGATTCGCCATATAAAGGCCAACGGTAACGACAAATCCGACCGCACCGGCACCGGTACGCGCAGTGTTTTCGGTTATCAGATGCGCTTTGACCTGAGCGCCGGGTTTCCGCTGGTGACCACCAAGAAGCTGCACCTGCGCTCCATCATTCATGAGCTACTGTGGTTTATTCAGGGCGATACCAACATTCGCTACCTGAAAGACAACGGGGTGTCGATCTGGGATGACTGGGCGGACGAGAATGGCGACTTGGGGCCAGTCTATGGCAAGCAGTGGCGAGCCTGGCAGACCCCCAGAGGCGAGACCATTGATCAGCTCAGTGACGTGCTCGACCAGATTCGCCACCGCCCGGATTCCCGGCGCATGCTGGTGGTCGCCTGGAACCCGGCCGACGTACCCAGCATGGCGCTGCCGCCCTGTCACTGCCTGTTCCAGTTCTATGTGGCGGACGGCAAACTCAGCTGTCAGCTGTATCAGCGCAGTTGTGATGTGTTTCTCGGCCTGCCGTTCAACATTGCCAGCTATGCGCTGCTGACCCACATGATGGCGCAGCAGGCCGGGCTGGAAGCGGGCGATTTTGTCTGGACCGGGGGTGATGTGCATATCTACAGCAATCACTTCAAGCAGACAGCCGAACAGGTCGAGCGAGAACCCTATCCGCTGCCCACGCTGAACATTCTGCGCAAGCCTGACAGCCTGTTCGATTATCGCTATGAAGACTTTGAAATTGTCGGCTATCAGGCGCATCCTCACATCAAGGGGCCGGTTGCTGTCTGAGCCCCGACCCATTACGCAAGGAATCCGACCATTATGGCGAGTGATCTCGTAGTTTCACCGTTGCCATCCGCAATGCTGCAGGCAGATCAACTGCGGTCACGCGTGGACCTGTCCTATCTCAACTTCGAAACCACCCGTGATCTGGAAGGGTCATCCGGCTTTCTGGGCCAGCCCAGAGCCAAGGAGGCGCTGGAGTTCGGCATCAACATGCAGGCCAATGGCTACAACCTGTTTGTCATGGGTGAAACCGGCACCGGCCGCCAGTCGCTGGTGTCCAGTTATGTGCGGGAAGTGGCCACGCGGCGTCCGCCGCCGATGGATGTCTGCTTCATCAACAACTTCGACAATGCCCGCGAACCCCTGGTCATGCAGTTGGCCGCCGGTCACGGCAAGGTGTTCAAGGACGACATGGAAGCCTTTGTCGATGAGCTGATGAGCACCTTTCCGGATGCGTTCGAAAACCCCAGCTATCAGCGCCGCAGAGCCGCCATCGACCGCGAGTTCAATCAGAAATATGACCTCGCCATCATGCAGGTCGACAAGGTGGCCTCACAGCAGGAAGTGGCCTTGCTGTCCGATCAGGGCAGCATCATTCTGGCGCCCATTGTGGACGGCAAGGTGCTGGATGAGACCGAGTTTGCCCAGCTCAGCGAAAGTGAACGCAGCGAATTTCAACGCCGTATTCAGGAGCTGGAAGAACTGCTCAACGAATCACTGCTCGAACTGCCCCAGTGGCGCCGCGAAACCAGTGAAAAGCAGCGCCATCTGGACGACGAAACCATCACCCAAGCCGTCAAGCCGCTGCTGCGGGAACTGGAGTACAAGTATGACGGCAATATTTCGGTGCTGCGCTATCTGCGCCAGCTCAAGCAACAACTGCCGACGCTGATCAGTGAAGTGTTTCTGGAAGACCATCCGCTGGAGAAGGTCTCCGACCCGGACCGCAAGCAGTCACTGCACGGCCAGCTGCTGCCCAACCTGCTGGTGCAGAACGACCCCAAAAATGGCGTGCCGGTGGTCTATGAGCTTTTGCCCACCTATCAGAACCTGTTCGGGCGCATTGAATACGCGACCCAGCAGGGCATGGCGGTCACCAATTTTCAGCTGATTCAGCCGGGCAGCCTGCACAAGGCCAACGGCGGCTATCTGATCATGGACGCGGAAAAACTG
>NZ_JAIUMC010000002.1 GCF_022565775.1 Natronospirillum sp.
ACGTGCAAGGATGCACTAATGTCGCGGGCGCATGGATGCGCAGGAGCGACCGGCGACGACAGCCGCCCAGTCAGGGTACCCCGCAGAGGTGGCTTTGCTTCCAGCCAGACGCAAGCTTGGTGACGGTCCAATCAGCACTCAACCCTCAGGAAGCATTTGCAGGCGCACGCCCAAACAAACCATCCGTTGAGTTGCTGCGGGCGGCTCCGTACAATAACGCGTCTAATCATTGAGCAATTGAGCAGCAGGAGCCCCGCGCATGTCCGATATCAAGAAGGTTGTACTCGCCTACTCAGGAGGCCTGGACACCTCAGTCATCGCCAAATGGATTCAGGAAACCTATGACTGTGAGGTTGTCACCTTCACCGCGGACCTGGGGCAGGGCGAAGAAGTGGAGCCCGCGCGCGCCAAGGCCAAGGCGCTGGGCATCAAGGAAATCTATATCGAAGACCTGCGCGAAGAATTCGTGCGCGACTATGTATTCCCCATGTTTCGCGCCAACACCATCTATGAAGGCGAATACCTGCTCGGCACCTCCATTGCCCGTCCGCTGATTGCCAAGCGCCTGATCGAGATTGCCAATGAAACCGGCGCCGATGCCATTTCGCACGGTGCCACCGGCAAGGGCAACGACCAGGTGCGCTTTGAACTGGGCGCCTATGCACTCAAGCCTGGCGTCAAGGTAATCGCCCCCTGGCGCGAATGGGACCTGACCAGCCGCGAAAAGCTGATGGCCTACTGCGAGCAGCACGACATACCGGTCGACTTCAACAAGCAGGGCAAGAAGTCCCCCTACTCGATGGACGCCAACCTGCTGCACATCTCCTATGAAGGCGGCATTCTGGAAGACCCCTGGGCAGAAGCCGAAGAAGACATGTGGCGTTGGTCGGTCAGCCCCGAAGCCGCACCGGATCAGCCCGAGTACATCGAACTGACCTACGAGAAAGGCGATATCGTCGCCATCGACGGCAAGAAGATGTCCCCCGCCGAAGTGCTGACCTACCTGAACCAGGTGGGCGGCAAGCACGGCATCGGCCGGCTGGACATCGTCGAAAACCGCTATGTCGGCATGAAATCACGCGGCTGCTACGAAACCCCCGGCGGCACCATCATGCTGCGGGCGCATCGCGCCATCGAATCCCTGACGCTGGACCGCGAAGCCGCGCACCTGAAAGACCAGTTGATGCCCAAGTATGCCGAAGTCATCTACAACGGCTACTGGTGGAGCCCCGAGCGCCTGATGCTGCAGGAAATGATCGACGCCTCGCAGCAGACCGTGAACGGCGACGTGCGCCTCAAGCTCTACAAGGGCAATGTTATCGTTGCGGGCCGCCGCTCCGACGACAGCCTGTTTGATGAAAGCATCGCCACCTTCGAAGACGATGCCGGCGCCTACGACCAGAAAGACGCCGAAGGCTTCATCAAGCTTAACGCCCTGCGCCTGCGCATCGCCGCCAGCAAGGGCCGGAGCCCGCTGCGCTTGAAGTAAGTGCAAGGTGCTGAGGTGACGCGGGTTATCCCGGTGCGCTAGAATCTTTGCAAAAGGAAAGGCAGGCCGTTCGGATTGGTGTTCGGCCCTTGACTAGAGGATCAGCCCGTCTATGAAACGAATCGGCCTGCTGTTGTGTATCCCGGCTTTTTGGATACTGCTCTCCGGTTTCTACCTGCTGGAACCCAAGATCATCGGTGGCGAGGATGAGACCGACCCGCCGCCTTACCTGGCCTTCATGCTTGTCGAGTTCTCCAATGGAGGATTGCAGCAATGCGGTGCCAGCTATATTGCTGATCGAGTGGCGCTGACCGCCGCGCATTGCCTCTACAACTCGAGCAATGAAAAAGCCACCTCGGTACGCCTGGCCTTCAATGTGCCGGACGGTGACCTGAACAACCTGACGTCCGAGGATCTGATCGATGCGTCCTGGTTCGATATTTTCCCGGAATACGACAACTCCAGGTTTTCCTCGAACCCCACACGGGATGCGGCGCTGATCTACCTGGAGGAAGCTCCATCTGGCGCCCAGCCCATATCGATGGCCAACTCGGCACTGACCAATTCGCTGGAGCAGAATCGTTCCGATGTGGTGGCCTACGGCTGGGGTCTGACCGAAAACAACGGGTCGCCGGCCGATGTGTTGCAGACCGTCACCTTGCGCATGGACAACCGCCAAAGCTATGACAGCAGCTCAATCTGGGATCTGCTCGAAGAGTGGGTGGTTTTCGCCGGCAGCACCGATGACGGCCAGGATACCTGTCAGGGCGACAGTGGCGGCCCTCTGGTCTATTTCGATGACGGCGTGCCGGTGCTGGTCGGCATTACCAGCTTTGGCCCGCAGCAGTGTGCTTCGGATAATCAGCCCGGCGGCTATACCCGTGTCTCTCGGGTGCGCAGTTGGGCCGGGGATCTCGACCTAGGTCTGTTCGTGCTGCAGGATACGGTCCTGTCCCGGCGGGTCAATGAATCCAGCGGCGCCATGTCACTGTTGGGCCTGTTGTTGCTGGCGCCGGGTGGCATCGCCTTGCGCCGCCGGCTGCGCGACTGAACTCAGGGGCCGTGCAATTGCAGCAGGGGCGGCAATACGATGCCCGGGTTGTCCGGTTCCAGCCCGGGCAACAGTAATTCAGCTTCGTCTTCCGTGGGGAACATCCAGCGCAACAGATCATAGTAGCGTCGGATGTTCTGCACATAGACTACAGGCTCATCTCCCCGGGCGAAGCCATACCGGGTAAAGCGATAGTAGTCCGGGTCGCGCAGTAGCGGCAGGTACTCTCTCAGATCGGTCCAGTAATCCGCCTCTTCGTCCACCGCTGCAGCAATGCGCCGCGCGTCCATGACATGGCCCATGCCGACATTGTAGGCGGCCAGGGCAAACCACAGTCGATCCGGATCTTCGATATTGTCGGGTACGCGCCCATAGAGGCCGGCCAGATAACGGGCGCCGCCTCTGACGCTCTGCTCGGGATCAAGCCGGTTGGTCACACCCAGCTCGCCGGACGTGCGCAGGGTCAGCATCATGACGCCACGCACCCCGGTGGGAGATACCGCATCGGCTCGCCAGTGAGATTCCTGATAACCGACTGCGGCGAGCAGTCGCCAGTCCAGGCCGGTCTCTTCGGCTCCGGCTTCAAAAAAGTCGCGCAGTGGGGGCAGCCGGGTGTTCACATGCCGCTCAAAACGTCTGACGCCGACATAGTCGAACTCGCGCAGATGGCCGAGGTGCTGATCAAGGACGATTTCCAGTTGACCCGTGGCCTCCACGTGATCGAGGAAATTGTTGGCAGCAGCGCGCAGACTGCCATCCTTGTTGGCATAGAATTTCCAGGCAACCGGCTGAGGCGCCGAAATATCAAAGGCGTGGCGCAGGGAAGGATAGAAGGGCCGGTAGTAGGCATGGTCATTGGAGTCGATCACGGCATAGTCGGCTTCGCCATTGCCGAGTGCCTTCAGAACGGCCTCTGTGGTGCCGTTTACCACCTGAATATCCAGTGGCTGTTCTATGGCCAGTGTACGCAGCGCCCGGTACTGAGCGGTATTGGCGCGTACCGCACCCTGCAGCGCCGGGAGTTCATCAACCACCTGTAAACTGTTGCTTTTGTAGACGACCTGCTGCAGCACATCCATGTAGGGCCGTGAATACACCATGTCCGGCGGACCCTGACCGAGGTCCGGGACAACTATGCCACCCACCGCCATATCGGCCAGGCCGAGGCGCAGGGCCCGGCGCAGTTCCTCTTGAGAGTCAACCGTGTGGAATCTGAGTTCCAGGCCCAGGTGATCGGTGAATTTCCTCGCCAGGGTCATCTCCAGCGTGTCACCATGAGCATTGAAGTGCCGCGGGTCATTGGCAATCACCACCCGCAGTTCGCCGGCGCGCTCAATGGTGTCCATGTGACCAATGCGGGAAAAGCCGAACAGGAACACCGTAACGGTGATTAAACCGACGCACGCCCAGATGATGGTGCGCTTCAGTAGTCGCTGTCGAGCCAAAATATGCATGCGAACAATGAAAATCCCGGGCTGATTGAGTATGATACCGGCGCTCAGAAAGCTACCCAAAAAGTCCTTGGGAGCGTTGCACGTTTAACGCGACACCCAAAAGCTACAGAGGCTTCCAGATCATGCAGGTTCTTCGCGGGGCGCAAGCCCTCTCGTCATTCCGCCGCCAAAAACTGCTGTCGATATTGCAGGGGGTGCTGCCGGAGATCACTTCAGTGTCTGCCGATTATGCACATTTTTTACGCACAGACGAGCCATTGACGGAATCTGAACACACGGTGCTGGAACGTCTGCTGGACTATGGCCCCGCTGCAGAACCGGCAAATGAGGCTGCCAAGGCGTCTACGGAAGTATTTGTGGTGGTGCCCAGGCCGGGCACTATTTCGCCCTGGTCGTCCAAGGCAACTGACATCGCGCACAACTGCGGCTTGAGCAAAATCCAGCGAATTGAACGGGGCATTGTTTACCATGTGGCTGGCCCCAAAGCGCTTAACGACGAGCAGCGGCAGAAGCTGGGCAGCCTCTTGCATGACCGCATGGTGGAAGCCGTGTTGCCGCAGGTGGAAGACGCCGAGCTGCTGTTTGCCCGCACCGAGCCCGCACCCCTGACCGATGTCGATATTTTGGGTGGCGGACGCGAAGCGCTTGCGTCTGCCAATACCACTTTGGGTCTGGCACTCGCCGATGATGAAATCGACTATCTGGTAGAGAACTTCCACCGCCTGAAGCGCAACCCGACCGATGTCGAGCTGATGATGTTTGCGCAGGCCAACTCGGAGCACTGCCGGCACAAGATTTTCAATGCAGACTGGGAGGTCAACGGCGAGGCTCAGCCCCATTCTCTGTTCCGCATGATCAAGTACACCTATGAGTGCAACTCGGCAGGCGTCCTTTCGGCCTACAAGGACAATGCCGCCGTCATGGCGGGGTTTCGCGCCGGGCGTTTTTATCCCGACCCGGTCACTCAGGCCTATGGCTACCATGACGAGACTGTCCATATCCTGATGAAGGTGGAGACCCACAACCACCCGACGGCCATATCGCCGTTTCCGGGGGCGGCGACCGGCGCCGGTGGTGAGATTCGCGATGAAGGCGCCACCGGACAGGGTTCCAAGCCGAAAGCCGGCCTGACCGGTTTTACCGTCAGCAATCTGCGTATCCCTGGTTTTGTGCAGCCCTGGGAGGGCCAATATGGTCGTCCGACCCGCATGGAATCTCCACTCAATATCATGCTGGAGGGCCCCATCGGTGGCGCCTCCTTCAACAACGAATTCGGCCGTCCGAACCTGACCGGCTACTTCCGCACCTTTGAAGTCAGTGCACCGTCAGTCATCGGCGATCAGCTCTGGGGCTATCACAAGCCCATCATGATTGCGGGTGGTTACGGCAATATTCGCGCAGATCATGTCGACAAAGCCTGGGATGCCCTGCCGGAAAAGGCACAGTTGATCGTGCTCGGCGGGCCTGCCATGCAGATCGGCCTCGGCGGTGGTGCGGCTTCTTCCATGGCCTCCGGCGAGGGCTCGGAAAGCCTGGACTTCGCCTCCGTGCAGCGGGGCAACCCGGAAATGGAGCGCCGCTGTCAGGAAGTGATCGACCGCTGCTGGCAGTTGGGCGAGCAGAATCCGATCCTGTTCATACATGATGTCGGTGCTGGTGGCCTGTCCAACGCCTTGCCAGAGCTGGTCAATGACGGGGGTCAGGGCGCGCGCATTGATCTGCGTGCCATCCCCAATGACGAACCGGGCATGTCGCCGCTGGCGATCTGGTCCAACGAATCGCAGGAACGCTATGTGCTGGCCGTCAGCCCGGATCGACTGGATGACTTTGCTGCCCTGTGCCGCCGCGAACGATGCCCCTACGCGGTGGTCGGGGAAACCCGTGATGACGGTACGCTGGTGGTGCACGACGAGCTCTTTGCCAACAACCCGGTCGAGATGCCGCTGAATGTCCTGCTGGGCAAGCCGCCCAAGATGAAGCGCAGTTTCCAGCGTCAGGAACGTCCGCAGCAGAAGTTCAAGCCGACCGTGGATCTGGCAGAAGCTGCAGAGCGGGTGCTCAAGCTGCCAGCAGTCGCCGGCAAAAGCTTTCTGATTACCATTGGTGATCGCTCGATCACCGGCACTGTGGTGCGCGACCAGATGGTCGGGCCCTGGCAGATTCCGGTCGCCGATGCGGCTGTGACTACCACCGGTTACCAGGGCTATACCGGCGAGGCCATGGCGATGGGCGAACGCACCCCGGTTGCGGTCATTGACCCGCCGGCTGCCGGTCGTCTGGCCGTGGCTGAGGTGATTACGAACCTGGCCAGTACCCGCATCGAGAACCTGTCCGATATCCGCATGAGCGCCAACTGGATGGCTGCCGCCGGACACCCGGGTGAAGATCAGGCCCTGTACGACACAGTGCAGGCCGTGGGCATGGAGTTCTGCCCGGCGCTGGGCATCACCATTCCTGTGGGCAAGGACTCCATGTCGATGCGCACCCAGTGGGAAGACAGCAGCGGCACCAAAAAGGCAGTGTCACCGGTCTCCCTGATCATGACTGGGTTCGCCCCGGTGACCGATGTGCGCCAGACCGTGACCCCGCAACTGCGTCTCGATCAGGGCGACAGTGAACTGCTGCTGATTGACCTCGGCCATGGTCGCAATCGTCTGGGTGGCAGCGCTCTGGCGCAGGTCTACCGCAAGGTAGGCCATACCCCGGCCGATGTGGACTATGCAGAAGACCTCAAGGTGTTCTTTGGCGCTATGCAGAGCCTGCTGGCGAAGGGCCTGGTACAGGCCTATCACGACCGCTCGGATGGCGGCCTGTTTGCCACCCTGGTGGAAATGGCGTTTGCCGGTCGCACTGGTATTGATGTCAACCTGGATGCGGCTGTGCAGCGGGCCCAATACAGCAGCACCGGACTGACCGGTGTGCTGTTCAGCGAAGAACCCGGTGCGGTGCTGCAGGTTCGGCAGGCTGATCTGGAAGACGTGGAAACCGAGCTCAATCGCTGGGGTCTGGGTGACATGATCTGTCGCATCGGAACACCGAATGAAGACGACCAGATTCGCTTCTTTGCCGCGGGCGAAGAGGTGCTGGCCAACTCCCGCACCCAGTATCTGCGCTGGTGGTGGGAGACCAGCTATCGTCTGCAGGCGGAGCGTGACAATCCAGCCTGTGCCAAACAGGAGTATGACAACCTGTTGGATGCCGCCAACCCGGGCCTGCACGCCAGCCTGACCTTCGACCCGGAGGAAAATCCGCTCGACGATCTGGATCCGACCGGGCCAAGCCCACGTGTTGCCATCCTGCGCGAGCAGGGTGTCAACGGGCAGGTGGAAATGGCCGCCGCTTTCGAACGTGCCGGTTTTGCGCCAGTGGATGTGCATATGAGCGACATCCTGGCCGGTCGTGTCGACCTGCAGTCCTTCAGCGGCCTGGTAGCCTGTGGTGGCTTCTCCTATGGCGACGTGCTGGGGGCCGGTGAAGGCTGGGCCAAATCCATCCTATTCAATGAGCGGGCCCGTGAAGCGTTCAAGGCCTTCTTTGCGCGGCCGGACAGCTTTGCCCTGGGGGTCTGCAATGGGTGCCAGATGCTCTCCAACCTGCGTGAGCTGATCCCCGGTACCGATCACTGGCCACACTTTGTGCGCAACGAGAGTGAGCAGTTCGAAGCCCGGGCCTGTCTGGTGCGGGTGGACGAGAGCCCGTCCGTGTTGCTGCGAGACATGGCCGGCTCCCGCCTGCCGATCGCTGTAGCGCACGGGGAAGGGCGCGCCGAGTTCAGGGCTGAGCAGAGTGCTGAAAAAGCGCTGGAATCCGGGCTGGTGGCGCTGCGTTATGTCGACAACTATGGCAAGACCACAGAGACCTATCCCTGTAATCCCAACGGGTCACCGCTCGGGATTACCGGCCTGTGTTCTGCCGATGGCCGGGTTACCATCATGATGCCGCACCCGGAGCGGGTGTTCCGCACGGTAACCAATTCCTGGGCACCGGATGAATGGGGCGAAGACGGCGCCTGGATGCGCATGTTCCGCAATGCGCGCCTGTGGGTGGCAGAGCAACAGGGCGTCGCGACCGCCTCGGAGGCTTAAGATCATGCTGGCCACGCTGGTTATTCTCATCGTGGTGTTGATGGCGTTTGGCGGCTTTATCTGGTTCTTTGCCCGTATCGAACGCAATCCCATCTACCGCACCAGCCGCGAGAGCATGTTGGAGCTGCTGGAGCGGGTAGAGCGAGGCGAGGCCAATGATATCGAATGGCGCACTTTTTTGTCCGTACCGATTCGTCACGACGACTATCTGGATGAACTGCGACTGCGCTGTGAATATCTGGATGATCGCTACAGCCGGCAGATCCGAGGGCAGTTGCTCAGTCGCCAGGGCCGAGAAGAGTTGGCCAAGGTGATCGAGCAACTGAAGCAGTATGATCACAAGGAATTCTGAGCCAAACGGTCGTCTGCTGCTGGCACCCATGGAGGGCGTCATGGATGCCACCATGCGCGACCTGATTACCCGCAATGGCGGCTTCGATCTCTGTGTCACCGAGTTTCTGCGTGTGGTTGATGAGCTGCTGCCACCCCGCGTGTTCCTTCGTCTCTGTCCCGAACTGCAACAGGCTGCTCGCACCCCGGCCGGCACGCCGGTGCGACTGCAACTGCTGGGTAACAACCCGGAGGCCATGGCGGCCAATGCCGCGCGGGCGGTTGAGCTGGGCTCCCCAGGTGTGGATATCAATTTCGGCTGTCCGGCGCGCACGGTCAACAAGAGCCGGGGTGGTGCTATTCTGCTGACCGAGCCGGAGACGCTCTATAGGGTAGTCCGTGCGGTGCGTGATGCCGTGCCGGGGCGACATCCTGTAACCGCCAAGATGCGTCTGGGGTTTGAAGATCGGGCCCGTCTGGTCGACAACACCCGGGCACTGCTGGACGCCGGAGCCGCCGAGATTGTGGTGCATGCCCGCACCAAGGTGGATGGCTACAAGCCGCCGGCCTACTGGGACCAGATCGGCCGGGTGGCGGAGATAGCCAGCACCCGCGGGGTACCTGTGGTGGCCAATGGCGAGGTCTGGTCACGCGCGGATTATGACCGCTGTCGCGCTGAAAGCGGGGTAGCGGATGTGATGCTGGGGCGCGGGGCGCTGGCTTTGCCCAATCTGGCGGCGGTAATTGCCCGGGGCGACACTCCCTGGAGCTGGTCGCGGACGCTGGAGGCGGTTATTGAGCTGGGCAGCATGGATATCGAAGCCGGGCGCGAGCGCTATATGCCAAGCAGAACCAAGCAGTGGTTGAAGTACCTCGAGCGGGCCTATCCCGAAGCCCGCGACTGTTTCGAGCGGGTCAAGCGGGTGCGCACCGCAGCCGAGATGCAGGAGCAGTTGTGTGCGGGCAGGCGCCGTTCGATATGTGCCGCTTGAAAACGCGGTAAGTTAGGGATCAGGCGTCCGGCAACCGCACCATCGGAGGCTAATTTCAATGGGCGGCTATCGCCGCCGAGCGCAGGCAAGCCAGCGCCTACAAAAGTGCCGCCCTGTAGGCGCGCGCCTTGGCCGCGCTTGGGGCCGGAAGGCCCCCTTAGTAGGGGTGGCGCGATAAGAGTCGCCTGGCGCCTGATCGCCAACTTGCCCTGCTGACAGCCTACAACGGAGGCTCATCTCCGAAAACGCAAGGTCAGTTCCTGCCCCTCGCGGCGCCAGTCGAGTCTGTCCAGGGCGCTCATGCCGAGCAGGATGGCGTCGCTGTCATAGCCTGGTAGTATCTGCGCCGCCACGCCATCCAGCTCGATATCACCCAAACCCACCGTGTTCAGCTCGGTCTGGTAGGCTGTCACTATCCCGTTGGCCGTTCGCACCTGAACCGGGTTGCCCCGCTGCAACCCGAGATCCTCAGCGATGCTGGCCGGTATGGCCACCTGGGTGGCGCCGGTATCCAGCATGAAAGTCACCGACTGACCATTGATGGTGCCATTCAGCAGATAATGCCCGCCCCGTGACGGCTGCAGCGTGATCTCGATGGCCTCCGCCGTATGCACGGATTCGATCTGGCGATTCGGATTGAGCAGGTTGTCCAGTTGCTCCTGAAAGGCGAGCACCATCAGGCCGGCAAAAGCAAACCAGGCCAGCAGCCCCATAACCCATCCGACGCGGCGGGTCGGGTTGGGATTGCTGTTCGCCGGGCCGTTCATGAGATCAGGCTCCACTGCGCTTGAAATGGGGTGCATCGCTGGGCAGCAGATGCGCTAGATCGGAGATGTCGACCAGCGGGTCGTCCAGATCCACCGACACGGTAGAATGGGCGAGTGTCCAGGCGCGGCCCGTAATATGACTGTCCAGCGCACGGTGACTGCCCACAGTGGCTTCGCCGATAACGGTACCGCGAAACCGGCTGTTGCGCGGTGAAATGGTCTCCAGATACTCCCCGTCGCGAATGTCTCCTTTCTCGTACATCAAAGCCAGACGCGCGGACGTGCCCGTGCCGGTCGGGCTGCGGCAGATCACACCCGGGTGCACATAGGTGGCCGAGCGGGACTCGTAGCCACCGGGCTCGATCTCGTGCACCGGGCTGGTGAAATGCGCAAAGGGCAGCGGGCCGCAATCACCGAGATCCGGGTGAATCTGTCGAAACTCGGGGCGCACGGCGCGCACAAAGGCATCGCCGAACGCGGCCAGCGCGATCTGCTCCTCGGCCACTATGTCGAAACCGAGTGCGGTGGCATCCACCAGCGCAAAAAAGGCGCCGCTCCAAACCAGGTCATAGCGCACCACACCGTAGTTCGGCACCGTGATGCTGAGGTCTCGCGCGGCCACATAGGCCGGCTCGCCCTGGGTGGTGATCGACTCTACCCGGCCGTTGCGATTGAAGGCCTTGATGCGGGCCAGGCCGGCCGGGGATTCCAGCACCAGATCTTGCTCGCCGTCCTGAATGGGCACAATGCCACTTTCAAGCACGGCGGTTGCCGTGCAGATAGTATTGGAGCCAGAGTAGAGCGGATAACCCATGGCCTCCATGATGATATAGCCCGCTTGGGCTTCCGGATGCGAAGGTTCGACGATCAGGTCGACCGACATGGCCGGATCACCATAGGGCTCCGACAGCAGCAGGCGACGCAGGCCGTCGCCATGATCCTGCAAATAACGCATCTTCTCCAGCACACTGGTGCCCGGAAGGGGCCCTATGCCGTCGATGACGATGCGACTGACATCACCACCGGACTGGGTATCAATCAGCTCAAGCGAGCGCATGCGCCCGGTGCGTTCAGGCATGGGGCGCCCCTTTTTCTTCCCATTGGCTGTCCGGTACCACGACCAGTTTGCCGATATAACGCTTGCTCATGAAGGTCTCCTGAGCCCGGTGGAAGTCGGACAACTTGAATGTCCGATCCAGCAGAGGCCTGATGCGCCCCTGTTGAATATAGTCCACCAGGCGCCGGAATGAAGTCCGGGTGCCTTGTGACGAGCCATGCAGTTCCAACTGTTTCAGATACATGGTGCGCAGGTCCAGATCGACTACGGCACCGCCGATGGCCCCTGCAGTGCTGTAGCGGCCTTCCGGCTTCAGGATGCGCAGCAGATCATTGAACAGGGAGCCGGCCACCAGATCGGCCACTACATCGACGGGTTGGCCGTTGACCATGCGCTCGACGGCGCTGACCAGGTCAGGCTCGTCACGCAGCACCACTTCTTCTGCGCCAATGTCCTTCAGAGCCTGTTCCTTGCCCTTGCTGGTCACGGCATAGGGAATGGCGCCGCGCACCCGGGCCAGTTGAATGATGGCCGAACCCACCCCCCCGGAGGCACCGGTAACCAGCACCCGCTCCCCTTCGGTGAGTCGCGAGCGCTCCAGCATCTGCTCTGCGGTCAGGTAGGCACAGCAGAAGGTGGCCAGCTCGGCATCGCTGATCTCACTGGTCACGTGATAGGCGTTTTCTGCCGGCACGGCGGTGTATTCGGCGTAGCCGCCGTCCCGACCGTGGCCGATATAGTCGATATCGGCCAGACTGTCATCACCTTCCGGTCGGTTGTAGATACTGAAATCGACAATCACCCGCTCACCGACGCGGCTTTCCGGCACGCCGTCGCCCACGGCGATGATCTCACCCACGGTGTCGGTGCCTTGGATGCGCGGGAATTCAAGCGTTGAGCGGCCCCGTCGCCAGGTGGACACGGCGGTGGGATCGGTATCGCTGCCATAGGCGCCTTCGCGAACCCAGACATCGGTGTTGTTCATGCCACAGGCACTGACCCGGATCAGTACCTCTCCCGCTGCCGGCCGGGGAACCGGCACGTCCTTCCGGTAGACCAGCTTGTCAAGGCCCCCGTGGCCGACCAGTTGCACGGCTTTCATGGTGTCTGGAATCATCGTCAGGCCCTCTTTTTCGCCCCTCTTGATGGGTGCTTTTTCGCTCCGGATGACTTTAGAAACTAGTGCCGATCGCTGTGCGGTTCAAGACTTTTCTGTGCTTTGCATGCCCGGCTTCCCGGGAAGGGTGTGCGGGTGCGTCTTGAGTCGCCTTCTGGCATCATTGACCCCCTGAAATGCTTTCGGAGGTGTCTATCAAAAGCTTTATTGGTCGCTTTCACGAAATCCGGGATCGCTCGCGCGCTGAACAGGATGTATTGCTCGAACAGGCGCGCTATGAAGTGTTTGTCAACCAGCGGCGCACCGGGCAGGTGGCGCTCTATCTGTTGGCAGGTCTGGCCGTGGGCTTTGTCATTACCATTGGTGGCTGGTGGCAGTTGCGCCTGCAGAATCCCATGTGGGGGTTCGCCTGCCTTGCTGCCGGCATCGGAGTGGCTTCATTGATTTACCGGACATTGTATCGGGGCCTGCTGCAAAAAGGCCTCAGTGAAGTACTCCGGCAGGAAGCCAGGCGTTCAATGTCCCGGTCGTGACCGGGGAGGACCTACCGTGATGATGCTCAAGTCTGCCCTGATCACCATTTTGGCTGCCTATGGTCTGATTGTGGGCACCATGTGGGTATTCCAGGGCAATCTCTTGCACCTGCCCAGCGGCGATCTGGGGCGCAGCCCGCAGGATATCGGCCTTGCCTATGACGACTTGGAATTGCACACCGCTGATGGTGAAACGCTGCATGCCTGGTGGCTGCCCCATGATTCGCCGCGTGGCACTGTGTTGTTTTTCCATGGCAATGCGGGCAATATCTCGCACCGGCTGGATTCCCTGCGCATATTCCACGATCTCGGCCAGCAGGTGTTGATCATCGACTACCGGGGTTACGGCCAGAGTACCGGCAGTCCGAGTGAAGAGGGTCTGTATGAAGACGCTCGGACCGCCTGGCAGTGGTTACAGGAGGAGCAGGGATTGGACAGTTCGGAAATCACCCTGTTCGGACGGTCTCTGGGCGCTGCGGTGGCGGCCTGGCTGGGTGCTGATTTGGGAGAGGAGTCGTCTCCCGGTGGCGTTATCCTGGAATCAGCATTTACGTCAGTGCCGGATATGGCCGCTCGTATATATCCCTTTTTACCCGTGCGCACGCTGGCCCGCTATGACTATGCGACGGAAGAGTACGTACAACAGCTTCATGCTCCGGTTCTGGTCGTCCACAGCACACAGGACGACATAGTGCCGTTCAGCCATGGTGAGGCTGTCTATCAGGCTGCCAATGAGGGTGCAGCCTCGTCGGTCGATTTTCTCGAGATCAGCGGAGACCACAATACGGGCTTCATGACTTCGGGATCGGTCTATAGACAAGGTCTGGATGACTGGCTGACGCGTATCCGGGAACCTTGAGCTCTGATAGAGGTCAGAGGCTCCTTGAAATCAACAGGTCATTCAGAGGATTAAATAGATGGGGCAGGAAAGAAACCGCCAACTCAAGCAGCAACGAGAGCAGCAGCGAAAGAAGCGCACCATTCTGATTGGCGGCGGTGTCGTTGCTGTGGTTGCTGTTGTGGCGGCTTTTATTCTGTTTTTCCCCAGTGAGCCCGATAGCTGGGAGCAACTGGTCGAAGAAGGACAGGTGGCCATGGCTCAGGTGGAGACGCCGGAAAACCAGGGCGCCAACCATGTGCCTGCAGGTACACGTGTGCCGTATGAAAGCCGTTTTCCAACCTCCGGCCCGCACTGGCCATCGCCAACCCGGCCCGGACACTATGAAACGCCACAGCCCAATGAAGCGCTCGTGCATGCCATAGAGCATGGCAACATCGTCGTGTACTACGATGAATTGAGCGAAGAAGATGAAGCCCGTTTGCGTGAATGGACTGGCTTTTACACCGGCGCCTGGTCAGCAGTGATCGCCACCCCGGAGGAAGGGCTGGGGCGCGGTGTGGTACTGACCGCTTGGGACCATCGAATGCGCCTCGACGAATTTGACGCCGCACCCATGGCCGCCTTTATCGAGGCCTTCCGCGGTCGCGGCCCGGAAAACCCGGTACGCTGATCAATAGAGCTGCCGGTTCATGAAGTCGATGGCGGCGCGGGTAGCGTCGCCACTGAACACCAGACTGGTAGCATGGCCGCGCAGGCGCATCCGATACAGTTCACTGTGTACACCGGCCTGCTGCAGGTCGTGATGGAAATCGGCACTGTGATCCGGCGGAACCAGTCGGTCCCATGTGCCGTGAAAGTGAAAGAACGGCGGCGCATTGCCATGCACATGGACCACCGGCGAGGCCTCGGCATAGCGCTCGGGCATCTGCTCCAGGGTACCACCCAAAAACTGTTCTACCAGCCGCCCCTCACTGAATTTGCGCAGATCACTGGGCGTGCCACCTGCCACCACGGCTGCAGGACGAAGCTCACTGCCCCCGTGCGGCGTGTCCAGAACCGAGTCGGTGCCGGCGACCAACGCTGCAAGACTCACCAGGTGAGCACCGGACGAAAACCCCATCATGCCGATACGGTCGCTGTCGATTGACAGGTCGTCCGCATGGTCCTGTAGCCAGCGCATAGCCAACTGTATGTCCCGGACCGGCTCAGGGTAGGGGTGCCTCGGGGCGAAGCGATAATCGATATTCATCACCACATAGCCCGCTGCCGAGAACAGGCGCGCTGTCCGGTTCATGTCATTGCGGGACCGGCCTTCCCAGCCACCCCCATGAACCAGCAGCAACGCAGGCATTAGCGCATCAGGATCATCGGCTGGTTCGGGTCGGTAAAGGTCGGCAAAAAGTGCCTGTGGCCAATCTTCCGGGCTGAACTGCATGGCCTCTTCCACCGGTACGGCTGGCAGTGTCGCCGGTGGGCCTGATGTATTTTCTGCTTCCCCCTTATTGACGTGCTGAGCACAGCCAACGAGCAGTATCAGGGCGGAAAGCATTGGCAAGACAAGTGGTGTCCTGTAACTGGGGGGCATCTGAGCTCCATCGACAAGAAATGGCAATACAGGCCAGTCTACGATTCATTTCAACGGGCGGATTGGTACTTGCACACGATTCGAAAGTGGCCTAGGTTACAAGTCGTCAAGCCCGCAACAGGAACAACCCATGATCACCACGCTGGCCTTTGTCGCCCTGCATCTGTTACTGGCAGCCATCATCGGCTTTCTGACCGTTAAAGCCGCTCCGGGCGAGGGCTGGAATCACCGCCTTGGTGTGCTTCTGGGGGTGGCAGTATCAACCCTGCCTCCGGTCGGCTGGATACAGTGGTGGCTCTTTCGCAACACTCGCCCGGCTTACGGTGAAAGCTGCATGCTGCAGTCACTCGCAGGTATCGGCTATCTGCTGCTCACCGCCTATGGATTGGAAATAATTTAAGGAGACGCGTCTTGTCTGCAGTACTTCTGTGGCGCTCCAAAGGTGCCTTTGTCAGTATCCTGGCATCCCTGATTCTGGGTCTTTTCCTGCTTACGCTTCCGGCTGCAGGTTCCGAGCATCCGCCCCGAGAACTACTGGCGGACCTGCTCGAAGATGAAGAAACGCGTGCCCGACTGATTGAATCACTGCGCAGCGCAGCTGTTGATGATGGGTTGGCAGAGCCCGAAGAGCAGGCTCCAACCTTCTCGCGGGTGCTGGCCAATACCACTCAGGGGGTGGCACAGAATCTGGTAGGGCAGTTCGGAGAGGCGCTTGAAGCTCTGGAGGCTCTCGGGTCTGAAGAAACAGGACCGGACTACGCGGCGCTGACCGCCAATGCCATCAATCTGCTGGTGGTGATTGTCGGCACGCTGGCTGTCTTTCTGCTGCTGCGGCGCCTGGCACGCCCCCTGTTTAATCGAGCCAGTCGCTGGGCCACGACAGAAGGGCCACGCAGCCGGTTGATTCGGCAGACGATAGCGGTTCTGTTGGCCGCTACGGTTGATATTCTGGTGGTTATTCTGGCTTGGCTCAGTGGTTATGCTGTGGCCCTGTTGATTGTGGGTGATACAGGTGCAATTGCCACGCGTGAGACCCTGTTTCTCAATGCATTCCTGATGGTCGAGGTTTTCAAGGCGTTGATTCGGGTGGTTTTTGCGTCCCGCAACGATGGGCTGCGCCTGCTGCCGATGCAGGGCGAGGATGCAGCCTACTGGAACGCCTGGCTGGCTCGTCTGACCAGCTTTATCGGCTACGGCGTGTTGCTGGTGGTACCCATGGTCAATGCAGACCTGTCGACTGCAGTGGGCCAGATTATCACCTTTATCATCATGCTGGTCGCCTTCCTGTATGCGCTGGCCATTATTCGCCAGAACCGTGATAGCGTGGCGGGCAAGCTCAGGTCTGCAGCCGAAACGGCAACGTCGAACTACATGAAGTTCAGCTTCAGTCTGCTGGCTCGGAGCTGGCACTGGGCGGCAATCGCCTATTTTGCCGGGCTGGCACTGGTGACACTGGTCAGGCCGGAAGATGCCTTGCCCGTTGTGTTGCGTGCCACACTGCAGATGGTGCTCGCCGTGGGCGTAGGTGTTTTCCTGTCGGTCGTACTGGGCCAGTTGATCGGCAACCAGTTGCACATGACGGATGAGATGAAGCAGAAATTTCCGCTGCTCGAAGAGCGGCTGAACGATTTTATTCCGACGGTGCTCAAGGTTGTTCGACTGGTGATACTGGTCGTCGTGGTCGCGTTCATTCTGGACGCATGGGGCCTGTTCAGCCTGGCCGCATGGCTGGGATCGGAAGCGGGTACCAATTTCGTGCTCAAGGCAGTAACGGTTGCCTTGATCCTGGTCATTGCCAAATCCATATGGATACTGCTGGCCAGCTGGATTGAGCACCGACTCAACCCGGAGGTAGGTACCGGTGAACCCACCCCGCGTGAGAAGACCCTGCTGACGATTTTCCGCAATGCACTGATGGTCGCGCTGATCATCATGACGCTGATGATTGTGCTGGCCGAAATCGGTATCAACATCGGTCCGTTGATCGCCGGCGCCGGTGTGCTGGGGCTGGCCATTGGCTTTGGCGCGCAGAAACTGGTACAGGACATCATCACCGGTGTCTTTATCCAGATGGAGAATGCGATCAATGCCGGTGATGTGGTGTCAGCCGGCGGTATTACCGGGGTGGCCGAAAAGCTGACCATTCGCTCACTCGGACTGCGGGACCTGTCCGGCACCTACCATGTCATTCCATTCTCCTCGGTGGAGGCGGTGTCGAACTTCATGCGCGACTTCGGTTTTCATGTGGGCGAATACGGCGTGGCTTACCGTGAAGACACCGACGAGGTGATTCACCACCTGCGTGAAGCCTATGAAGAACTGAAAAAGGATCTGCGCAGCAACCCGGATACCGAGCACCAGTTGCTTGAGGAAGAGCTTGAAGTCCACGGCGTCACGGCGCTGGCCGACAGTGCGGTCAATGTGCGGGTACGCATCAAGACCTGGCCCGGGGTTCAGTGGGCTGTCGGGCGTGCCTACAATCGCCTGGTGAAGAAGCACTTCGACGCGGCCGGTATCGAAATACCCTTCCCGCACACCACCCTGTACTTCGGGCAGAACAAGGACGGTAGCGCCCCGCCGGCACCTATTCGCATCGAACAGGAAATGCCGGAAGGGCAGGATCCCATCGAGGTGGATCAGGCTGACACAAACCCTAAACACAAAGGGGATTTTGACGAGGACTGATCCTTACATCAGAGACGACAGGAACAGGGTGGCCAGGCCCAGATAGACGGTCACCCCTGTGATGTCGGTGATGGTGGTCAGCACGGGCCCGGTCATCATGGCCGGGTCCTTGCCCATCTTCTTGATCAGAAATGGCATGGTCCCCCCGATGACGCCAGCCAGCAGTACATTGAGCCCCAGTGCGAAGCCGGCTACCAGGCCAAGTACGATGCTGCCCTGCAATACATAGGCAATTATGCAGAAAAGCGTGCCCAGCACGGCCCCATTGACCGCCCCGATGGCCAGCTCCTTGTTGACTGCCTGCCAGAAATCGCGCAACCGGGCTTCGCCCAGCGCAATGCTGCGGATCGATACCGACAACGCCTGAATGCCTACATTGCCGCCCATGTCGGTGATCATCGGGAGAAATGCGGCGAGTATGGCGACGGCGACGATGGTTTCCTCGAACGTACTGATGACCGCAACGGCCCCCAGATTGAGAAAAATATTGGCCGCCATCCAGGGCAAACGCTTGCGTATGGCCTGGCGGGGCGGCGTAAAGAAGGATTCGTCCGGAGAGCCCGCGCTCAGGGCAACAAACTCGTCTGCCACTTCATGAGCCAGAAGGTCCATGGCCTGGCCGATGCTGATGATGCCCACCAGAACGTCCTCGTCGTCGACTACCGGGAACATCTTCAGGCGCCGAGAACGGATGCGGCGAGCCGCCTCCAGCGCCGGCTCACCGGTGCGCACGGCGAATATATCCTTGGCCATGGCCTTCATCATTGTAGTTTTGGGATCACTGGTCATCAGTTCACGCAATGACATGACCCCCAGCAACTTGCCGGTTTCCGGTGTAACGACAAAGATGTAAGCGGTCCGGTCGGTGATTTCCTGCGCTTCGCGCACGGCTTCCATGGCTTCGGCGACAGTGGCCTCAGGACCGATGGCAAGAAATGAGGGGCTCATGACCGAGCCGGCAGTGCCTGCAGGATAGCTGGCCAGAGACTCAATCTGGGCGCGCAGATCGGTGTCCAGTTGACCCAGAAGCCGCTGCTTCAGCTCTTCCCCGAGTTCTGGCAGAAGCTGGGCAATGGCTTCCGGCTCCATTTCCGAAAGCAAAGTGCCGGCAAAGTCCTCCTCGAACTGGCCCAGAATACGGGCGGTATACTCTCCAGGCAGGTAGGTTGCAATGCGCCCCGCCTGAGCGGGGGTGATGGCCCGCAGATATTGTTCGGCGGCTTCCGGCGGTGCTTCCTTGACCAGACGGGCCAGGCGCAAAGAGGAGACTCGCCGCGATTTCTTTACAGCGGTTTCGATGGCACCCAGTTCAAGGTTTTTGCGGACTTCTTCTGCCTCTTCCTGCAGGCGACTGGCAACCAGTAGCATAATGCTGCTTCCTCTCTTGGAGGTATGAATTGGGGGTCAGGTTCAGGCAGTGTTGATGAATTCCTTTATCCAGCGTGCCACAAGTTCCGGTTTTTCGGCATGCAGCCAGTGGCCGGCACCCGCGACTACCCGGCCGCGGGCGGAGGGAAACAGGCGGGTAATCAGGGCCTGATCCTCACTGGTGACATAATCAGACTCACCGCCCACCAGAAACTGGCAGGGGCCGTTATAGCTGCCCGAGTCCACCGGGAAGTCGGTCAGGTCCTGGTAATGTCTTTGCAGGGCCTGCCAGTTCAGCCGCCAGTCAAACCCGTGGTCGGTGCGCTCGAGGTTTTTCAGGATAAAGGTTCTGACCGCCGTGGCGGTGATATGGGGTCGCAGGATGTCTTCCGCCTCTTGCCGCGTGCTGGCGCCGGCATCGGCTACCGCCTGCAATCCGGCAAACACATCCTGATGACGGGCCTGGTAGGCTTTCGGTGCTATGTCGACAACCGTCAGACTGGACACCCGGTCGGGAGCCTGCAGGGCTATTGTCATGGCGATCTTGCCGCCCATCGAGTGCCCCACCAGGTGAGCCTGCTCCAGTTCAAGCCGGTCCATCAGCGTCAGCACATCGGCGGCCATGCTGGTATAGGTGCAGTCGTCGTCATGGTGTGGCGAACGCCCGTGATTGCGCATGTCGGGCAGGATCAGGTGGAAGTCTTCGCGCAGCAGGCGACTGACGCCCCCCCAGTTCATCCCGTCCCCGAACAGACCGTGGATGATAATGACAGGAGTACCATTCCCCTGAGTTCGATAGTAGAGTTCCATGCAATTACCGTGTTCCTGAAGTCAATCTGGTTATGTCGTCTGCTACTATGATTTGCCGCGATGGCTGTGGCGCCTGTTGCATTGCGCCAACCATCTCATCGCCTCTGCCGGGTATGCCGGACGGCAAGCCAGCCGGAGTACCCTGTATTCACCTGCTGGAAGATTGGCGCTGCGCGCTGTTTGGCAGTGCGAATCGTCCCCAGGTATGCAGCGATTTTGCGCCTGATCCGGTCGTTTGCGGCAACGACCGCTGGGAAGCGCTGCGACTTATCGGTGAGCTTGAAATCGCCACTCAAAACAGACCCTGATTGGCCTGAACCGCTTCGTGTATCTGCTTGATTTCAGCGGCCTCCCGGTCGGTGGGCAGGCCCAGCCGCTTTAGTGCCGGCACCTCTTCCCAGTTGGCACGGCCAAAATAGTTCTGCTTGTCGGCAAACAACAGCAGGTTGGCTACAGTAACCAGATCAGCGTGAGTCACCGTGCCCAGGTCTTTGCTGTAATCCCGGTAGGTTTCGGGAACTGTGACCAGTTCCATCGGGAAGCCCCAGCGTTCGAGAATGATCTTGCCCATGCGGGTATGCAGATGACCAGAGAGCTTGTCGAGATGGATGCCGTCCAGTTGTACACTGTCGGTTTCTTCGGCATACACCAGCACCGGCAGGACACCAATGCGATGCAGCAGTGCCGCCAGTGAGGCTTCGTCTTCAGAGATATCGCAGCGCCCTGACAGAATGGCGGCATAGAGTGCCACCTGTGAGGTGATCTGCCAGTTGCGCCGCATCCGCTCTTCAATCATGTCCGACGTGGCCTGAAACATCTGCTCCATCGCCAGGCCAATCGCCAGATTGGCTGTATAGTCCATGCCCAATCGCCCAACCGCCTGTTGCAGATCGCGAATCTCCTGGGTGGCCCGAAACAGTGGCGAGTTGGCGACACGCAGAATACGCGCCGCCACAGCCGTATCCTGACTGATGACGGTGGACAGTTGGGCTACCGTAGCCTCCGAATCTTCAGCGACCTCACGCACGCGCAAGGCAATTTCGGGCAGTGTGGGCAGCGTCAGTTCGTCATTGCGCAGCTTTTGAACAATGTCATCGCGAACCGTTTCAACAATGTTGGCCATAACGTGAAAGTCTCTGTATTGAATTATTGCGCCTCATTGACCGGGTTGACCCAGTCGCCGAGATCCACTGGCTGATCCTGCAGGCTGACCTTGACAGCCTGCAATGACAATACTGCCAGACCGGTCCAGCCCTTTTCTGTGGGCACACTGCAGGCCATCTCACCTACTGATTTTTCCGCTTCGTCATGGAGCCGGCTGAGGGGCTCCGGCAGAGGCCCCAGACCGGAGAGACGCCGCAGTGCCTTTTTGCTGCTACCCTTGTAATGCAGGCGCGCCACAACTTCCTGTCCAGTGTAGCAGCCTTTGGAAAAGCTGACGCCACCGAGATAGTCCCAACTGATGGTCTGTGGCAGAAACTGTTCACTGGTTGCCGGTTCTATCCAGACCAGTCCGGCCGCCATCTCCAGTCTTTGCCAGTGAGCCTCCGGCAGCCAGTTAGCCTGCTCTTCCAGCAAGCCCAGGCGCGCCTCATAAGCCTCTGACGGCAAGGGGTCCAGCCACTCGAGACTCTGCCCTGAACCAAGATGCATCCGGACCCGGTGCGGCTCAACCAGGGCCGTTCCGGAAGACAATGCAGCGTCGTTGGCGTCAACTGTGGCCAGCCCGTGCCAGTGCAGGCTCTGGTCCTCCAGCCGGGTTTTGAAAAAGGCGGCATATTTGGACAGCCGCTCGATAGTGGGTGCCACCATGGCGTGAGGCATCACCAGCCAGAAGCGTTCGTCGTCCAGACAGAGCAGATAAAAGTTGGCATACAGCCGCCCTTTGGCTGTGCAGAAACCACCCAGTACCCAGGCACCAGGCGCCAGGCTCTGTGCATCTGCAGTACACTGGCCCTGCAGGAACCGGCGGCTGTCGGGGCCGGTGACGGAGAGAATGCCGCGCTCTGCGAGCGGCATGACGGTCGCTGTCATGTGATTGTGTCGCTCCTGTAGCGGTTGAGGGCGTTCGAAAATCACCCTTGGAGTTAACTGGCTTGCAGCGTTGCGCTGCATTAGAATAGCAGACAGGACAAACAGGTTGGGAGTCGCTCCCGACTTTTCAATAGGATAACCAGTCTATGACTGAACAGGCCAAGCTGAACAGGCTCTTCTGGCACAGTCGACGAGGGATGCGTGAACTGGATTTGCTGCTTGTGCCATTCGTCCAGGAAGCCTACCCGTCTCTGACCTCTGAAGATCAGCTGCTTTACGAGGCGTTTCTGAAGCTTGAAGATCAGGATCTCTACAACCTGCTGATGCGTCGTGTCGAGGCCACAGAGCCAGGACTGGTGCGCATCATCTCTCTGGTGCTGGGGCATTCCGGTAACTCAGCGTGATGTTTCGGTCTGAACCGATAGCTGACCTGCCTCCCTGGATATGTCGCGCAGGACAACAGCGTCGCTACTGGTTGGTTTTTCTCTGGGCCCTGCTGGCCATGTTGCTGTGTCTGCAGTGGGTGCCCGGCGCTGACTGGAGGCTCTGGTGGCGCGACTTCACGGGATTCGAGGCACTTGCCCTGCTGGCGCTCGGGCTATGGTGTTCCCTGCAGTTGCGGGCACCTGCACGGCAGTGGTGGATCGGGTGTCGTGAGGCCAGACTGTTGCTGATGCTTGCAGAGCCCATGCCCGCAAAGGACAGTGCCGCAGAGCTGCCCGTCCGTGCGGCAGTGGTGTTGCCCGGTCTGATCATACTGACGCTGCACCCGGACTCGCGCCGGGTCTGGGTGTTTTCGGACGAGTGTTCAGAGGCGGCCTGGCGACGACTCAGTCTGTGCGCGCGTTTTGCCCGGCAGGATGGTGTTGCGCGCCTCGGCTGAGGTCTCGGGATAATCCAGAGTGTAATGCAGCCCCCGGCTCTCCCGCCGCCGAATCGCCGATTCGATCATGGCCTCGGCTATCGCCACCAGGTTGCGCAACTCCAGCAGGTCATTGGACACCCGATAATTGCTGTAGAACTCGTGAATTTCATCCTGTAGCAGATTTACCCGGTGTCGTGCTCTGAGCAGTCGTTTGCTGGTGCGCACTATACCCACATAGTCCCACATGAAGCGCCGCACCTCGTCCCAGTTGTGGGCAATCACCACGTCTTCATCCGAATCGGTGACCCGGCTTTCATCCCAGGGAGGAATGTCAGGCATGGCGACGGGTTCAGGGTGGTCGGTAATATGCTGGGCTGCTGCCCGCCCATAGACCAGGCATTCCAGCAAGGAATTGCTGGCCAGCCGGTTGGCACCGTGCAGTCCGGTATGGGCACATTCGCCAATGGCATAAAGGTGATCCAGGTCTGTTCTGCCCTGCAGGTCGCTGACAATGCCTCCGCAGGTGTAGTGCGCTGCAGGCACCACCGGAATCGGTGTCGTCGTAATATCGATGCCGTAGTCCATGCAGCGTTTCTGAATGGTCGGAAAGTGCTCCGAGATAAAGTCGGCGGAGCGATGACTGATGTCCAGGTAGAGGTGGTCTGCCCCCAGTCGTTTCATCTCATGGTCGATGGCTCTCGCGACTATGTCCCGCGGGGCCAGTTCCGCGCGCTCATCAAAGTGGTGCATGAAGGGCTCACCGTCTGGCAGCAGCAAACGCCCGCCCTCGCCACGCACAGCTTCCGAAATCAGAAAGGACTTGGCATGTGGATGATAGAGGCAAGTGGGGTGAAACTGGTTGAATTCCATGTTGGCCAAACGGCAGCCGGCACGCCAGGCCATGGCGATGCCGTCGCCGGTTGAGCCATCCGGGTTGCTGGTATACAGATACACCTTGCTGGCGCCACCCGTCGCGAGCACGGTATGGCGGGCGCGGCAACTGATGACTTCATCCTGCTGCCGGTTATACAGGTAGGCGCCCAGGCAGCGGTTGCGCTCTGCAGGTGCCTGCAGGCCCAGTTTTTCAGTGGTTACCAGATCGACTGCGGTGTGCCACGAGAGCACCGTGATGTGTTCGGCCGCGAGCACCTGGCTGGCCAATGCAGTGGCAATCGCCTGGCCGGTTGCATCCGCAGCATGCAGAATGCGGCGATGGCTGTGCCCGCCTTCCCGCGTCAGGTGGTAGCCCAGTGCAGATTCCGCGTCTTCGGTAAACGGCACACCCTGATCGACCAGCCAGCGAATGGCCGCACTGCTCTGTTCGACGGTATAGCGCACGGCCGCCGGGTCACACAGCCCGGCACCGGCGCGCTCCGTATCGAGCATGTGCTGCTCCACGGAGTCGCCGGCTTCCAGCACAGCGGCAACGCCACCTTGCGCCCACTCGGTACTGCCTGCTTTCAGATCACCCTTGCTGACCAGGGCGACGCGCAAATCCGCAGGCAACGTCAACGCCAGGGTCATGCCGGCAGCACCTGTGCCGATTATCAGTACGTCATAGTCCAGCTCGTGCGTCATCAGGGTCTGTTTCTCTCCTTCCGAATTCGGGTAGTATAACCATCGATTACCAAGTGACACGAATTCCTGATCGTGTCTGGGGGAACTTTTGCGCGTTACCCGGTCGAAGTCAAAACCACGGACCCGTTCAACCGGAGGCGCCGACGTGAACCCGGCCGCAGTTACCCATACCGCAGATCTTGTGAATTCCGCTGCTGATGCAGCTGCGCCGGCTGCCGCCAGCGAGGCACCGGCCGTGACCGACCGCATACTGGTGGCCCGGGTGCAGGCCGGCGAGCGACGCGCCTTCGATCTTCTGGTGCTGCGTTACCAGCAGCGGATTGCTGCATTGGCCTGGCGCTATACACAGAACAGCCAGGATGTCTCGGATATCACCCAGGAAGCCTTTATCCGCGCCTATCGTGCACTGCGGGATTTTCGTGGTGACAGTGAATTCTATACCTGGCTGTATCGGATTACCGTCAATGTGGCCAAGAATCATCTGGCTGCACAGGGTCGCCGGCCATTCACCACCGATATTGATGACCCGACGCAGGTGTGGCCGGATCGAATGCAGGTTGAGCCCGGGCCGGCTGCCGAGCATGAGGGCAGCGAACTGGCTCGTGTTGTGCAGCGTGCCTTTGCCGATCTGCCGGAAGATCTGCGTGAGGCCCTGCGTCTGCGTGAATTTGAGGGATGCAGCTATGAAGCCATTGCCGACCTCATGGAAACACCTGTCGGCACGGTGCGCTCGCGAATTTTCCGCGCGCGTGATGCCATAGATCGACGGGTTCAGGCCTGGCGTGCCGGCGAAACCGTTGCACTCGATGAGCGGGATTGATGGATGAATAGCATGAAAATGACCGAACAGAGTACAGAACAGCGTGAACGCCTGTCGGCCTTGATGGACGACGGACTGACTGAATTGCAGGCACGTCAGTTACTGCGCGACCTGCAGGAGAGCGAGCCCTGTCGTGAGGTTTGGCAGGCCTATCATGCCAATCAGGCCGCTCTGCACGGTGCGCCCCAGGTGGATGTACTGGCGGGTGTGAATGCGGCGCTTGATGCCGAAGAGGCAAAGGCGAGCTATGTATCTGAGGTGCGTCATTCGCGCTGGATAGGTTTTGCGCAGGGTGCACTGGCGGCCGGTGTATGTCTGGCGGGTATTCTGGCGCTGTGGCCTCTTGCGGGTCAGTCGCCACAGTCCGGCCCTGACACTGTCACGACCCAGTTGCCGCCAGCAGACGCAACCGCATATCTGCCGCGTATGGACAGCTACTGGTCGCGCCATGCGCAGTTTGCCACGGTGCGCACCGGTGGCCGCTGGGACGAAACGGAACGCAGTCACGGCGATGACCATGGCCAGGAGTCCTCATTGTGAAAGACCGTCTTTGGCGGCTCGGCCTCCACCTGTTGACAGCTATTTTGCTGGTACCCGGGGTGCAGGCTGCGCCTGATGCCGGCACCTGGGCTGAGACGCTGCTGCAGAACTCGCGCCAGGCGGATTACAACGGCACCATCATGGTGTTGCAAGGTAACGAGCAGCAGGCTTACCGGCTCTGGCACGAGGGAGGTGACGGTGAATTTCGGGAACGTATGCGTCTTCTCGACGGCCCCGAGATGGAAATAACGCGCACGCCTGACCGCCTGACCTGCGTGCACGCGCCGGGCTCAGAAGTGCCAGCCGAGCATGATATGCCGGCGTCACCTTTTGGTAGCCTGCTGCAGATCGAGCCTGAGCAGTTGCAGAAGAATTATCGACTCACCGAGGAGGGCGAGCAGCGACTGGCTGGGCGGCAGGCGCGGGTATATCTGCTCGGCAGCCGCTCCGATTCGCCTCGGCTACACCACCGGGTATGGGTAGATACGGCCACCGGCGTCGCGTTGCGCCACAGTCGTTACGGCCATGACGGCACTTTGCTGACGGATGTTCGCTTTGTCAGCTTTGAGCCGGAACTGGGTGATGCCCCGGCGGAGATCCGGTCCTCTTTCCCGCAGGCCTTCTGGCACCAGTTTGAGGAGTCCGGAGCCCGCCAGCGCGCCGGAGCAGATGATGTCTGGCAACTGGATCCGATACCTGACGGTTTCGTGCGACAGGTAGAAGAAGAGCAGGATGGAGAGTGGTATCAACTCTGGTCTGATGGCCTGGTCGAGTTCTCCCTGATGGTAGAGCCCATAGTGGGAGTAGCCCCCGAACCCATGACCGAGCAGCGCGGCAGCACTCTGCTGATGAGTGCTGTCCACGGCGACTGGCTGGTGGTGCTGGTTGGCGATGTTCCGGAACCTCTGGCGCGCAGCATACTGTCCGATATAAGCTGGCAATAACTTGAAGGTTCAGAGTCGGGTATGTTGGAAGAAGAGGCGACTGTCTTCTCGGTAGATACAGAGTGGGTGTGGGTGGAAACGCTGCGCAACAGCGCCTGCGGGCGCTGCGCGGCGCGTGCCGGTTGCGGTCAGCCGCTGATGGCACGGGTGCTCGGAGCAGGCCGGTCGGCGGCGCATTCCCGCCTGCCTGTAGCGTGGCCTGAATCAGGGTTGCGTCCTTCGGTCGGCACCAGAGTGGTCATCGGCATTCCCGAATCCAGCTTTCTTCGGTTGGCTTTCATGCTTTATCTTCTGCCTGTACTGGCCCTGCTGTTCGGTGCACTGGGCGCGCATCTTCTCAGCGGCCAGGATATGGTAGCGATGCTGGCTGCGGTTGCCGCTTTTGCGTTGTCGTTGCTGTGGGTCAGGCGCTGGCAGCACGGCTGGCAGCGTGATCCGCGTTGGCAACCTCGTCTGTTGCGCCTGGTACCTGACCCTGGCCCTGGTAACAACCACCCTGCCGAAGCGGTAAAAGTACTGTAAAACGGCATTCTGCCCGTTTTACAGGGTCGTAAACAGTCACACTAATAAGACATCGGTGACAGCTGATGTTAAACGGTTTGAACAGCGGAGACATGGTATGCGACTGAGGTTTGCGGGTTGGAGTCCGGTTTGGGCAAGTGTGCTGATCATGATGTTGCTGGCTGGCGCCGCCCAGGCACAGCAACTGCCTGATTTTTCCGAGCTGGTGCGCGACCAGTCCGCCAAAGTGGTAAGGGTTGAGGCGGATACGGAGCGCCAGCGCAGCCAGCAGATGCGGGAGCCAGAAGGTCGCGAGATGCCAGACCTGTTCCGTGACTTCTTTGGTGACCAGATACCGGGCATGCCTCAGCAGCCGCAGCCCCGGCGCTCTCAGGGGTCGGGTTTCATCATTTCTGAAGACGGTTATATTGTCACCAACCATCATGTGATCAATAACGCCACGGAAGTGCGGGTGCGCACCAGCGACCATCGAATCTTCCGTGCAGAAATTGTGGGCAAGGACGAGTCGTCAGACATTGCCGTGCTGAAGGTTGATGCCGAGGGCCTGCCTGCGGTAACCATCGGTGATTCGGATGCATTGAACGTCGGTGAGTGGGTGCTGGCCATAGGTGCACCGTTCGGCATGGATTATTCCGTTACCGCCGGCATTGTGTCGGCCAAAGGGCGCAGTCTGGGTGAGCGCTATGTGCCGTTCATTCAGTCCGACGTGGCTATCAATCCCGGTAATTCCGGTGGCCCGCTGTTCAACATAGAGGGGGAAGTGGTGGGCATCAATTCCCAGATCTACACCCGGTCCGGCGGGTTCATGGGGCTGTCATTTGCCATTCCCTCCAATCTGGTGATGGACATCGTCGATCAGTTGCAGACTGAAGGCAGAGTCTCGCGCGGCTGGCTGGGAATTGCGATGGATGACAGCTACAACGACGACCCTGACCTCGCAGAATCCTTTGGTCTGGATCGGGCGATCGGCGCTCTGGTGGTGCATGTGTACGATGATACCCCTGCCCGGGAAGCCGGCCTGCGGCCGGGTGACCTGATACTTGAATTCGATGGTCGGGAAGTGAATCGCTACTCCGATCTCGCACCCATGGTGGGTGCTACCCGACCGGGCACTGAGGTCGATCTGCTCGTGTTGCGCAGCGGAGAAGAAATAACCTTGCCCCTGGAAGTCGGAAGTCTGCCCCATGACGAAGGCATGGTAATTGGCCAGGCGCCGTCCGATGAGCCGGATATGGAAGCCGCGAATCCGCTCAACATCATCGTGCGTGACCTCAATCGCGAGGAAGCCCGCGAGATTGCCGATGGCGGAGTCTATGTGACGGATGTCCTTTCCGGGCCGGCTGCAGATGCCGGATTGCGGGAGGGCGATATCATCACTATGGTGCATGGCCAGTTCGTGACATCGGTGGAAGAGTTCGAACAGGTCATGGCCAACCTGCCGGAAGGCCGCCGTATCGCATTGCGGATTGTTCGTGATGGCACAACACGGTTTATCTCCATCGGTCTGAGCTGATCAGGTCAGCCGCTATGGCCGGGCACCGCAATGGGCGCCCGGCCATAGCCATTTGCCCCCCAATTGATTAGAATCCATGCCCGTTTCATTTCACCCGCTCAGCCGCCCGGCGAGACCCTGTTTCGACGGTACAGACGGTGCGCGGCTGCAAGCATGACAAAGGCCCTGATTTCGTGAGCGAACAACTGAGTGATCTTTCCCATATCCGCAATTTCAGCATCATTGCCCACATCGATCATGGCAAATCGACGCTGGCGGATCGATTCATTCAGGTCTGCGGAGGTCTGACCCAGCGGGAAATGGCCGAGCAGGTGCTCGACAGCATGGATATCGAGCGGGAGCGCGGCATTACCATCAAGGCCCAGAGTGTGACGCTCAACTACAAGGCGCGCGATGGCAAGACTTATCAGCTCAACTTCATCGACACGCCCGGGCATGTTGACTTCAGCTATGAAGTCTCACGTTCGCTGTTTGCCTGTGAGGGTGCTCTGCTGGTGGTGGATGCCGCCCAGGGTGTGGAAGCCCAGTCAGTTGCCAACTGCTATACCGCCATCGAGCAGGACCTCGAAGTCATCCCCATTCTGAACAAGATTGATCTGCCCCAGGCCGAGCCCGAGCGCGTTGCCGAAGAGATCGAGACTGTCATTGGCCTGGAGGCGATGAATGCCGTGCGCTGCAGTGCGAAGAGCGGTGAAGGCGTGGAAGACGTGCTGGAAGAACTGGTCAGGCGAGTGCCTCCGCCGACGGGCAATATAGACGGCCCGCTGCAGGCGCTGATCATCGACTCCTGGTTTGACAACTATCTGGGCGTGGTCTCGCTGGTGCGTATCCGCCACGGTCGGCTGCGCAAAGGAGACAAGATCCTGATCAAGAGCACCGGCAAGGCCCATGGCGTCGATGAGGTCGGTTATTTCGATCCCAAGCGGCACAACTGCGCCGAACTCAAGGCGGGCGAGGTGGGTTATATCGTTGCCGGCATCAAGGACATTCACGGCGCGCCCGTGGGTGACACCATTACCTCTTCCAAGACGCCGGAAGTGGCCCAGTTACCCGGTTTCCAGAAGGTTAAGCCGCAGGTCTATGCAGGTCTTTTTACCGTAAACTCGGATGATTACGAAGATTTTCGCGACGCGCTGGAAAAGCTGAGCCTCAATGACGCGTCCCTGTTTTATGAGCCGGAAAGTTCGGATGCCCTGGGTTTCGGTTTCCGTTGTGGTTTCCTGGGGATGCTCCACATGGAGATTATTCAGGAGCGTCTGGAGCGCGAGTACAACCTGGATCTTATCACCACGGCGCCGACGGTAGTCTTCGAGGTGGTCAAGTCCGATGGCAGCATAGTCCATGTGGACAACCCGTCCCGGTTGCCCGACCCGGGTGCCATTGAAGAGATTCGCGAGCCCATTGTGCGCGCCAATATACTGGTACCGCAGGAACATCTGGGCAATGTCATTACCCTGTGCACGGAAAAACGGGGTATACAGGTGGATATGCAGTTCACTGGCAGTCAGGTGAATGTGATTTACGACATGCCGATGCACGAAGTGGTGCTGGATTTCTTTGACCGCCTGAAGTCTGTCAGTCGCGGGTTTGCGTCACTGGACTTCAGCTTCGACCGCTACGAAGCCGCACCCATGGTGCGACTGGATATTCTGGTCAACGGCGACAAGGTCGACGCGCTGGCAGTCATCATGCACCGTGATCAGGTTCACAGTCGCGGACGGGCACTCTGTGAGAAGATGAAAGAACTGATACCCCGGCAAATGTTCGATGTGGCTATTCAGGCTGCCATAGGGCGCCAGGTGGTCTCGCGCAGCACCGTCAAGGCGCTGCGCAAGAATGTGACCGCGAAATGCTACGGCGGTGACGTGACACGTAAAAAGAAACTGCTGGAAAAGCAGAAGCAGGGCAAGAAGCGGATGAAGCAGGTTGGCAATGTGGAAATACCACAGGATGCGTTTCTGGCTGTTCTGAAGGCAGACGGCTGAGCTTTTCCGGTAACGAATCGAGACAGAGAGGGACAAGGTGTATCAACTGGCTACCTTAGCGTTAACGGTACTGGCTGTGTTCTGGCTGGTTGATGTTTTTGTCCTGGAGCGCCGGCGTCTGGCCATGGCTGCGGAGCAGGTACGCGCCGGCGCAGACGCCAGCGCGGTCGCCCCGCTACTGAAAAGCAGACCCTGGAGTTACCCGACCCAGTTGCTGGGCGCTCCGTTGATCATTCTGGTGCTCTGGCTGGCCATTCAGGACAGCCGGGACCTTGCGCTGCTGCTGATTATCGGCACGCTCTATGCGGGCTTGATCACCTTGCTGGACAGGTTGCTGATGCGGCGCCATCGCAAGGCTATAGCGGTGGCCTCCGACGATGAGGATACCGGGCGACTGGCACGCACCGACAGCAGCATTGTCGAATACTCGAAGAGCTTTTTTCCGGTATTGGCGCTGGTCGTGGTATTGCGCTCCTTTCTCTTCGAGCCTTATCAGATTCCCTCCGAATCCATGCGGCCTACACTGCTCGTCGGTGATTTTCTGCTGGTGAACAAGCATTCCTACGGGGTCCGTTTGCCGGTAGCCAAGACAGTGCTCTTTCCGGTTGATGAGCCGGCGCATGGCGATGTGATGGTGTTCAAGCCCCCGCACCGCGAAAACCAGAACTACATCAAGCGGGTGATGGCCAAGGGCGGCGACCATGTCCGCTACGACTATCAATCCCGAGATTTCTGGGTCAACGGTGAGCTGGTCGTGCGCGACCGCATCGAGCAGCGTACCGAACGGGGTCGCTCCATCAGTCTCTATGAAGAAACGCATGGTGAGCACACCTACGAAATCTATCAGTTCGACAACTCGCCCACCCCGAACTGGCCGCCTCTGGACATGCAGGTACCCGAGGGGCATTATTTTGTGGTGGGTGACAATCGCGACAACTCACTGGATTCGCGGTTCTGGCAGCAGCAATATGGCACCAGCCCGTTTGTTGACGGTCGGGAACTGCAGGGCAAGGCTGTGTTGCGCTGGATGTTCTGGCCCAGCCTGTTTACCGTGCCGTCTTTCAGCCGGTTTGGCCTGATACATTGAGGCAAAATGCATGAATTCTGAGCCAATGCGCGCGCATCAACCCGGATTGCCTGGCCGTCAGCGTGGAGCGGGCAAGCTGATACTGCTGTTGATCCTGGTTGTGGTCCTATTTTTTGTCATGCTGGCGGTGCGTCTGGTGCCCGTCTATGTTGAGTTCATGTATGCGCGCTCTATCGTCGAGAACACGCTGGAGGGCACCAGCGGTGAGTTTGACCGGCGCGAATTCCTGGACAGTTTTCAGCGTCGGGCGCGGGTGAATCAGGTCAACCTGGACAACAGTGTCTTCACCTTCTCCGGCCGCAATCCGGTGACCATCACCCTGGAGTATGAGCGTCGTGTACCCGTGATGTTCAATGTGGACGCTGTAGCTTCATTCAACGAGCAGTACACCTACTGATATGAACACCAATGATTTTGCACGCATTCAGCAGCGGCTGGGCTATGAGTTCAATGACCGTGGCTTGCTGCTGCAGGCATTGACGCATCGCAGCCATGGTGTGGACAACAATGAACGTCTGGAGTTTCTGGGAGATGCCATCCTCAACTGCACGATTGCCCAGGCACTGTTCGAGCAGTTTCCGAAAGCCAGCGAAGGTGAACTGAGTCGCTACCGTGCTGCTCAGGTCAGAGGGGAAACACTGGCCGATATCGCGCGCGAATTCGATCTCGGTCCCTGGTTGCGACTCGGTCCCGGGGAATTGAAAAGTGGCGGACACCGCCGGGCTTCCATTCTGGCCGACACTGTGGAAGCGCTGATCGGGGCGATCAGCCTGGATGGTGGCATGGCCATCGCACAGGCACGCGTGCTGGCCTGGTGGCAGAGCCGGCTCGAGAACACCGACCCGGAACAGATGATGAAGGACCCGAAGACCCGCCTGCAGGAATACCAGCAGGGCCAGGGATCACCACTGCCTCGATATGAGGTGGTTGATATTTCCGGTCAGGCCCATAATCAGACATTCACCGTCAGTTGCACGGTAGACCAGCTTGCAGACTCGGTGCTTGCCTCCGATACAAGTCGTCGTGGCGCAGAACAGGCCGCAGCACGTAAAACTCTTCGCCAATTGGGGCAGCAAACATGAACGAGCCTGATCAGGGCACTATAGAAGCAACCGGCAACGAGCAGTCGCACTGCGGTTATGTGGCCATTGTCGGCCGCCCCAATGTGGGCAAGTCGACGCTGATGAATCACCTGTTGGGCCAGAAGCTCAGCATTACCTCACGCAAGCCGCAGACCACGCGGCACAGCATTCTGGGCATCCTGACCGAAGGCGAGTACCAGATCATCTTTGTCGATACGCCCGGCATTCATGACCCGGGCAATCGGGCCATGAATCAGTTCATGAACCGGTCGGCCCTTTCCAGTCTGCGCGATGTGGACCTGGTGCTGTTTCTGGTTGACCGGACACACTGGACCGAGGAAGACGAGCTGGTGTTGCGGCACCTGGAGTCAGTGCGCTGCCCGGTTGCTCTGGTGATCAACAAGGTGGATCAGCTTGACGATCGAGGCGTGCTGTTGCCGTATATCGAGAAACTGCAACCGAGACGGGAGTTCGCCGAAGTATTCCCCATTTCAGCCTTGCATGAGCAGAACCTGGAGCCTGTCCGGGCCTGGTTGCTGGCCAACATGCCGGCAGGAACACATCTGTTTCCGGATGATCAGATCACTGATCGCACGATGCGGTTCATGACCGCCGAGATCATTCGGGAAAAGCTGATGCGCCAGTTGGGAGAAGAATTGCCCTATGCCGCAACGGTTGAAATCGAGTCCTGGGAGCAGGATGGTGGCCTGACAAGAATTCATGCCCTCATTCTGGTGGAGCGGGATGGACAGAAGCGCATCGTGATCGGCTCCGGCGGAAGCCGGCTGAAGCAGATCGGGACCGACGCGCGCAAGGATATCGAACGGTTGCTGGACGCCAAGGTGATGCTGAATCTCTGGGTCAAGGTCAAGGCGGGCTGGTCTGATGATGAACGGGCACTGCGCAGCCTGGGTTATCGGGACGAATGATCGGGCTGCCGCCGGTCAATGCTTTCGTTTTGCAACGTACCCCGTATCGGGAAGAAAGCTGGTTGCTGCGTCTGCTGACCGCCGAGCAGGGCCAGGTGACGGCGCACTTTCGTGGCAGCGACCCGGTTTATCTGTATCAACCCTATCATGCCGAGCTTCAGGGCCGTGATGAGTGGCAGCAATGCCGGCATCTGGAAATGGCTGGCCCGCTGCTGCGACTGCAGGGCAGGGCGGCTTATCTGGCGCTCTACATCAATGAGCTGTGCGGCCGGCTGGTACCGCGCTGGGTCAACGCCGAAGACCTGTTCGGCACCTATTACGCGACCCTGAAGGCCCTGCAGGCAGGAGAGCCGGCAGAGCCACTTTTGCGCTATTTCGAGCGCCGGCTGCTGGCTGAGCTGGGTTTTGCGGTAGACTTTGCCGAAGATACCAATGGCGATCCGATACAGGCCGACCGACACTATCGGTTCGACGGTCACAACCGATTCATCTTCTCGACACAGGGGCCTTTCCCCGGACAGAGCCTGCTCGGCATCGACCGGAATCACTATGCCGACCAGGAGGTGCGCCGCGTGGCCAAAGCTGTTTTCCGGCAGGCACTGAAGGCGCAACTCGGCGAGCAGGCGCTGAGCAGCCGCGACCTGTTCAGGGCCGCTTTCAGGCAGGAGGATCATTCCGCATGATCATCGGTATTGGAACGGACATAGTGCGCATTGCGCGCATGGAAGGTGCCTGGCAGCGTCATGGCGAGCGCATGGCTGAGCGCATCCTGACACCGGGTGAGCGCCAGAAGTTCGCAAAACTGAACCAGCCTGTTCGCTTTCTCGCCAAACGCTGGGCCGCCAAGGAAGCCATTGCCAAGGCGCTGGGAACCGGCATTCGGGGCGGCGTCGGGTTTCAGAGCATGGAAATCGGCAACAATGATCTGGGTCGACCGGAGGTCACCCTGCTGGGCGGGGCCGCCGATCGGCTGCAGCAGCTGGGTGGTGGGCAATGCTGGCTGACCCTGTCCGATGAGGCGGAATTTGCTGTGGCTTTTGCTGTGATCGATCTTGGCGACGCCTGAAGGAAGGCATCAGAGCGCTATAGCGCCGGATTGCTGGCTTCTTCCAGCCATTGCTCCCAGTTTTCCTGTTCACTCCACTGCAGCACCCGGTCCATGGCCGCCTGGACTTTGGCCAGGGCGCCGGGAATTTGGTCCGTTTCCTGCTGTTTGAGCAGGCTTTCAAGCTCGTGCAGCGTGGCTTCCAGTTCCATGACACCGCAATAGCGGGTGACCCCGTGGAGTGAATGAACCCGCTCCAGCAGCATATCCTGATCGGTACCCAGCAAGGACGCCAGATGCCACTGGCTCTCATAAAGCTGGTCCAGCAAGCCCTGGAACATCTCGCGAGCCAACGTGCCTTTGCCTCCGGCCCGGCGCAAGCCAATAGCAAAATCGACCGGCAGATTGGCATCGGCGCCTGCTTCAGGTGCCGGTTCGACATCGTCACCCGCGGGCTGCGGCAACGAGGGTGCCTGATGTCGGGCGCCGGCCTGCAGGTCCGTGCCGGTCCAGTGCAGAATGGACTGAATAAGCTGCTGTTCACTGATGGGTTTGGTGATGTAGTCATCAAAGCCCGAGCGCATCAGATCATCCTGTTCCTGCGGCAAGGCATGGGCCGTCAAGGCAATGACAGGCAGGTGCTTGTCTGCGGTTTCGTGGCGCCTGATTTCCCGGGTTGCCGTAATGCCGTCCATCACGGGCATCTGTATGTCCATGAACACCAGGTCATAATGGTGTTGGCTGATGTGGGCCATGGCGTCACTGCCGTCTTCTGCTTCGTCTGGCTGAATGCCATAGTCACTGAGAAACGCTTCGAGCAGTTTTCGGTTGGTCTCATTGTCGTCCACCAGCAGTATGCGGGGCAGGCGAGCGGGTGTGTCGGCCTGCATCTGGCTGTCGGCTTTCAGAACCTGTTCACACAGGGAGCGCAACCGCCGTTGCCGCACCGGTTTGGTCAGCATGCCGCTGGCCAGTTGCTCCAGTTCACGCAGGGCATCACTTTGGTCATTGTGTCGGGTCATGATCAGTACCGGGGTGTCCTGCTCCCGGGCCTGTTGCGTCAGTGTGTGCAGCCATTCCGCCTGCTCCGGCCGCCAAGTCAGCAACAGTATTTGTCCCGCAACAGCAGGCTCTGTCGTCAGGTCGGGCAGGGTACCGGTCTCCAGACTGTCCACTGTCATGCCCCAGCGTTCAAGATGATGGCGCAGCGCCAGAGCAGGCAATTCTTCCGGCTCCCAGAGCCAGGTGCGTACCCCGGTCATGACGGTCGCTGAAGACTGTTCCTGCTCGGTACTGGCAGCCTGCTCGAAATCGATCAGCACCGCGAAGGTGGCGCCTTCTCCTTCAACACTGTCCACCTCGATCTTGCCGGACATTTGCTGCACCAGACGCTGACAGATGATCAGGCCAAGTCCGGTACCGCCAAAACGTCTGGAGGTTGAAGCATCTGCCTGGCTGAAGGCCCGAAACAGGGTTTTCTGCTTGTCTCTGGAAATGCCGGGGCCGGTGTCGGTTACGGCCAGACGCACCCGATGGTGGGTGGAAGACTGGCCTTCGGAGGCGACGCGCACCACCACATGGCCTTCGTCTGTGAATTTGACGGCATTATTGACCAGATTGGTGATCACCTGGCGCAGACGCAATGGATCGCCAACCACCTGTTGCGGTACATCGTCATAGACCATGATGGCCAGTTCGAGCGACTTCTCATGGGCAATGGGGGCCATCATGTCGAGGACATCTTCCACCAGTTCGCGCAGATTGATCTGCCGCCGTTCCAGTTCCAGCTTGCCAGCGTCCAGTTTCAGGAAATCGAGAATGTCGTTGATGATCACCAGCAGACTCTCTGACGACTGGCGAATGGTGGTGACATAGTCGCGCTGTTTCTGGTCCAGTGAGGTGCGATCCAGCAGCTTTATGAAGCCGATCACGCCATTCAGCGGGGTGCGGATTTCATGGCTCATGTTGGCCAGAAACTGGGTTTTGGCCTCATTGGCTTCCATGGCTTCGCGGCGTGCCGAGCTCAACTGGATATTCTGGATCTCGAGGGTTTCCAGTGTTTCCCGCAGATCCTGCGTTGCCTGATCGACACTCTGCTGCATTTCATCCCGTGCGTTTTCCAGATCCTCGGCCAGGCGGTTTACCCCTTCACCAAGGGCGCGCAGGTCGCCACCGCGCGCCAGTTCCGTGCGCTGATCCAGACGACCCTCTGACAGATCACGCAGGGTGTCGAGGACCTGGTAAAAGGGTCGGGTGATCGGGCGACCCAGGGCAAGCACAAGCAGCCAGATAAGGCCCACACCACCAACGGAAATCAGTGCGCCCAGAGAGATCAGTCGATAATTGTTGAGCGTCAGGTCATTGGTTGAAAAGTCGATCTGCAGCCAGCCCTGTGGCGCCGTGGCGTCGGCATCAATATACAGTGGCGCGATCAGGCGGTGCCAGTTGCCGTCCTGAAAGCGGGTCAGGGTATTGGGCAGTGCGTCAGTGTTCTGGTCGGCCAGCTCGACCTGGGCACCCCGTCCGAGCGTGACGCTGCCATCCTGGTGCAGTATCTGCACCGCACGTGCCTGCGGCACATTGAGAATGTCCTGCGCCGCGCGCTCCAGCAGCTGTTGATCTTCCAGGCGCAACGCCGCGATCACCGAGGGCGTGACGGCCTGGGTCAGAACTTGGGTCTGGGTGCGGAACTGCTGCTGTGACTGCCAGATCTGGGTGAGCGCAAAGTAGACGGCCAGCAGCAGGGCAAACACCAGGGCCGGAATCAGAGCCAGCTGGAGGAGTCGGCGGTGCAGGCTGGATTGCATGATTTATGGCTACCGGTGGTGCTCTCGACATAGGGAGAGTAAAGCCGGGCGTGGCCAGCGTCAATTTCCTGAACTAGATTACCCATGTGCAGCCATAGTCGGTACACTACGCTCCCAGAAAAACGCACCCTGAAAATGCATGATTGATCTGACAGCGAGGGCAGCATGGCCTCTGACGATTTCCCGACCATTGCAGACTTTGTAGGCAACACACCGCTGGTGAAGCTGCAGCGCCTGCCGGGCGATACCAGCAATGTCATTCTGGGCAAGCTGGAAGGGAATAATCCCGCAGGGTCCGTCAAGGACAGGCCAGCCGTGTCGATGATCCGGCAGGCCCAGGCACGAGGCGACATCAAGCCGGGTGACACGCTGATTGAAGCCACCAGTGGCAATACCGGAATCGCCCTGGCCATGGCTGCAGCCATCATGGGGTATCGCATGAAGCTGATCATGCCGGATCACATGAGTGCAGAGCGCAAGGCGTCTATGGCTGCCTTTGGTGCCGAATTGATTCTGGTGAGCCAGGAAGAAGGCATGGAAGGTGCAAGAGATCTGGCCGACACGCTGCAGGCTCGGGGCGAAGGCCTGGTGCTGAACCAGTTCGGGAATCTGGACAACCCGCGTGCCCACTATGAGGGCACAGGCCCAGAAATCTGGGCGCAGACGCAGGGCAAGGTAACTCATTTTGTCAGTTCCATGGGTACCACGGGCACCATCATGGGGGTGTCGAGATATCTCAAGGAGCAGAATCCGGATGTCTGTATCGTAGGGTTGCAGCCGGCTGACGGCGCACAGATACCGGGTATCCGGCGCTGGCCGGAAGCCTATCTGCCGTCGATCTTCGAGCGGCAGCGGGTGGACGAAATTATTGATATACCGCAGCAGGCGGCCGAAGACACCATGCGGCGGCTGGCCAGTGAAGAAGGCATATTCTGCGGTGTGTCCTCCGGGGGCTCGGTCTGGGCAGCGCTGGAGTTGTCAAAAAGGCTTGAGAACGCAGTGATCGTCGCCATCATCTGCGACCGCGGCGACCGTTACCTCTCGACCGGGGTATTCGCGTCGCGCTGACGCTGTACGAGGTCTGAAATGGTTAAAGTCAGAGACGAACAGCCGGTATCCATGGACGGTACAGTCAATCTTGAAGCCTGGATGCAGCGGCTGAGAGATCGCACTGTATTGCTCGATGAAGATGAGTTGCTGCGTGCCTGTCGCATAGCCCGGCGGGCCGAAGAAGAAGCTCTGGGCGCAGAACACATTTGGTCGGATGTCACCAGCAGTTTCCGCACCGGTCTGGAAATGGCCGAGATACTGGCCGGCCTGAACATGGACCAGGAGACGCTGGAAGCCGCCGTCCTGTATCGCAGTGTGCGCGAGGGCAAGCTGCAGCTTGAAACCGTGCGTGACCAGTTTGGCCCGCAGGTGGCCAACCTGGTAGAAGGCGTGCTGCGCATGGCGGCCATCCAGCAGAAGCATCGCGGTACGCGCAAGGCGGTGCTCGGCCAGAGTGGCTCTCAGGCGGAAAATGTGCGTCGCATGCTGGTGGCCATGATCAACGACGTGCGTGTGGCACTGATCAAGATTGCCGAACGGACCTGCGCCATCCGGGCGGTGAAGAACAGTCCGGCCGCCAAGCGTCACCGGGTGGCTCGCGAGGTGTTCGATGTCTATGCCCCGCTGGCGCACCGGCTGGGGGTCGGCCATGTCAAATGGGAACTGGAAGACCTCTCGTTCCGCTATCTGTACCCCACGGAATACAAGAAAATTGCACGCCTGCTGGATGAAAAGCGGTTGGCGCGCGAAGCCTATGTCCGGGAAGTCATTGCCACCCTGCAGCAGAAACTGGATGAAGCCAGCATTCAGGGCAAGGTGAATGGCCGGGTCAAGCACATCTATTCGATCTGGCGCAAGATGCAGCGCAAGAACATCAGTTTCTCCCAGGTGTATGATATCCGTGCCGTGCGCATCATGGTGCCCGAGGTGCGTGACTGTTACAGCGTGCTGGGTATCGTGCACTCCACCTGGCGCAATATTCCCAAGGAATTTGACGACTACATCGCCTCACCCAAGCCCAATGGGTACCGCTCGCTGCATACGGCGGTGATCGGGCCGGAGGGCAAGGTGGTGGAAATCCAGATCCGCACCGAACAGATGCATGAAGATGCGGAGTTGGGTGTGTGTGCACATTGGCGCTACAAGGGCACCGACGTACGTTCGGCCAGCCAGGGCTATGAAGACAAGATGGCCTGGTTGCGCCAGGTTCTGGAGTGGCATGACGAGCTGGCTGAAGTGGACCAGGGTGTTGATGATGTGCAACGCGAGGTCATCAATGACCGCATCTATGTGCTGACCCCGGAAGGCCACATCGTGGATATGCCCTCCGGTGCCACGCCGGTCGACTTCGCCTATAGAGTGCATACCGAAATTGGCCATGCCTGCCGGGGCGCCAAGGTCAATGGCCGCATGGTGCCGCTCAATCACACACTGCAGATTGGTGACCAAGTGGAAGTACTGACCGGGGCCAACAGCCACCCCAGCCGGGACTGGCTGAACAGCGATCTCGGTTACGTCAACACCTCCCGTGCGCGCGCCAAGGTGGCCGCCTGGTTCAAGGCCCAGGACAGAGAGCAAAATATCGCCGATGGGCGGCAGGCACTGCAGCGAGAAATCAAGCGCTTTGGCCTGCAGGTGCCGGACTATGCACAGTTGGCCACCGCCATGAAGCAGAATTCTGCCGAGGACCTGTTTGCTGCTATCGGCGCCGGTGATCTGCGCCTGATGCAGGTTGTGCATGCGCTCGAGCGCGAGCAGCGACCGGAGCCGGAAATCAGGGAGCTGCCGACCTCGCGGCCCAGGGATACCGGTTCGGTTGACAGTGACCTTTATATCCAGGGCGTGGGCAACCTGTTGACCACTATGGCCAAATGCTGCAAGCCGGTGCCGGGAGACGCCATTGTTGGCTATGTCACCCAAGGTCGAGGGGTGTCGATTCATCGCGAGGATTGCGTGAACCTGCTGCAACTGCGCAGCACGGAGCCGGAGCGCATCATTGAAGTCAGCTGGGGGCGTGAGGTCCATCATGCTTATCCGGTGGATGTCATTATCGAGGCCCATGACCGGACTGGCCTGCTGCGCGATATCATGATGGTGCTGGCCAACTCGCACGTGAATGTACTGGCTGCGAATACCCTGTCCGACAAGCAGGAGACCACCGCCCGCATCAGGCTGACGCTGGAGATCGACGGCCTGCAGCGCCTCAGTCGGGTCTTCAGTCAGATCGAGAAGATTCCCAATGTCGTGGAATGCCGACGCCTGTCTGATCAGGCCAGTGGTGCCACATGAGTGAGGCGCAGCGTTTTCAGCTTGATGATCTGCTGACTCTGATGGCGCGCCTGCGTGATCCGGATGACGGCTGCCCCTGGGATCTGAAACAGACGTTTGCCACCATCGTACCGCACACGCTGGAAGAGGTGTACGAGGTTGTCGACACCATAGAGCGTGAGGATTGGACGCATTTGCGCGAAGAGCTGGGCGACCTGCTGTTTCAGGTGGTCTTCTATGCCCGGCTTGCCGAAGAGCGGGGCGATTTCAGTTTCCAGGATGTTGTTCATGACATCACCGCCAAATTGCTGCGGCGCCATCCGCATGTGTTTCCCGACGGCACCCTGGAAAGTCGTCGCGGTGCAGATGCCGTGAGCACGCAGCAGGTAGCCGCCAACTGGGAGCGTATCAAGGCGGAAGAAAAATCGTCTGCAGAGGCAATACCCGCCAGCGTGCTGGGCGATGTGCCGCTGGCGCTGCCGGGGATGGCCCGCGCGACCAAATTGCAGAAGAAAGCCTCCCGAGTCGGCTTTGACTGGAACCATGTCGACCCGGTGTGGTCCATGCTGGAGTCGGAACTGACGGAACTGCGCGAAGCAAGCGCCAGTGGCGATATCGACCATATGGAAGCCGAACTGGGTGACATATTGTTTGCCACCGTGAATCTGGCGCGGCATCTGAAACTGGACCCGGAGCGCGCGCTGCGCCGCACCAACGACAAGTTCACCCGGCGCTTTCAGTATATCGAGCAGGCGCTGCAGGCTCAGGGAAAAGCACCGCAGGAAGCCAGTCTCGAAGAGATGGATGCCCTGTGGCAGGCCGCCAAGAAGGGTGGCAGTGAGACGCCTCGCTGAGCCTGACCGAATTCAATTCTTTACCAGACACCACCAGAAAAAAGGAGCGATCCATCCTGATGTCCAGAAAGCTGTCGTATCGTGGCACACTTGCCGTAATGTTCATGGCGATCCTGCCGGGTGCGGCCATAGCGCACGAGTGTACGACGACGCATCCGCTGATCTCCTCCGAGGGCGATGGGTTGATGCTGTTTCAGACCATTGTCGAAGACTGGGATGTATTGCGCGACCGCATCAAGGCGACCGGCGCGGTTACCCTGATTGACGCCCTGGAGGCAAACGCCGAAGATGTGGTATCGGAGGCGGTCAGCCTGACGCGTTCCGCGCAGGTCGAACAGCGCGTTGTCGATGCTGACGGCCGGACCTGGGAGTTTTTCTGGGGGCTGGCCGATCACCATGGAGACTGCACGGAAGTGCAGGTGCAGATACGCTGGGCGACCGGAGCCTGGACACCTGACTTGTCCGGTGAGTTCTGGCTGCCGGTACAGCATGCACTGGAGGAAGATTGATGCAGACTGAAACTCAGCTCAAGTGCATACTTGGGCTCTATTTTCTGGGGGCGTTCACCCTGGTGCTATGGATTCCGGCAGGCCTCTGGTCCTGGTGGCTCTATCGCAAGACCGGACATCACGTGGCCAAGGCCGGCACCCGCATGTTCTGGCAGAGCTGGATTGTGTGGATTGTCGGCTTTCTGATCTTTCCGTTTTTCCTCACGCCGCTGATGATTATGGTGCCGGCCCTGATCGTCTTCGGCTGGGCGGGCTGGATCATCTACCGATGTGCCCGTTTGCTCGGCGACCTGTATGTAACGCCCATGTAGAGCAGCAGAAAGCACCTTATGTCAGGCACAAAAAAACCAGCCAGAGGCTGGTTTTTTTGTGCCCGGTCAGGCTACCCCAAAGGGCTAAGCCTTCAATCAGGCCTCTTTAAGAGCCTTGATACGACCAGACAGGCGACTCATGGTGCGCGAAGCCTTGTTCTTGGAGATCAGACCCTTGCGAGCCATGCCGTCCAGTTTGGGCTGTGCAGCAGACAAGGCTTTCTTGGCTGCCTCGTAGTCACCGGCATTGATCTGCGCAACTACTTTCTTCACGTACGTGCGTACCATAGAGCGCATGCTGGCGTTATGGGCACGCCGCTTCACGGTCTGGCGTGCACGTTTACGAGAACCAGGATTGTTTGCCACGGTTGAGCGCTCCTATCTTTTACCAATTCAGGATAAATGTGGGTATCAGGGCGCGCGATTTTAAGCGCGAGGCCCATGCTTGTCAAACCAAACTGCATTCCAGTAAAGGCGGCTTTGCAGTAGACTGCCCTCCTATAACGATGCCGGATCCGGCCATGGCAGGTCGGATGCTGCTGATGTGTTGGTCAGTTAACCCCGGGGCAAGGAAACACTGATTCAGTATGGCCAATTCGCGACTGCTCAAGAGTTCACTGATCGTCAGTGCCGGAACCATGGTGTCGCGCGTGCTGGGGTTGGTGCGTGATGTCGTCATGGCCAATCTGCTGGGTGCCACCCATTCGGCAGATGCCTTCTATGTGGCCTTCAAGATCCCCAATTTCTTTCGCCGCCTGTTTGCCGAAGGTGCTTTTGCACAGGCGTTTGTGCCGGTTCTATCCGAGTACAAGGAAAACGGTGGGCTGGCGGCCGTGCAGGATCTGGCCAACCGGGTGTTGGCCATACTGGGTGCTTCGCTGTTCACGCTGTGTGTGCTCGCCTGGTTTGCCGCACCCGGCATTGCGTGGGTGTTTGCCTCCGGCTTTCATCAGTATCCGGACAAGCTGGCGCTCACGGCCGACCTGATCCGCTGGACCTTCCCTTATCTGGGTTTTATCTCGCTGGTGGCTTTTGCCGGCGGCATTCTCAATACCTATGGCCGCTATGCCGTGCCGGCGCTCACTCCGGTACTGCTCAATCTGAGTCTGATCGGTGCAGCCCTCTGGCTCACGCCCTGGGCGGAGACACCAGCCCATGCGCTGGCCTTCGGTGTACTGATCGCCGGTGTATCGCAGTTGCTGTTTCAAGTGCCGTTCCTGTGGCGCCTGTCGCTGCTGCCCAGACCGGTGTGGGATACGCAGCATCCGGGGGTGCGCAAGATTCTTCTCCTGATGGCGCCGGCCATGCTGGCGGTCAGTGTCAGTCAGATCAATCTGTTGCTGGATACGGTGTTGGCCTCCTGGCTCGAAGGCGGCAGTGTGGCCTGGCTGTACTATTCCGATCGGCTGACCGAACTGCCGCTGGGGGTGATCGGGATTGCCATCGGCACAGTGGTGCTGCCGAGTCTGTCCGCTCTCTCTGCAAAAGATGACCGACAGGCCTTCCGTGACGGCCTGGCCTGGGCGGTGCGCACGGTATTGCTGTTGGGTGTGCCTGCGGCCGTGGCGCTCTGGGTATTGGCTACGCCCATCCTGAGTACATTGTTTTTCCATGGTGCCATGACGCCCTATGATGTGATGCAGAGCACGGCCAGCCTGCAGGCCTATACCCTCGGCCTGACGGCCTTCATGCTGGTCAAGGTGCTGGCACCCGGGTTTTTCAGCCGCCAGGACATGAAAACACCAGTCAAGATCGCCACCGCAGCGCTGCTGGCCAATATGGTGTTCAACCTGATCCTGATCTGGCCGCTGGCGCATGTGGGTCTGGCCCTGGCGACCTCGATCTCGGCCTGGCTGAACGCCGGCTTGCTGGCCTGGATGCTGACCCGCCAGGGCTACTTCGAGCCGCTGGCCTTGTTGCGTCATCGACGCACGCTGGCCATTGGCGCATCGGCACTTCTGATGGCACTGGTGCTGAGCTGGCTGGCGCCGGCTGCGGAATGGTGGCTGATGGCCGACCTGCAGCAGCGCACAGTGCAACTGGCCGCGCTGATTGGTGTGGGGCTGCTGGTTTACGTGGCCGGCCTGGGGCTGCTGGGGTGGCGTCCGTCTCATCTGTCGCGCTAGCCGCAGCAGCCGGTCATCGTTATAATACGGCACCCTTTGGCAATGAGCGTGCCGTGAAGTTACTGCGAGGACAACAGCCCCGACTGGCGCCCGAGCGAGAAACGGTGGTGACCGTGGGCAATTTCGATGGCGTTCATCTGGGCCACCGGCAATTGCTCCAGGGGCTTCTGGACTACGGGCAGAGCCATCAACTGGATACTGCCGTCGTTCTCTTTGAGCCGCAACCGCGTGAATTCTTCATGGGTGATGCGGCGCCGCCCCGGTTGTATGCCTTGCGCGACAAGGTCGTGGCCTTGCGCGACATGGGCATGGACTGGGTCTGGGTCATGCGCTTCGATGGCCGGCTGGCCGCCGAAGAGCCGGAAGACTTTGTGCTGCAGCGGCTTTGCGGCCACCTGAGGGCGCGCCACATTGTTGTCGGCGATGATTTCAGATTTGGTGCCCGCCGCCGCGGTGACCTTGAGCTGTTGCAGTCAATGGGACCGGAGCGCGGTTTCACAGCTGTGGGTACCCGGTCCTTTATCGCTGCCGATCAGCGGGTCAGCAGCACGGCTATCCGGGAGGCGCTGCAGGCCGGAGATTTCGCCACGGCAGAGATGTTGCTCGGGCATCCCTACCGGATGTCGGGCCGGGTGATCTACGGGCAGCAACTGGGCCGGCAGCTCGGTTTCCCCACGGCCAATATTGCCATCGGCCACCACAGACGTGCCGTCAATGGTGTCTATCGGGTGTGGGCACGACTGGAGACAGATGGCGAACGCCTGCCAGCCATTGCCAATGTGGGCATCAAGCCGAGTTTTGCCCATCTGGGGCCATTGCTCGAAGTACATCTGCTGCAGCACAATCTGCACTTGTACGGGCGTCCACTGACCGTTGAGTTTATCGAAAAAGTGCGCGACGCCCGCAAGTTCGCATCGCTGGACCAATTGAAGACACAGATACATCAAGACATCGCAACTGCCCGCGCCGCGTTTGCCGGGCCAGAGGACTGAATAACAAGGCCATGACTGACTATAAAGCCACGCTGAATTTGCCGGAAACCGATTTCCCCATGCGCGGCAGCCTGCCGCAGCGTGAACCTGAGCGCCTGCAACAGTGGGAAGCCACGGGTCTTTACCAGAAGATTCGGGACTTTTCTGCCGGGCGGCCCAAGTTCATTCTGCATGACGGCCCTCCGTATGCGAACGGTGATATCCATATCGGTCATGCCGTGAACAAGGTGTTGAAGGACATCATCGTCAAGTCGAAAACCTTTGCCGGTTACGACGCCCCCTATGTGCCCGGCTGGGACTGTCATGGCCTGCCCATCGAGCACAAGGTCGAGACCATGATCGGGCGAGCCGGAGACAAGGTGGATCACAAGACTTTCCGCCGCAAATGTCGCGAGTATGCCCTGAAGCAGATTGACGGGCAGCGCACCTCGTTCAAGCGCCTGGGCATTTTCGGCGACTGGGACAATCCTTATCTGACGCTGGATATCAAGGTCGAGGCCGACATCATTCGGGCGCTGGGCAGGATTATCGAGAATGGCCACCTGCACAAGGGCTACAAACCGGTCTACTGGAGTGTGGTGGGCGAATCGGCGCTGGCCGAGGCCGAAGTGGAATACAAGGAAAAGACCTCGCAGTCCATTGATGTCGGTTATCCGGTGGTGGATCTGGAGGCACTCGGCAAGGCGTTTGGTGTCTCCACGCCGGAGGCCGCCAAGGTGGTGATCTGGACCACCACACCCTGGACCATTCCCTGTAGCCTGGCCGTCAGTCTGGGGCGCGAGCTGGAATATGCCCTGGTAGCAGCCAATGGCAGCCATTACGTGCTGGCCAGCGAGTTGGTCGAAGGCCTGGCCGAGCGGTATGGTTGGAGCCAGTACGAGATTGTGGCTACGGCTCGCGGCGATCAACTGGACCGTCTCGGCCTCAAGCATCCTTTCTATGGCTATGACGTGCCGGTACTGGTGGGCGATCACGTCACCCTGGATGCCGGTACCGGCTGCGTGCATACCGCCCCCGACCATGGCATGGACGACTTCCTGATCTGCCAGAAATACGGCATTGATACCATCAACCCCATGACTGATGGCGGCCTGTATCGGGATCATATCGAAGGCTTTGCCGGCGTCCATGTGTACAAGGTCGACCCGCTGGTGATCGAGCGCCTGCAGGCCCATGATGCGTTACTGGCGCATACCGAGATTCAGCACCAGTATGCCCATTGCTGGCGCACCAAGACACCACTGATCTACCGCGCCACGCCGCAGTGGTTCGTGTCCATGACCAAAAACGATCTGAGAAAGAATGCTCAGGAAGCAATCCCCGGCATCCGCTGGGTACCGTCTTGGGGTCAGCAGCGCATGGAAGGCATGATCGACCAGAGCCCGGACTGGTGTATCTCCCGCCAGCGTACCTGGGGAGTGCCCATCGCACTGTTCATGCACAATACCACGGGTGAGATTCATCCGCGTACGCCCGAGCTGATCGAGCAGGTGGCGCAGCGGGTCGAAGTCGATGGCATGGAGGCCTGGTGGGACCTGGACCCGGCCGAACTGCTGGGCGACGAGGCCGCAGACTATGACAAGGTCACCGACACGCTGGATGTCTGGTTTGATTCCGGTGTCACGCACCACAGCGTGCTGCGCAAGCGCCCGGAACTGGGCCAGTATCCGGCCGACATGTATCTGGAAGGCTCGGACCAGCATCGCGGCTGGTTCCAGTCTTCCCTGAAGACCGGGATCGCAATCAATGGCGAAGCGCCCTACAAGCAGGTGCTGACGCACGGTTTCACCGTTGATCCGAATGGCCACAAGATGTCCAAGTCACTGGGCAATGTGGTGGACCCGAAAGAGATCAACAACAAGATGGGCGCCGATGTGCTGCGCCTGTGGATCGCCTCGACCGATTACAGTGGCGAGATGACCTGCTCCGAGGACATCATCAAGCGTACCGGTGATTCCTACCGGCGGATCCGCAACACCAGCCGCTTCATGCTGGCCAACATGAACGGCTTTGACCCGGCCGCGCACAGCGTGGCGCTGGATGACATGCTGGCGCTGGACCGCTGGATGGTGCACCGGGCCGCGCAGCTGCAGGACGAGATTTGCCGCCACTATGACAACTACCTGTTCCTGAACGTCTATCAGCGGGTGCATAACTTCTGTGTGCTGGAGCTGGGTGGTTTCTATCTGGACATCATCAAGGATCGGCAGTACACCACGCAGGCCGATTCACTGGCCCGGCGCAGTGCGCAGTCCGCGCTGTATCATATCTTCAACGCCATGGTGCGCTGGATTGCGCCGATTCTCAGTTTCACGGTCGAAGAACTGTGGGAACACATGCCGGGCGAGAAGGCCGAATCGGTCTTCCTCAATACGTGGTATGACGGCGTGCGCCTGCTGGAAGACGACACCGAGTGGGGTGACGACTTCTGGGAAGTGGCCATCAAGGCGAAAGAGGGCACCAACAAGGTGCTGGAGCAGATGCGTTCCGAAGGCATGAAGGGCGGCAGCCTGGGTGCCGAGGTAACGCTCTACTGCACCGATGACATGCGCACTGTGCTGGAACAGTTGGGTGACGAGCTGCGCTTTGTGCTGATCACCTCGCAGGCGGCCGTCAAGCCGCTTGGCGATGCACCGGCAGAGGCACAGGACTCCGGCGTGGAAGGCCTGAAGGTGGTGGCCACCATTTCCGACAAGCCGAAATGTGTGCGCTGCTGGCATCACAGAGACGACGTCGGCGCAGACTCGGACCACCCGGACATCTGCGGGCGCTGTGTCACCAATGTGGCCGGCGATGGCGAACAGAGGCTCTACGCCTGATGGCAGCAAAGGGTTCGCTGATGCAGCGCTTCGGCCTGCAGCCGCGCCAGGCGCGCTGGCTGTTGATTACGCTGGCGGTGCTGGTGCTTGATCAGTGGACCAAACATCTGGTGGCCGCTCACATTGTGTTCGGTGAGCGGATCACGGTGATCCCGGGCTTCTTTGATCTGATTTATACGGTCAACCCGGGGGCAGCGTTCAGCCTGCTGGCGGACGCCGGTGGCTGGCAGCGCTGGTTCTTTACCGTGGTTGCCGTGGTGGTCAGTCTGGTGCTGCTGATCTGGTTGCTGCGCTTGCCACGTAATGCTCGCTGGATGCCGGTTACCCTGACGCTGATTCTCGGTGGCGCCATCGGCAATGTTGTAGACCGGATCCTGTATGGCCACGTGGCCGATTTCCTGCTGTTCTACTGGCAGGGCTATCATTTTCCGGCGTTCAATGTGGCGGATATCGCCATCAGCATTGGTGCCGTCATGCTGCTGGTGGATGCCTTCTGGCTGGCTCCGCGCCAGCAACACCAGGAGCAACAGAGCAAGGGCAGATCATAAGGTCATGAAGATCGAGGCGAATCATCAGGTCACCCTGCATTTCGAGCTGGCGCTGCCGGACGGTGAGATTGTGGACAGCAATTTCGCAAGCGACCCGGCTACCCTGATTATCGGCGACGAGAATCTGCCCCCCGGGTTCGAGCAGCGGCTGATCGGACTGCAGGCCGGTGAAGAAGCTTCCTTTGAAGTGCCGCCGGACGACGCCTTCGGCCCGCGCCGCGAGGACAATATGCAGAGCTTCAAACGCCATCAATTCGGGTCGGATTATCCGCTAGAGCCGGGTGTCGTCGTGTCTTTTGCCGATGCCGCCGGGGCCGAGCTGCCCGGCGTGGTTGTATCGCTGGACGGGGACTATGTTAAGGTGGACTTCAACCATCCGCTGGCCGGCAAGACCCTGACCTTTCGCGTTCGCATTGTCGCGGTCAACCCGGCCCCGGCGGCGGCTGACTGAATGAACCCGGAGCATAGGACCATGTCTGTACAGACCCACAAGCCCGACAGCGGCCCGCAAGCGGTCAAGCTGGCAAATCCACGGGGGTTTTGTGCCGGTGTCGACCGGGCCATTGATATCGTCGACCGGGCGCTGGAAATCTATGGTGCGCCGGTGTATGTGCGTCATGAAGTGGTGCACAACCGCTATGTGGTGGACAAGCTGCGCAGCCAGGGCGCCATCTTTGTCGACGAACTCGATGAGGTGCCGGCCGATCAACTGGTCATTTTCTCCGCTCATGGCGTGTCAAAAGCCGTGCAGGAAGAGGCCGCACGCCGCCAGTTGCGGGTGTTCGACGCGACCTGCCCATTGGTGACCAAGGTACACCTTGAGGTGATGAAATACAGCCGTGACGGCATGGAGTGCGTGCTGATCGGCCATGCCGGTCATCCGGAAGTCGAAGGCACCATGGGCCAGTTCAATGCCCGTGAAGGCGGTGCCATGTATCTGGTGGAAACCGTTGAAGACGTGGCCACGCTGCAGGTCGATAACCCGGAACGCCTGGCCTATGTCACCCAGACAACCCTGTCCATGGATGACACCGCACAGGTGATTGACGCCCTGCGGGAGCGGTTTCCGGCTATTCAGGGCCCGCGCAAGAATGATATCTGCTATGCCACCCAGAACCGGCAGGATGCCGTCAAGGCGCTGGCCGAGGCCTGTGATTTGGTGCTTGTTGTGGGCTCCCCCAACAGCTCCAATTCCAACCGCCTGCGGGAACTGGCAGAACGCATGGGTTGTAGGGCGTATCTGATCGACGAAGCATCACAGATTCAGGACGCCTGGCTGGCTGACCGGCCGGTGGTCGGTATCACGGCCGGAGCCTCTGCCCCGGAAGTGCTGGTACAGGCGGTGGTGCAGCACCTGCAGGATATGGGTGCCGCCCGGGTGGAAACACTGGACGGCACACCGGAAAATGTCACCTTCAGCCTGCCTCGGGAACTGCGTATCGACGCGCGCAACATCTGAGGGCCACCCCGCTGAGCGCAGAATGCTGTGAATGAGTTCACAGTTCGGGTGCCCCTTGACCGTTTATACACGGATTTCGACCGCCCACGCTTTTCCGCTCTGGTGATCTACTGCTGACCCATTTACTCTTTCACCTGTAAAAATGGCGTATGATGCCTGCGCAGACGTTAACAACAGGATGGGCTAGATGAGTAAGCAGCCATACAGCCGAGGCTTCAATATTATCGAGCTGATGATTACCGTCGCACTTGTCGGCATTGTCGCTCTGATCGCCATACCGAATCTGACCACTTTGGTCGAGAACCAGCGGGTACGTGCCGCCGCCAATGACCTGGCAACCGCCGTATCCCTGGCACGCAGCGAAGCAGTACGCGATGCAGCCAATATGCGAGTGTTGGCGCGTGATGATGGCGGACTGGACTTCGACAACGGCTGGTGTGTGGTAAACACGAATGATAACTGCACCAATAATTCGGTTGTCCGGCTCTACGACCCGCCAGGCAATGTCACTGTTGCCGTGCAGGATGTCGGGGGCTCTCAGGTGGAGTTTGATCGTCAGGGTGCTCGGGTAGCGAACAATACACCGAGATTCACTTTTCGGCCGCCCAACTGCGCTGCAGGCCAGCCTCGGGCACGGCAGGTTGACATCCGACCCTCCGGGCGGCCCATGGTGACGGAGGTAGATTGCTGATGAGATCAATAAAGTATTCACAATCTTCTTCCCGGCAGCATGGTGTGTCGCTGATCGAGGTACTGGTCGCTGTGGTGATTCTCGCCGTCGGCCTGCTGGGCCTGGCCGCCATGCTGGGTAATGCCATGCAGAGCAACCAGCATGCCCAGGGGCGCACTCAGGCTGTTTTTCTCGCCTCCGACATGATGGAGCGCCTGCGCGCCAATCGGAACAATCTGGATGACTATGCGCCGCTGGACTTTATGGGTAATGGCGTGGCCTGCGATTCCGGTTGGCAGCCTGATAATAGCGAAAGTATCGCGCAGAATGACATTGACGAATGGAGAAATTCGCTTCGTTGCCTGCTGCCGGCCGGCAATGGGCGAATTCAGCGAGATGGCGATACGGTTACCGTCACAGTGCGCTGGGTCGAGGTGGATGACCGGCACGGTGACCCCAACGACCCGGATCAAGCCACAGAGAGCATCACACTGGTGAGTGAGTTATGAGCAAGCGCAGGCAAATGTTGACCGGCAGGCAGCGTGCATCTGGCCTGTCACTGATTGAAATTCTCGTTGCCCTGGGTCTCGGCCTGGTGCTGATTGCCGGTGCCACCAACCTGTTTATCGGGTCCAGCCAGACGTTCAGAGCCAACGAGAGCTATTCACGCATGCAGGAGGAGAGCCGGTTTGCTTTCAACCGGTTGCAGCGTGATGGCCGCAGTGCCGGGTTCCGGAGCTGTTCCTCCAATCGGGTCAATCTGCTGAACAATGCCGGTTCCGGAGACCTGGACGAGCAATTGTGGTTTGATCTGCCGGTTATGGGTTGGGAATTCGATGATACCGGGCCGGACAGTGACGACGTATTCGAGATCGAAAACTTTGATTTGCCAGCGGACGGAGACAGTTGGAGCAACGGGGCAGGCGGGCTTCACCCTTCCCTGGTCGGCAATGTGGTCCGGGGCACCGATGTGCTGGTGCTCTCCGGAACCCGCAGACTGGGTGTGAATGTTGCTGGTGTCACCATCAACCCCAACAATGTGACGATTGATCTGGGGGCTGCTGCAAATATTGGCCAGAACGACCTGTTCATGATATCGGATACCGATTGCTCTGCAGGCAACCTGGTGCAGAAGAGGAATCAGGCGAACGATCGGATCACCATCAGTGCCGGTGGCAACAACCCGGGCAATTCTCAGGCCAGTCTGACCTACACCCCAAACCTCGGCATAGAAATCTTGCAGATCCAGACTCGTGCCTACTTTGTCGGCATGTCTGACGGTGAACCGGCATTGTTTACTCAGCGTCTGGAACCCAACGGCGGAGCGGCTCAGGAACTGATTCGTGGCGTCGAGAACATGCAGGTTCTCTATGGGGTGGCGGGTGGTTCCAATGCCGTGTCTGCGACTCAATACGTGCCAGCCGACAACGTGAACGACTGGTCCGACGTGGTCAGTGTGCGCCTGGCACTCTTGTTGCGCTCGCCGGACAATAGCAATCCGGATACCAATACCCGCACATACAATCTGCTCGGACTTGAAGTGGACCCGACGCCGGATACCGCTGCTGGGCCGGGCGGAGACAGGCGCCTCCGGGTTTTGGCTACTCAGACCATCGGCCTGCGCAACCGGTTGCGATAACTCGAGGGGAGAGCAATAGATGAGTGTTGATCGTTACAGTTACTCTCGGTTGTCGTCCCGCCGTCAGAGCGGCGCCGCTCTGCTGGTGGCTCTGGTGCTGCTGGTCGCAGTCACCTTGCTGGGTGTCAGCGCCATGCAGGGCACGATTCTGCAGGAGCGGATGTCAGCCAATCAGCGTGATGTTGAAGAGGCCTTCAATGCTGCCGAGATTGCCTTGCGCACCGGTGAACGCGAGTTGCTGGCCAATCCTTTCGATTTTCTGGGTGTCGGCAGCCTCGACAATCCGGGCGAGTGGCCGGCCGATGACAACCAATGGACTGATGACGCTGTTGGTTTTGAGCAGCTGGATGTCGGAGATATGCCGGCGGCCATGGCAACCGGCAATTATGCGGAAATGCCTCGCTATCACATTGCCGAACGTGGCGTGGTCTGTGCAACAGGGCAGGATGCCAGTGCCGAGTGTGACGAAATCTTCACCATCACGGCTCAGGGAACTGGGCGAACCACAAACACCTTTGTCGTATTGCAGTCGACTGTAAGAATTCGCGAATAATCTGGGAGGCAACTGTAATGCGGAGACTCAAGACTAAGATCCTGCAATTGGCGGCAGGTCTGAGCTGCTCCATTCTGCTGGCCACGTCCGCTCAGGCCAACCTGGCTCAGTCACCTCTGTTCCTGACTCAGGCCATTGCGCCCTTGGTCATGTTGAACATGTCCAACGACAATCAGCTTTTTTTCCAGGCTTACCCGGAATATGCCGACCTGACGGGTGATGGCAATATCGAGTTTACCTACACGCACAGCTTCGAGTATTACGGCTATTTCGATCCCAATCAGTGTTACAGCTACGATACAACCAACAATCGCTACTCGCCTGCAGGGGCCGCCATTGATGGGTATTGTGACAATGTTTCCGGCGGTGATTGGAGCGGCAATTTCCTCAATTGGGTGTCGATGGCTCGGATAGATGTGGTGCGCAAGATTCTCTATGGTGGCTATCGCTCGACAGATGATACCGACCTGACGGTGCTTGAGCGCAGCTACCTGCCCAATGACGCCCATAGTTGGGTCAGATATTACAATGGTGATGATCTAAGCAAACTGACACCCTACGGCACAACTGCCGACAGAGTGCGCACCGAAGACGATGGCCCACTTGCGTTCAACAGTTCGACCAGTTTCCAGATACCCTCCGGCTCGCGTAACGCGACCGGAGACCGACAAACCCTGACGTTGACGGGCTGGAATAATCAGGGTGATATCCAGATCGGTGACCAGATCCGGGTTTTGAGTACCCCTACTGGAGCGGCCAATGCTGCCACTCTGGAGGCAGTGGTCTACAGTCGGAGCTACAACAATAATCAGATCAGTGTACAGATTACCAATGTGACGCCTGCCAGTCGGGTGGGGGACACGCTGTCCAACTGGCGGATCGAAAACCTGTCGCGTGTCGGCGTCAGTTTCTGCAACACCACGGCCACTGACACGACTCGCTCGCAGAATGTCACCGACCCTCCGCTGATCAGAGCGGCCAGAGGGGACTACAGCCTGTGGACGGCCAACGAACGCTGGCAGTGCCAGTGGTCTGACGAAGAGAATCGCACCGGCACCAACTCCATGCAGGTTGGGGGTGTCAATTTCAGTAACGGCAACTACATGACAGCCTCCGGGTTGCGCGGCAACTCGGACAATCCGGTTCGCTCGGAAGTGGGTCTTGGCCAGCAAAACTATGTGGCTCGCGTTGAGGTCTGTAACGAATCTCCGGTAAACGGAGAAGCCTGCACCGAATACCCCAATGGTGAATTCAAACCGACCGGCCTGCTGCAGGAATATGGCGCTTCGGGAGACATCGATTTCGGACTGTTGACCGGCACCTATGACAAGAACCTGTCTGGCGGCACCTTGCGCAAGAATATCAAAACCTTCTCCGACGAGGTGGATGAAGACACCGGACAATTCGTTCAGCCGCTTGATGGAGATGGGGACGCAATCGGCTCCATTGTCGGCTCGATGAATGCGTTGCGTATTTATGGGTATAACCACGACACCGGTGTCTATACCGGAGCGGGCGATGACTGCGGAGTCGGTGTCAACAAAAGTGATATGGAAGACGGCAAGTGCATGAACTGGGGTAACCCTCAGGCCGAAATGTTTCTGGAAGCCGTGCGTTACTTTGCCGGAGAAGACCCGACATCGGCTTTTGAAGTCACCGACGACAGAATCAGTGGCCTGACCAGTGAAGATTGGGATGACCCGCTGAGCAATGACAATTGGTGTGCCAATTTGAACCTGGTGAACTTCAATGCCAGTTATTCCTCTTTCGATGGTGAAGAGCTTGATGGAATTTCTGATCTGAACACCAATGAGAGTGTTGACTACTGGACCAATCGGGTTGGTGAGGGTGAAGGGCTGCATGCGACAAATACGACAGCGTTTTTTGGCGGCGGCAATGCATTGTGTACCGCCAAGTCTCTCGGGTTTTTGGCAGACGTTACCGGCTTGTGTCCGGAAGCGCCCAATCAGGACGGCACCTACCATATTGCTGGCCTGGCGCACTATGCGTGGGCAGAAAGTATTCGAAATGATCTGCAGGATGCCAATGATGATCCGGCAGACGTTCACGTACGAACCCATGGTGTGGCGCTGGCCTCGGCCATTCCCCGTATAGACATCCCCCGCCCGGGCGAGACCGAACCAGCCGTGACCATACTGCCTGCCTGTGAAAACCAGGGAGACGGAGGGTTGCGCTGTGCCTTGACGGATTTCCGGGTAATCGATCTGGACACGGAGAACGGCACAGGCTCTTTCTTCATCCAGTGGGATGTCCACGAGTGGGGCAGTGACTTTGATATGGATATCAACGGTACCCTGTCCTACGAGATTACTGATGATGAGATTACCGTGACCACCCGGACCTGGGCAGACTCCAGTGGTCGATCAACCGGTTTTGGTTATATTACCAGTGGTACAGAGAAGGATGGCTATCATGCGCATTCCGGCATCAATAGCTATACCTATGAAGATCCGACCGGCGCAACTGACTGCGAGGATGGCTGCAGTGTCAATGACGATCCAACCAGCTACACCTATGAGCTGAGTGGTGACGGGCCAGCTCAGTTGCTGCGCGAGCCCCTTTACTATGCGGCCAAGTGGGGCGGCTATGACAAGAGCCGCGATTTCCCGAGTGATGTGTCCTCCTGGGACCGCAATGGCGATGGCCTGCCAGACAACTACTATTTTGCCATCGACCCTGCACGACTGGCCGAAAACCTGTCGCAGGTGTTCAGGGATATAGTGGAAACTTCAGATTCAGCAACTGCCGTGGCCACCAACTCTTCGCGCCTGGATACCGACACCAAAGTGTTTCAGGCCCAGTTCGACAGTGGCGGCTGGTTTGGTGACCTGCTGGCATTCGACTTTGTTGATCAGGACATGATGTGGAGTGCGGCGACGGAGTTACGTGAAAGGGCCAGTGCGACCAGAAGGATTCTGACCATGATCGATGGTGACGCGGAGTTTCTGGGTGCCACCATTCCCGCGGCGATGGATGTGGATGGCCTGGGGGATCAACGTATGGACTGGCTCTATGGTCAGCAGGTCCCCGGATTACGTGACCGTACCTTCAATTCACAGCGGGAAATTTTGGGTGACATCGTCAACTCGAATCCTCAGTTTGTTGGCAGAGCCAACTATGGTAACCGCTTGATCGGTGGCGCGGAGGGGAACAGCTATTCGATGTTTCGTGCCAACGAGGATTACCGTGACCGACCGGACATGGTTTACGTTGGTGCCAATGACGGCATGCTGCATGGCTTCAGTGTAGACAGTGGCGAAGAGTGGTTCGCGTATGTGCCTTCAGAGCTGTTGACTGAAGAGATGCCCGGTGAGGATTATGCGCCACTGGCCTACCTGTCGGATCCTGACTACGAGCACCGTTATTTTGTCGATGGCACGCCCATCGTTCGTGATGCTTATCTGGTGGATGAATTCAATAATGCTGCTTGGCACACGGTACTGGTTGGCACCATGGGTAACGGCGGTCGCACCGTATTCGCACTGGATGTCACCAAACCACAGGATGATTTCGACACGGACAATGTGCTCTGGGAGTTCACTCACGATGAACTGGGCTATGGTGTCACCGATCCTGAAATAGTGCGTCTGCCCAGCGGTGAATGGGCAGCGGTGTTTGGTAACGGTTATGGCACTGACAGCGGAGAGTCCGGTGTGTTTATTGTCAACCTGAGTGATCCTGAAGACTATACCTTTATCAGTAGCGAAAACGGCACCCCTGGGACACAGAATGCCATGGCGCCGGCAATGGTCACTGACTGGGGCAACAACAACCGGGTGGCCAGTCGCGGTTACGTCGGTGATCTGCAGGGGCGTCTCTACCGGATCGAATTCGATGATGATGATCTGGACGAGGCCACACTGACCCAGATTTTCCGAACACAAAACGGTAAGCCGATCACCGTCAAGCCGGTAGGTCAGCCACACCCGAGCCAGACCGGGGCCTATGTGGTGTCATTTGGCACCGGCAGCTATTTCCGCAATCAGGATCGACTGGACAACAGTGTGCAGGCGCTCTACGGCATCATTGATGATGGCAATGTGGTGAACTTCAATCAGTTGCTGCAACAGGAGATCATATTCCAGGATGACGTGGACTTTACCTTTGATGGCGAGGACGTCACCTTTGCGCTGAGGGCCACTACCGACCACCAACTGGACGAGAACAATCCGGAGCCCGGCTGGTACCTGAGACTCGAATATGACGGGACGAACGAGGGCGAGCGTGTGGTCAGCCGGCCCAGCCTGGCGCCCGGGGCAGGTCGTAATGCAGTGCGTTTCACAACCCTTATCCCTGATATTGATCCGTGCGGTATCGGCAGGACCGGTTATTTGATGGAACTCGATATCCTGACGGGCAGTCGGCCGGAAGCGCCCGTGTTCGATCTGGATGGGGACGGTTTGTTCGATGATGAAGACATGATCACAATCATCGTCGATGGTGAAGAAATCACGGTGCCGGTATCAGGGGTAGGCGGTGTGACTCAGGGCGAAGAGCTCAGCACCGTCCAGGATATTCAGGGCGTCGAGCAGATTGTGCAGCCGGTTGACCCTGATGATGACAACCCGGACCCGAGCCCTGGGCTACTGGGGGATCAGGGGTCCTCGGGTCGAATTGGCTGGGAGCAGTTGCGATGATGTTTTCACTGTGGAGGAGAACACCCACCATGCGGGACAGAGTCCGGTATATCCCCGGGTTCCGCGGGCCCAAACGGGCTCGCGGGGTGAACCTGATCGAACTGATGATCGTGGTTGGTATCATTGGGGTGCTGGCGGCGATTGCGATTCCCAACTACCAGACCTATCAGGAGCGGACGCGGCGGGCGGACGCGGCGGCGGACCTGATGGAACTGGCGCAGTGGCTGGAGCGCTATCGGATCAACAACAATACCTATGAACTGGCGACAGGTGTCAATCTGCCATTCAACACCAGCCCGCGGGACGGCAATACGGCGTTTTATACTCTGTCCGTTGACAATGATGAAACAGATCAGACCCGTTTCGTCTTGCAGGCTGTGCCCAATGCCAATACGGTACAGGCCAATGACAGTTGCGGCACACTGACGCTGAATCAGGCTGGCACGCGCGGCGCTGACGATACCGTCACCGAGTGCTGGCGCTGATCACTCCACACAGGCCTCACCCGGCTCATCATAGCGCTCGAGCCGGGTGCGGCCGGCCTGCGCAATGATGATGCGGGCCCTTTCTCCTGACTCGCCCGGAGCACAGAGTCGTACGTGACCCCCGGTTGCCCGGCGCGGGGCCCCCATCAGGTTATACTGGTGCCACGGCATATGGCTGGGATGCGAGCTTAGCCGGACATTGTCCGGCAGCTCAAACTGCCGGACAACCTGGTCCGCTGTATGAACCTGTCGGTTGTGGTTCGGGTCGCGGAAAACAACCAGCGGCCCATTGTTCCATTGCGGCCCGCAGGCACCGTCTTCGTCCAGCACACAGAGCGTAATGGTGGTGCGTTCTTCGACCGCGGTCTGCCGGGCCAGCCGGAAGGCGATATGCACCGTGTGCACACTGCTTCTGACTTGTGAGCCACTGACCAGATCACGCATCTGCTGACCGCCGAAGCTGGCTGTCAGGGCCAGCAGGCTGACCACCAGCATCAATTCCAACAGCTTGAAACCTTGCTGCCGTGAAGCTGCCTGAATCGTTCGCATGACACCTGCCTCCCTGGATGTCGTATCAAGATTGCGAGTCGACTCAGATTAGCGGGTTGTCGGTGCTCTGCCTCTAACCTCGGGTATAGACTTTCAGGCGCTCTTCTGCCGAATTGCTCCTGGCCCTTGGCAACTGTGACCGTCTGGCCGACAATACGGGCTCACTATTCCGGCCTCAGCGGCCATCAACCGGATAACGGGCAAAGAAAACACCATGACAGACAGTTTGCGCATCCAGTTGGTTCAGGATGATTTCCCGGTGGGCGACATACCCGGCAACGCACAGCGGATTATCGAGCGCGGACGACAAGCCATCGAAGAGCAGGCCAGGGTGGTGGTCTTTCCCGAGCTCACACTGACCGGGTATCCGCCGGAAGACCTGCTGTTGCGGCCCAGCCTGCAGCCCCGTATTGACCAAGCGCTTGACGAAATACGACAGGCGGCCCTTCCAACAGCCCTGGTTATAGGGTTGCCCTGGCATGTCGACGGCCACCTCTACAATGCCCTGTTCGTGATTGACCATGGCGCCATTGTGGCCCGCTATCTCAAGCGCCGCCTGCCCAACTACCAGGTATTTGACGAACATCGCTACTTTGCCTGCGGTTCTGAACCGGTAGTATGGGAGTGTGAGGGTATACGGCTGGGTCTGAGCATCTGTGAGGACATCTGGTTTGATGATGTGCCGGAAGATCTGAAATCAGCCGGTGCCGATCTGATACTGACCCTGAATGCCTCTCCGTTTCATGTCGACCGGGCGTCGCAACGCCGGGCTTTTCTGATGCGGCAGGCAAGGGCGCATCAGATCGGCATTCTCTACGTCAACGCCCACAGTGCGCAGGACGAGCTCGTCTTTGACGGTGGGTCGATCGTCGTGGATGCAAACGGCCAGTTGCGTGCGGCTCTGCCGGAGCTGGAAACCGCCACGCTGAAGATTGAGGTCAGCCGCGACGCGGAAGGCACCGCTCGGATCATGGGGGACTATTCGGTAGCAGAGCTGCTGAGCGCCGAGGCCAGTGTCTACGAGGCACTGAAGCAGGGGCTGGCCAGTTATGTGAACCGCAACGGTTTTCCGGGGGTGGTGCTCGGCCTGTCCGGTGGTATTGATTCTGCACTGAGCCTGGCCATTGCCGTGGATGCCTTGGGGGCTGATCGCGTGAAGGCCGTCATGATGCCGTTTCGCTATACCTCATCGATCAGTCAGGAAGACGCCCGGGCCGAAGCCGAACTGCTGGGCGTTGATTATCATGTGCTGCCCATCGAGCAATTGTATGACACCGGCATGGCCGAGCTGGCCCCGGTGTTCGGCGACCGCCCGGCAGACGTGACCGAGCAGAATCTGCAATCGCGCCTGCGCGGCGTGCTGCTGATGGCGCTGTCCAACAAGCTGGGCCATATGGTGCTGACAACAGGCAACAAGAGTGAGCTGGCGGTCGGTTATGCAACCCTCTATGGCGACATGTGCGGGGGCTACAATGCGCTGAAGGATGTTCCTAAACTCCTGGTTTTCCGGCTGGCCCGCTACCGCAACAGCCTGAGCCCGGCCATCCCCGAGCGGGTCATCACCCGCCCTCCCAGTGCTGAACTGGCGCCGGATCAGAAAGACGAAGACAGTCTGCCGGCGTACGATATTCTGGATCCGATCATCGAGCGCTACGTCGAGCATGATGAGAGTGCGGAGGCCATTGTCGCTGCCGGGTTTGATCGTGAGGCGGTCTATCAGGTGGTTCGGCTGATTGATCGCAATGAGTACAAGCGCCGACAGGCGCCTGAAGGGGTGCGCATCACACCGCGCGGTTTCGGTCGCGACCGGCGCTATCCGATCACCCATGCCTGGAAACCGGGCCTCTGATCGTCAGGCAGGAAATATCCGGGCAAGCATGTTGCGCAGCGCCTCGACCTTGACCGGCTTGTCGACAAAGCTGTTCATGCGGGCCCGCTTGCAGGCTTCCCGTTCCTGCTGGGTAACCGAAGCCGTGACTGCAACAACGGGCACATCAAAGCCTTCCGCACGCAAGGCATGGGTCGCCGCAATGCCATCCAGAGAAGGCATGTGCAGGTCCATCAGGACCAGCGCAAAGGGTTTCTTGCGGGCCAGCTCAAGGGCCTCATGGCCATCGCTGGCCAGCGTCACCTCCGCACCCAGGTGCTGCAGCATACGCCGCATGATCAGTTGATTGGTATTGTTGTCTTCCGCGACCAGCACGGAGAAGGGGGTAGGTGGTACAAACTCGGGTGGTGCCGGTACTTCCTCTTCGAGCGCTGTGGTCTGGGTCGGAAGAATGACCTCGGCCAGGGTGCCGACAGACGGCTCGCTGCGCATCCGGAAATCGCCGTGCATCAGTTCGACCAGTGACTTGCACACGGACAGGCCGATACCTGAGCCAGTGTGGCGTCGGTTGCGTTCAGGGTGGACCTGAAAGAATGGAGTACCAATCTGATTGAGCTTGTCGGGTGCAATGCCAATGCCCGAATCTTCCACCAGTATCCGCAAAGCGCCATGGTGTTCGGAGTCGGCCTCGCCACTTTCTTTGTAAGTGACCTCCAGCCGAATAAACCCCTGCTCGGTGAACTTGACCGCATTGGACAGCAGGTTGGTCAATATCTGTCGAATGCGCGCTTCATCTGCCAGCAAGCGAACGGGGAATTTTTCAGCCAGTTGGTAGCGGAAGTCGAGCCCTTTTTCTTCGGCCAGATCACGCATCAGAATCACGACATCATCCAGCGTCGGGCGCAGGTCACCCAGAGAGGGCGTTATGCGCAGGCTGTTGTTTTCAATCTTGGACAGATCGAGTATGTCCTCGACCAGTCGGTTCATTGCATCGGCAGAGCGCACGATCAGATCCAGTTGCCCGGTGGTTTCCGCACTCTCCTTCTGTTTCTGGCGCAGCAGGGAGGCGGTGCCCATGATGCCGTTGAGTGGCGTACGCAATTCGTGGCTCATATTGGCCAGAAACAGGGTCTTTGCCGCATTGGCCGCTTCGGCTTCATCCCGTGCGTATTCCAGGCGCCGTTCGGTTTCCTTCAGGTCCGTGATGTCACGCGAGGAACCGAACAGAAAGTCCTTGCCCTCATATTCCAGCGGCACCAGCATGGTGTGCCAGAATTTGCTCGATCCATCCGGCGCGATGCCTTCTTCTTCATAGTAGATGGTACGCCCAGACTGCAAACAGTCCCGGTAGTGACTCAGAACCGTGTCCGGAGCGGGCAGCAGGTCAATCAGCCGGGTGCCTTGCAGGTCGGCACTTTTGGCGCCAATGAAATCTTCCAGTACATGGTTGATGCCTTCTATGTAGAAGTCGTCATCCCTGACCCGAATCAAGAACATCGAGTCCAGGGAGTTTTGCCACATGCCATGAAAGAGAAGTTGCTCGATGACGGTTTTCATTGGTCGGCTCAGGCCCCCTGCTCGGCGGACAGCGGCTGATAGCAACCGGCATAGCCCAGCTGCGCCAGCACCGTTGCATAGGCTCGCAAGATGGACGGCTTTTTCAGGGCCTGGTCGGCAACGAGGCCTATCACGTGAACGGTCTTACCCTGTTTCATTATGTCTTCCACCGAGGCGTTGGAGAAAGCATGGCCGTCTGTGGTGACATAGCAGATGCTGTCCGGCCCCATGCAGACTGGAGAGCTGGCGCTGTCTGACCATGCAATCATGTTTTCATTGAGCCCCATGATGGTCAGTTGGGAGGGCTTCTTGCCCAAACGAACGGTCATGCGATCAAAGCCGCCGGTTGTATCGACATCAACCCCGGTAATCGGGCCGCTGAACAACACTCTCAGTCGCGGCTTGAGTTCCGGCTGTTCGGCGAGTGCCGGCAAAGGGTCTATGCCAGCCGCCTGGGACTGACGCAGGATGGTCCCGATACTGAAACACAGGCTGAGAGAACCATGCACCACGACCTTGTTCAATGCTTCAACGGTAGAGGGCCAGGTTGAGAAAGCTCCGGCTGAATCAAACGCGGGGGAACTGACGATGGATCGGCTCATGGCGTCTGCCTGGGACGGATCGTTCAGGGTCAACTGGGCTGTTATCGGTGTCTCGCCTTCGGAGGCCTCATTGCCGATCACGAAGGGGTGCACCGGGGCTGTTTCATTGAAGGTACTCATGCCCAGCGTGGACATGGCGCGCCCGGCCCCATCCGCATCCAGAATGGGAATGCCACGCTGAGCGCCGGCAAGGAGTGGAATCAGGCTGTTCATGGGCCCGGTCTCGCCGGGAATGAGGCAGCGGAAAGAACTGCCCGTCAATTGTTCCATCAGTCTGACCATGCGCACGGGCGCTCGCGTAAACCCCATATCACCGCCAGAGGCTGCCGCAGGGGAGCCGATACCCGCCACTGTGCCGACAGGGCCTGTCTTGATCTGGTCAAAGCTGGCCACCGTGGGCCAGAGTGACTGATTGGCCATGTAGTCGATGAGCGGGCGGGCCAGACTCAGTGGCCCACCGCCGCCGCTGCCCAGAAAGGCGGCCCCTTCGATGATACATTCCAGCTGCTCTCGGTTCAGGGGCTGGTTCAATTGCATAGGATTATCCTGTCAGCTTATATATGCAGTATAGCCTGCCATAGCCAGCCGAATCAGGGTAGAGCAGGGCAGGTGCACAGAAAAGCAGAGTCGGTTGACTACAGGGAGGATTGTCTGTGTCCCGAAAACAGAAAACCCGGCCATAAGCCGGGTTTTCAGAATGCTTGGTGCCCAGAGACAGAATCGAACTGCCGACACAGGGATTTTCAATCCCTTGCTCTACCGACTGAGCTATCTGGGCCTCGCGTCAGCGACGTCGCGTATTAAACGGTTTTTTCCGCCAAGCGTCAATAGTTTTCTGGCTAACTCACTGATTTTTTTCAGCAATTCCGGGTGATTGTGCAGCAGCTCAATCCTCGGGAACATAGCCTTCTGCCTGATCAAAGTCCTCGCCGGAGAGAAAACGATCCATCTGCTCCATCAGGTAGCGACGAGCCTTGAAGTCGGTCATGCTCAGGTGCTTCTCATTGATCAGCCGCGTCTGATGAGCCTGCCAGTCTTCCCAGGCGGCACGCGAGACGTGCTGAAAAATGTCTTCCCCCTTGGCGCCGGGAAACGGCGGTCGCTCCAGTCCGGGGAGGTCTTTCTGGTATTTGCGGCAGAAGACGGTTCTGGTCATCAGTGCTGCTCCTTGTTTGGGGCTGTGCAAAGCCCTGATTGGTCTTGCCTGGGCGGTATCATTCTTTACACCAGCTTGTTCAGCAACTGGCGCGTCGGTGCGGCCAGACCGACGGTTTCTTCCAGTGCCGGTTGCACCCAGCGGCCTGTTTCGGCGACGTGGTCCGGCGCGGAGACTGGCACATGCACCGGATGTATGTCCAGATGAAAGTGGGTGAAGGTATGGCGGAAGGGCGCCCAGCTATCGCGCTCAGCTCGGCCCAGCCCTTGCGTGGTCAGCCAGTGCTCAAGGTCTTCACGGCATGCGAATTCGGGAAAACAGAACAGCCCACCCCAAAGGCCAGCCGGAGCCCGTTGCTGCAGCAGGCAGCGCTGATCGGGCAGTTGCAAAAGCAGCCACCAGGCCTGTCGCTGCGGCTTGTTTTTTTTCGGTTTGGACTCGGGATAGCGTTCAGGTTCACCTGAGCGGAAGGCCTGACAGTCTGCGGCCAGAGGGCAGTGTTGGCAATCCGGGTTGCGGCGCGTGCAAAGGGTTGCGCCGAGGTCCATCATGGCCTGGGTGTAATTGCGCGCCTCTCGATAGGGGGTGTATTGCTCGGCCAGCTGCCAGAGCCGGCGTGCCGGGGCGGTATGCCCGGGCCATCCGGGTACCGCATGATAACGGGCCAGCACGCGTTTCACGTTGCCATCCAGAATGGGGGCAGGGCGATTCAGCGCCAGGCTGACGATGGCACCGGCGGTTGAGCGGCCAATGCCGGGCAGTGCCGCCAGTGAGTCGACGTCCTCGGGGAACTGTCCTCCATGCTGAGCAACAATCTGCTGGGCGCATTGGTGCAGGTTGCGCGCGCGTGCATAGTAGCCGAGGCCTGTCCAGAGATGGAGTACTTCATCCTGCTCGCCTTTTGCCAGATGCTCGACGGTAGGGAATCGGGCCATGAAACGCTCGAAATAGGGGATGACGGTGGCTACCTGGGTCTGTTGCAGCATGATTTCCGACACCCAGACCCGGTAGGGGGTCTGCTTCTGTTGCCAGGGCAGGTGAGTGCGCCCGGAATGACCGAACCAGTCCAGTACTGCTTGCTGAAATCGGGGAACGGACCGGCTATCGGATGACGGCTTATCAGTCACTTTCTGCAGGCTCCGTGCATTGCGTGACGACTACGATCAGGAAAGGGGACCAGTCGCCCCAGCAGGATACCCATTCTTCCAGGCTCGACTGTCGTTCCGTGGATGAGCCACGCAGCGTGCCGGACATATCACTCAATGTCATTCCCTGAGGCGTGATTTCGAAGTCGCCATAGAGCCACAGGGTGTCTCCTTCCTGACGCTGCTCACTGAATTCACCTCCGGTAATCGACAGCTCTGCGGCACCCACATCACTGCTGACGCTGCCCCACCCGGTCATTGACTGGGTCATGTCGGCACTCAGAACGCTGAGTGTTACTTCGGCACTGTCTGCTTCCCAGCGATCGAGTGACGGTGCCCGTCCACCGGCCTGAATCATCTGCGCGCGCACCTGATTGACCGGTTGCCCGGCCAGGTTCATTTCCCAGGTCAGTTGTGTCCGACCGACCTGATCGGAACCACCGGTGCGCCATTGGTCGCTGTCGAGCAGCCAGCGAACATCGCGAATATTGCTGTGATGGGGCTGCAAGGCCACAGCGCGCTGTACATTGTCGGCGCGCCAGTTCGTCTCATCATCACGCCAGACCAGGCTATTGATGGCAGTTCGCTCGCCATACTCGGCGGCCTCGGCCAGTTCGGTTCCATCACTGCGACCGGTGCCCAATACCAGATAGTCGGCGCGGATGGTGCCTCCCTCGGGATTGAAACGCAGGTTTTCGGCATCAGCCGACCATTGATACAGGCCGTATTCACGCGTCAGACTGGTGAACTCCAGATGTGCATCAACCGACTGCAGCAGCAGAGGCGCGGCGAATTGTTCGGCCGGAGTCCAGCGTCCATGCAGGCGCAGAAAACCGTGGTCAACCCAGCCATCGCCCGAGAGGTCGGTAATGCTCTGCAGTTCCACGCCACCCATGGTGCGGCGCAGTTCGCCGGCAACCCTGAGATCGAGAACATTCTCTGTATCCGGATCAAACAGCGTAATGCTCAATTCTTCGACCTCAAGTGCCTGGAAGTCACCCAGTACATCACGAGCCTGATGAAAATGTCTGACCAGCGGCCATAGCTCATCCAGACTCTCGGGTCCGGCGAGTGAGGCGTCCTGCAACAGTTGTCCATTGCGCACGATAAAGCGCTCAGGCAGCCACTGAAAAACCCACGGGCTGTACCAGCGTGAGCGCCAGGTCGCGTGCGCCAGCCGCACAGGCTCGCTCAGTCCTTCAACATGCAGGCGTGCATTGTAGAGCTCGATTGCCGGTACGGGAAAGAAGCGCAGATGAGTTCGGCCCGGTTCGAGCTGAACGTCCTTGCCTTCGATGGTGAATGTTGTCAGAAATCTGTCGGCTGCGGTCTGCCGCTCATACTGACTGTAGAGAGCCAGCCAGCCGATCAGCGGCCAGACGACAACAACCAGAGCTATGGTGATGAGAGTGTGAAACAGTGTTTTGAGAGTCATTGACTGCGGTTTGGCCGATTCCTGTTGTCCCAGAGCATACCCAATTCACGCTGCAGAACATCGTCTAGCCCAAGGTTCAGCTCGACCATCCGGCGCAGATGGGAAATGGTGTCGATATCCATTTCAGTAAATTCCAGCCCGATGTAGTGGTCTTCCAGATGCGCCACGCGAACGGCCATAGCCAGCACCAGTTCACCGTCGTTCAGGTCAAGTTTCAGTGCGCCTGGGTGACCGATCGAGTCGGGTGGCAGCGGGTCACCCAGGGCCAGCATCAGGGCGCCCTTCAGGCTGACATCATGCAGTTCACCCTCCAGCACCTGATCGGCGAAGGTCAGTCTGGCCTGCAGCGTGATCGGCAGGCGGGTAAACCGCCGTGTGTCTTCCATACTTGTTATACTCGACTGGGTCTGTGACTACTATAGATGGGTGGTCGGACACCGGCAACCAGCAAAAGGGGGTGAACATGGCAAAGTTTTTCAACAAATCCGGATTATCGGTAAGTGCAGAAAATGCCTTGCCGGGACGAAACGAGCCAATGCCCATGCAACAGACGGTACATTCAGTACTGGGAACCCGCCTGACACCGCCCTTCCCTGAAGGAACGCACGAGTTGGTGGTTGGCATGGGGTGTTTCTGGGGGGCCGAGCGGCTGTTCTGGCAGTTGTCCGGGGTGCATTCAACCGCGGTCGGTTATGCAGGGGGGTTCACACCCAACCCGACCTATGACGAAGTATGTTCCGGCCGCACTGGCCATGCCGAAGTGGTGCGTATTGTTTACAACCCGAACCGGATCGAGCTGTCCGCTTTGCTCAAGGTTTTCTGGGAATCTCATGACCCGACGCAGGGCATGCGCCAGGGCAATGATGTAGGCAGTCAGTACCGGTCGGCTCTCTACCTGCCTGATGAGGCGGCAGAAGATTTGGCGCGCCAGTCCGCCGACGCAATGACCGAGAATCTCCAGCGCTCAGGCTATGGCGAGGTTACTACTGAAATAGGCGGTGGCAAGACGTTCTACTATGCCGAAGACTATCATCAGCAGTATCTGCACAAGAATCCCATGGGCTATTGTGGCATCAAGGGTACTGGTGTGACTTGTCCGATCGACTGACTGATCGAACAGACACAAAAAAGCCCACTCAGAGTAGTGGGCTTTGCTGCTTTTCAATTCAGCCCATCAAGGGCTGACAAGCTGATCGGGAGATCAGTCCTCGTTGTGGTAACGCAGGCCCAGCAGTTGCGCCCGATTGTCCTGAACGGTAAAGCGGATGCTCTGGATTTCACCGGAGGCCATACGCTGCCCTTTGACGCTGTAGGTGCCGTCATCCAGGTCTACCAGCAGCCAGGGGCCTTCCGTCATGCCTTCCAGCACGCTTTCACCACTGCTGTCATACAGGGTGAACCAGATTTCTGACAGGTAGGAGCCATCCTGCCCGAAGAACTGGATGGCCGTGTTGTACTCGGGTGCCATCTCACGAGATTCTACACCCGCACCACCTGTCCAGTAGTCAATGGCTTGGGCGCTGGTTGCAAGACCGGCAGCCACAACCGAGGCAAGAATAAAACGTCCTAGCTTTTTCATCGTGCTTTCCTCCGCAGAGTGTATTGTTGTCATTCACAGTATAGAGGGGTTCTGCCACAGGGCAAGAGAACCAACCTGTCCAAACCGCTGAAAGCATGTTGCCACAATTATTCCTGTGTGGCACCCAATTCGCGGAAGGATCCGTTCACTGCTGACGGAAACGGTTCGCCAGATCGCGCAGGGCCTGTGCTTCACTGCGTGCGGCGAGGGCAAAATCGTCTGCCTGGCTGGCATACAGTATGCCCCGAGACGAGTTGATGATCAGCCCGTCACCGTGCTCTGTCAGGCCTGCCTTGAGCACCGCCTCAGCATCGCCTCCCTGTGCACCGAGTCCAGGTACCAGAATGGGCATGTCACCTATCAGGTCGCGCACCCGCGCCAGTTCGGCAGGCGCCGTGGCACCCACCACCAGTGCCAGGTTCTGTCGCCCGTTCCATTGGCGGGCCGCCAGCCGGGCGACCTGCGCAAACAGCGTTTCACCACTGGCCAGTTCAAGGTTCTGCAGCTCTGCTGCAGAAGGGTTGGACGTGCGACATAGCACAACAACACCCTTGCTGCTGTAGCGGGCAAAGGGCTCTATGGTATCGGCACCCATGTAGGGATTGACGGTGACTGCATCGGCCCCGTAGCGGTCAAATGCTTCGCGGGCGTACTGCTCGGCGGTGGAGCCTATATCGCCCCGCTTGCTGTCCAGTATCACCGGGATATCCGGGTACTGACTGCGCAGATAGTCCATGGTCTGCTGCAACTGATCTTCTGCCGCCAGTGCAGCATAGTGCGCGATCTGGGGTTTGTAGGCGCACACCAGGTCATGGGTGGCGTCGATGATGGCCCGATTGAAGGCAAACACCGCATCCGGCCGCTGTGCTATCGAACCGGGGAAACGCTCCGGCAGCGGATCCAGGCCGACACAGATCAGGGTGTTGTGCTTGTGCCAGCGGGCTTTCAGGCTCTCATAAAAGGTGGTGCTCAATGCTTTACTCCTGATCGTGATCAGTGTGCATCATCACAACCGCCCCGGTGGCAACGGCTTGATCAGCACACGCGAATTGCGCTGGAAATTGTACAGGGCTTTGCGCTCTTCCGGCAGGTCGCTGATATCACCCTGCACAAAGCCGTGTTCTCGAAACCAGTGGGTGGTGCGTGTGGTCAGGGCAAACAATTGGCGGATACCATGTGCCCGGGCCTGGCGCTCCACCTGCTCCAGCAGCCGCGCCCCTCGGCCATGGGTGCGATAGTCGGTATGCACGGCAACACAGGCCAGTTCGGCCTGACGACCGGCCTGGGTATCAAAAGGATGCAGGGCGGCGCAGCCGATGATCATGCCGTCGCGCTCATTGACCACAAACTCGCCAATGTCTCTTTCCAGTTGCTCGCGCGACCGTCTGACCAGCACGCCCTCGTCTTCCAGCGGGCGCAGCAGTTCCAGAATGCCGCCGATATCTTCCGCCGTTGCAGAGCGGAATCGATCATAGTCATCCCGCGACACCATGATGCCGCAGCCATCCCGCGTGTAGAGCTCACGCAGCAATCCGCCGGGTTCCGTGGCGGACAGTACATGCACCCGGGAAATGCCCTGCTGGCTGGCTGACAGGGCGGCTCTGGCTTCTGCCAGGCCGGCCAGGTCGGGCGCCAGCGTCTCCAGATGCTGGCGCAATTCATGCGGTGTCATCTGGCTTTGCGCGGCAGGCTCGGGCAAAGCGTCCATGGCGCCCACGATCACCAGCTTGTCGGCCCGGGTTGCCACGGCTGCTGATACGGCGACTTCAGGCGCGCTGAGGTTGAAAACCTCCCCGGTGACCGAAAAACCGAAGGGCGGCAACAGCACTATGTTGCCGGCATCGAGTTGTTGCCGAATACCCTCGGCACCGATACGGCGAACGGTACCGGTGAACTGGAGATCGACACCATTGATGATGCCTCTGGGCATGGCATGCACAAAGTTGCCGTTCACCACACCGATGCCGGCACCATGCATGGGACTGTTCACCAGACCCGTGGAGAACTCGGCCTGCAGGCGCACCATAAGCTGCTGGGCGACGCCGGTGGCGACTTTCAGCGTGGCCGCATCGGTAATTCTGAGGCCGTCATCAAATGCCTCGGTGACACCCTCGTCCTGACAGGCCGCTGTGACCTGAGGTCGCGTGCCATAGGCAATGATCAGGCGCAGACCGAGGCTGCGCAGCAGCGCCAGATCATGAATCAGCGCCGTGCTGTCATGCGCCAGTGCCTCACCTGACAGGTAGACCACCAGGGTCTTGCCCCGATGGGCATGGATATAGGGGCTCGAGGCCCGAAAAAAGCTTAGAAAGTCGTCACTGTAGGAGGACATGGCATATTCCCTGAAACAGGCGCTTATTACAGCAGATGCGGTGACCAGATTAAAGTCGAATGCGGCCGGAGCGCCTGCAGCGTATCCGTTGCCGCCTTTTTCCACCGCCTTGCTGTCGTTGACTCAGCGACCTCAGACACTAGAGTATGCAGTGAACTTCCCTGGGACACGCGAATGTCTGAAGAAATCGAGCTCAAGCTGCTGGTACCAGAGTCTCCCGATATTGAAGTGCAGGACCTTTCGGTGCTGAAGCCGGTCCAGCGGCGCACTTTCAGGCTGATCAACCGCTACTTCGACACCCCCGATCATCAATTGACCAGCGCGGGCATCGCCTTGCGCCTGCGTTATCATGAAGGCCAGTGGCTGCAGACCCTGAAAGGCAAAGACAGCTCAGGTGGCGGTGGCCTGCACAAGCGACGAGAGTCGGAGATGCCGGTCGCCGGTGAAGCACTGGAACTGGACCGGTTTCCGGCCGGTGCGCTCCCGGATGATATTGACCTGAAGGCGCTGCGACCACTCTTTGAAACCAATTTTGAGCGTCATGAATGGGGCCTGTATTACGGTACAGCAGCTGTTGAACTGGTCTGGGATCAGGGGCACGTGATCACGAATGACGGCCGAGTGCCTCTGTCAGAAGTGGAACTGGAACTGAAAACCGGGCCGGCAAATGCCCTGTTCGATCTGGCAGAAGAACTGGCGCGGGATATGCCCATGCTGCCCTCGGACATCAGCAAGGCCGAACGTGGCTTTCGACTGTTGCGCCAGCAGCGCGACTGGCCGCCTACACCAGCACGGGATGCGCCACTGGCCGATTGGCTGAATGCGGTCTGCCGACAACTGGAAGCGCTGCCGGCAAGCAGCAGCGATCTGGCGGCCAGCCTGCAGGGACTGACCCGTGTAGCGCCCGAAGGCAAGAACCAATTGGGCCTTGTCCAGAGCCTTACCGCCGGTCTTGCGGCAGACACGCGGGTATGGCACGAACTGCCTGGCAGCAAGGCGCTGGGGCTTTGGCTGATCAGCCAGAGCCGGGCTGTCTGGGAGCATTCCGAGGCGGCCTGAACGAGCAGTCGGCCAGGTTTACCAGCCGGCCTGCCAGTCCTTGAAGACAGGTTCGTAGCCATTGCTCCGGATGGCAGCAAGCACGTCCTCCAGCGGACGACTGTCATCGATCTCGAATTGCTCCAGCGCCGCATCGGCCTCGGCACTGTAGCCGCCGGGCTGGGTCTGTGATTCAGCGCTCAGGCTGGTGATACCGAGCGTCATCAGGTGATCGCGGAACACGGCGCGCTCACGCGTGGACAGGCTCAGCTCCACATCCGGGCTGAACAGGCGCCAGGCGCAGATCAGTTGCACCAGATCGGCATCACTGATCGGCGCCCGGGCCTGGTAGTCTCCGGCGGCAGGCCGCAGGCGCGGAAAGGACACACTGAAGCGGCTGCGCCAGTAGCGCTGCTCCAGATAGCGCAGATGATGCGCCATCATCAGGCTGTCGGTGCGCCAGTCGGTGAGCCCGAGCAGCACCCCGAGACCCATGCGGTGAATACCGGCACGCCCGAGCCGGTCCATGGTGTCGAGGCGATAGCCGAAATCGGCTTTGTTGCCCCTGCGGTGATGCTCGGCATAGGTCGGGCGGTGATAGGTTTCCTGATAGACCAGCACCGAGTGCAGACCCAGTGCCTGCAGGCGTTCATAGTCCGCCTGCTCCAGCGGCTGTACTTCCAGGCTGACCTGGGCAAAGTGCCTCTGCAGTTCCGTCAGAGCCTCGGCAAAGTAGTCGACCCCGACTACCTTGGGCGCCTCGCCGGTAACGATCAGCACATGCCGGAAGCCTCGGGTTTTCAGAGCTACCGCCTCGCGGCGAATCTCATCGGCATTCAGTACCTTGCGCCGCAGCCGGTTCTCCATCGAAAAACCGCAGTAGGTGCAGATGTTGGCGCAGGCATTACTCAGGTACAGTGGCGCAAACAACTGCTGCGTGCGCCCGAAGCGCTGCTGCGTCAGTTGCTGGCTCAACTGTGCCATGGGCTCCAGATAGGTCCGGGCCGCCGGGCTGATCAGGGCCTTGAAGTCTTCTGTATCGCGCTGCGGGCGTGCCAGGGCACGTTCCACGTCTGCGGCCGTCTTGCCATGCAAGGAAAATTTTTCACTGTCCCAGTCCAGACTGTTCAGTTGATCGGCAAAGCTCATTCAATTGACCTGTCTACTATTGATTGTATTGGGGTGGTGGGGCGCTGCATCCAATGAGCCAAATGGGAGGAGGCTCCGTGAATAGCCGGGTGTCGCCTGCCGGGTGCATGCACTGTGAGACCGTCTCCGCACAGGGATGTGCGGAGTCGAGCTGTCATGGATGACGTTTTTTGCGTGTCTCACAGGCATGTACCCGAGCTTGGCGGCAAACCCGCCACCAATCCCGCAAGCAACCCTCACTCGAGCTTGGCACTTAGTTCAGTCGAAGACCCGTGGGCGTGACTCGACAGCAGCCCCTACACACCCAGAAATTCAGTCAGCGGGCTGGAGGCTGCCGCCTGCGGGCTGGCGGCGGCTAGCCCGGCAAGATAGGCCGCCCGCCCCGCACTGACCGCATCGCGAAACGCCCGCGCCATCACCACTGGGTCGCGTGCCGTCGCAATGGCCGTATTCACCAGCACCGCATCCGCCCCCATCTCCATCGCCGCCATCGCATCGCTCGGTCGCCCGATCCCGGCATCCACAATCACCGGCACCTGTGCCTGCTCGATGATGATGCGCAGAAAAGTCCGCGTCTCCAGGCCCAGATTCGAGCCGATCGGCGCCCCCAGCGGCATCACGGCGGCACAGCCGACTTCCTCCAGTCGCTTGCACAGCACCGGATCGGCATGCACATAGGGCAGCACGGTAAAACCCTGCTGCACCAGTTGCTCGGCTGCTTTCAGTGTTTCAACCGGGTCTGGCATCAGATAACGCGGGTCCGGATGAATTTCCAGCTTCAGCCAGGACGTCCCCATGGCCTCGCGCGCCAGCTGGGCCGCAAAGACCGCCTCCTCTGCCGTGCGCGCCCCCGAGGTGTTGGGCAGCAGGCGATAGCCGGTCTGCTGGAGCGGGCCGAATAGATTGTCGTTTTGTCCGTCAGTCTCGACCCGGCGCAGCGCCAGAGTGACCAGTTCGGTGCCAGCCGCTTCGAGCGCCGCCAGCATGGTGTCCGGATGGCCGAACTTGCCGGTGCCGGTCAGCAGACGTGACTGCCAGCGTTCATTGCCCAGATGCAAGGGGTCATCGGTATCTTGCATGTTCAGCCTCCCGCTATGGCCTGAAAAAGTTGAATGTAGTCACCATCCGAGATACTGCGCAGCGGCCAGTCGCTGGCCGGCACCACCTCCTGATTGACCGCCAGTGCCAAGCCAGTGGCCTTGCCATCGGGCGAGATCAGCCCTAGTGCTGTGAGCACCTCGCTCAGGCTCTGTCCGGCGGCCAGATACCGGACTTTCCCCTGCACAGTCACCGTGATAGTGGTCTGCTGTTCAGTCTTCATACGGTCGCTTCCCCAACAGTCTGACCGTCAAGGCCAGCCATCAGCTCGCGCAGGGCCGCCTCAGGATCATCTGCCTCGGTGATGGCAGTGACCACGGCGACACTGCGCACACCGCAGGCACGCACCGCCGGCAGATGATGCCGCTTGATGCCACCGATGGCGGTGCTGGGGACGCCGGCGAGATCGGCTATGGCCTGGAATTCACGCAGTCGTTCCAACCCCTGCGGTCGGCTGGGCATGTTTTTGGTGCGGGTAGGGAACACATGACCCAGTGCCACATAGCTGGGGCGCAGCGCCAGCGCGCGCAGCAGCTCTGCAAAACCATGGGTCGAGATGCCCAGGCGAAGACCAGCGTGCCGGATCGCCTGCAGATCGGCAGAGACGAGATCCTCCTGCCCCAGATGCACCCCAAAGGCACCCAGTTCGATGGCCAGTTGCCAGTGATCATTGATGAAGACCTGAGCGCCGTATTGTTGCCCCAACTGGATGGCGGCCTGAATTTCATCCCGCAGACGTGGATGACCCGGGTCTTTCAGGCGTAGTTGCACGGTTCTGACACCTGCCTTCAGCACCCGCGCCACCCAGCGGCTGTCCGGGACCACCGGATAGAGACCCAGCGGTTGCCAGAGGCAATCCAGATAGCCGTCGGTGCTGGTTGTGTCTCCCGGTTCGGCAAGCCAATTCGGATAGCACTCGATGTTGCAGTCATCTGTGCGTTGCCACCGTTCCGGCGTGCCGGCACCCTGCCCGGTAGCGTAGGCCTGATGCAGGCCCTGGTGCAGAAAGCGACTGGCCAGAACCACAGCGTCTTCAAGCGGGTGACCGGTCGCCAGCGCAGTGGCGATGGCGCTACTGAGCGTGCATCCCGTGCCGTGGGTGTGGCGTGTCGTCAGCCGGGGTTGCGCAAAACACCAGACAGTGTCGGCGGTGACCAATGCGTCTATGCATTGGCCCTCTGCAGTATCCCAGTCGCCATGTCCGCCCTTGACCAGCACCGACCGGCAACCCTGTGCCAGCAAAAGGCGGGCGGCTGCGATGGCGTCCTCCAGAGTGTCACAGGCCTGTCTGGTCAGGGCGCGCAGTTCCGGCAGATTGGGGGTTACCATATCAACGGCAGGCAAGAGTTCCTGCAAGGCGGCAACCACTTCACCGCGCGCCAATTCGTCCCCGCTGGTGGCGACCAGCACCGGATCCAGCACGACCGGCGCCTGCCAGCGCTGGCGCCAGGCAGGCAGGTTGTCAGCCAGCAGGCGAATCTGCCAGGGCTCCGCCAGCAGCCCGATCTTGATCGCGGCCGGTGGCAAATCCGAGGCCAGTGATTTCATTTGCTGTTCAAACAGGGACATGCCAGTCGATTCGACTGACTGTACGCCCACACTGTTCTGTGCCGTCAGGGCGGTGACCACGGTTGCCGGGTGCCCGCCCAAAGCCAGAATGGTGGGGATGTCCGCCTGAATGCCGGCACCGCCCCCAGAGTCGCTGCCCGCGATGCTCCATACTATGGGCCGGCTCATCTGGCCGGGTCTCCGTCCACGCTCTCGGTGGCGGCTTCCTGATACAGCTCGCTGCCGGCCAGGCGAAATTCGCGCGATTTTTCCGCCATGCCGGCTTCGGCCTCGTCCAGATCCAGCACCCGGATACGGTCATTGCGGGTATCAGGGGCGCCCTGCTGGCGGGCGATATCACGGACTTCATGGCTGATCTTCATGGAGCAGAACTTGGGTCCGCACATGGAGCAGAAATGCGCCAGTTTGTGGCCCGCTTTCGGCAGGGTCTCATCATGGAACTGACGCGCGGTGTCGGGGTCCAGTGCCAGATTGAACTGATCCTCCCAGCGGAACTCGAAGCGGGCCCGGCTCATGGCGTTGTCGCGAATCTGCGCGCCGGGGTGGCCCTTGGCCAGATCAGCCGCATGCGCGGCGATCTTGTAGGCCATCAGCCCCTGTTTGACATCCTCCCGGTTGGGCAGGCCCAGATGCTCTTTGGGTGTGACATAGCACAGCATGGCACAGCCGTACCAGCCGATCATGGCGGCACCAATGCCGGAGGAAAAGTGGTCATAGCCGGGAGAAATGTCGGTAATCAGCGGGCCCAGTGTGTAGAAGGGCGCCTCGGCACAATGTTCCAACTGCTTGTCCATATTGGTCTTGATCAGATGCATGGGCACATGACCGGGGCCTTCGATGATCACCTGGACATCATGCTTCCAGGCGATCTGCGTCAACTCGCCCAGGGTTTCCAGTTCGGCAAACTGGGCCGCATCATTGGCATCGGCCACCGAGCCGGGGCGCAGGCCGTCGCCCAGTGAAATGGTGACGTCATAGGCCTTGAGCAGCTTGCAGATGTCCTCAAAGTGGGTGTACAGGAAACTTTCTTCATGATGGGCCAGGCACCATTTGGCCATGATGGAGCCGCCCCGGCTGACAATGCCGGTGACCCGGTCTGCCGTCATGGGAACATGATGCAGTCGCAGGCCGGCATGGATGGTGAAATAGTCCACACCCTGTTCGGCCTGTTCGACCAGGGTGTCGCGGAAGATCTCCCAGCTCAGGTCTTCGGCGATGCCATTGACCTTTTCCAGCGCCTGATAGATGGGCACCGTGCCGATGGGCACCGGGGAGTTGCGCAGTATCCATTCGCGGGTTTCATGGATGCTGTTGCCGGTGGACAGGTCCATCACGGTGTCGGCGCCCCAGCGGGTGGCCCAGATCATCTTTTCGACTTCTTCCTCGATGGAAGACGTGACCGCCGAGTTGCCGATATTGGCGTTCACCTTCACCAGAAAATTGCGCCCGATGATCATGGGTTCGGTTTCCGGGTGGTGGATATTGGCCGGGATAACGGCTCGCCCGGCGGCTACCTCCTGACGCACGAACTCGGGTGTGATGGCTTCCGGCAGGTTGGCACCCCAGGCCAGGCCGGGGTGCTGCCAGTGCAGGGCCTGGTCACGCAGGCGCTCGCGGCCCTGGTTCTCTCGAATGGCAATGTATTCCATTTCCGGCGTGATCACGCCACGGCGCGCATGATAGAGCTGGGTGACATTGCCGTCATTGCCGGCTGGTCGCTCATCGATCCAGCCCTTGCGCAGCGGTGCCAGACCGGCGCGCACATCAATGGAGACGTCCGGGTCGGAATAGGGGCCGGACGTGTCATACAGCGGTATGGGTTCGTTGTGCAGCGTCTCGCCACTGGCCGCGTCGAGCGTCGGGCTCAGATGCACCTGGCGCATGCCGACCCGGATGTCCGGCCGGGAGCCGGTAATAAAGAGTTTGCTTGAGCCCGGAAAGGGTCCAATGGCATCGCGGCTGAGTTCAGCCACGCGCTGGGCGGTTGGGGTCTGGGTTGTCATTCCGTTCTTCCTGTTCTGTGGTTGGACAGAGAAAGACGAAGTGACCGCGTTGGAGGAGGATGTGAGGAGAACAGCAGCGCTGTCCAGAAGTATCACGTTTTGAGTGATTTTTCTGTTCCCTACGCGAGTAAGGGCGCGATGCCGGGTACTCAATGCATTCAGTACCCGGCATCGCGCCGGCTCGATCAGGTTCCACGGATCCCGCAATTGCGATCTCAGCCAACCGGTTTTGCAACCGGGAGGCACTCCGACAGTTCGGCTGCCAGAGTAGGGAAGGGGCCTTGGAGAGTCAAGTTGGAGTGCCGGCATGTCTTAATCGTTTAAGATCAAATGGTATCGATTTCAGCGCTTTTCGGCGCCTTTCATTGCACGATTTGGCGGGCAGGGCGCTAGTGGGACAAGGGGGTTTCAGTGTAAAGTAGGGCTCTGAGCAACAAGTTCGGTCCGACCGTGTCGGGCCCGCGGCTGAGTGGCTCAAAAAGTGGATCGCCAGAATCCACCAAAGCGACACTACATGGACTGAAATCTATCAAATACATCAGGACTGCACTTCAATGACCAAACTGACGACCCTCGGTGAGTACGTCATACTCAAACAGCACGAATATCCTCATGCCACGGGCGAGCTGAGCCAGCTTTTCGGCGCACTGCGCCTGGCGGCAAAAGTCGTCAATCGGGAAATCAACAAAGCCGGGCTGGTGGACATCACGGGTGCCTCCGGTTTGGAGAATATCCAGGGCGAACAGCAGCAGAAGCTGGATGTTTACGCCAACGATACTTTCAAGGCCGCCTTGCTGGCGCGCGGGCTGGTGGCCGGAATGGCGTCAGAGGAGGAAGTGGACTTTGTGGCGTTCAACGAAGCCCACACGGCAGGCGGCAAATATGTTGTGCTGATCGACCCGCTGGACGGGTCGTCCAATATCGACGTCAACGTGTCGATTGGTGCCATCTTCTCCATTTATCGCCGCGTCTCGTCCCCTGACGGGCCGGTTCAACTCGAGGATTTTTTGCAGCCGGGCAATCGTCAAGTGGCTGCCGGGTACGTCATTTTCGGCTCTTCCACCATGATGGTCTATACCACGGGCAATGGGGTTCACGGGTTCACCTTTGACCCGTCGATTGGCGTCTTCTACCTGTCGCACGAGAATATCCGCACTCCGGAAGAAGGCCTTATCTATTCGGTGAACGAAGGCAACTATGTGAAGTTCCCGGAAGGCGTCAAGAAGTACATCAAGTACTGTCAGGAAATGGACCCCGACAGCAAGCGTCCCTACACCTCTCGTTATATCGGTTCGCTGGTGGCAGACTTTCACCGCAACCTGCTCAAGGGCGGCATCTACATGTATCCCTCCTACGCCAATGCCCCCACCGGCAAGCTGCGCCTGTTGTATGAATGCAATCCGCTGGCCTGGCTGGTAGAGCAGGCGGGCGGCAAGGCAACAGACGGCAACCGGCGGATTCTGGACATAGAGCCCACTGAGCTGCATCAGCGTACGCCCTTCTATATTGGCTCAAAAGCCATGGTCGACAAGGTAGAATGGTTTCTGCATGAATACCCGCAGCAATAATCCGAAAACAGGCAGAGGCATTTAGTCCAGTGACTGTAGAGCGCCTGATGAGCCATCCCGTGGTGACCGTGGAACCGGATGATACGCTGGAGGAAGTGCAGCACATCTTCAGCAAGACGCGGTTCCATCATTTGCTGGTTGTCGAGCGCAACAAACTGGTGGGTGTGGTGTCGGATCGTGACCTGCTCAGGGCGCTCAGCCCCTACCTGAATACTGCGGCAGAGACCGGTCGTGACCTGGCGACGCTGAACAAGCGCGTGCATCAGATCATGACACGCAAGCCACACACGGTGAATGAGTCAGCCAGCCTGCATGAGGCCGTCGCAGTGATTCACGATCACAATGTGTCCTGTGTACCGGTGGTCGCGTCAGGTGGCAGGGTGGTCGGGATTCTGACCTGGCGAGATATTTTGCGTGCCCTTATGCGGGTCCGCCGGAACTGATGCCGCAGAACGCGGAAAGCAGGTCACTGCGCCGAGCACTGTTTCCCTTTATTCACAGTAGCCGAGAAAAAGTGTCTCTGACTGGCAAGCAGAGTTGAATGAGACTAGATTCAAACAACTGTTTGAAATCTGTCGATGATAATGGACTGACACTATGAATCATTTGCTTGTGGCCATTGTGGCTATTGTTGTGATGTTTGCCGTGCTGCGGCGTCAACTGGGAGCGGTCGCATCCATCATCGCATTGGTGGCCCTGACCGTGTTTGCTTTCTATCTTCGGTCACCGCTGATTGGGCTTGTGCTGATGATCGGCGCCATTGGTGTCGTTCTGGCAGGGCTGCCGATGTTCCGCCAGAGCTGGCTCACGCCAAAGATATTTTCAGTTTTCAAGCAGGTGGCGCCGCGCGTGTCACCGACAGAGCAGATGGCACTTGACGCGGGCACCGTCGGCTGGGATGGAGAGCTTTTCTCCGGTCGCCCAGACTGGGCCGTGTTGTTGTCCAATCGCTATGAAGGACTGTCCGGGGAAGAGCAGGCCTTTCTGGACAACCAGTGTGAAGTGGCCACCAGCATGTGCAATGACTGGGATATCTCGGTTGAGCGGGCAGACCTGCCGCAGGCTGTCTGGGATTATCTCAAGCAGGAACGTTTCTTCGGGATGATCATTCCCAAGGCGTATGGCGGCCTGGAGTTCTCCGCCAAGGCCCAGTCTGCCGTGCTGCAGAAACTGTCGGTCAATGTCACGCTGGGTGTCACCGTCGGGGTGCCCAACTCTCTGGGGCCGGGTGAGCTGCTGCTCAAGTACGGTACCGAAGAACAGAAAGACTACTATCTACCGCGTCTTGCCGATGGGCGGGAGATTCCCTGCTTCGGCCTGACGGGACCACGCGCCGGCTCCGATGCCACATCGATCCCCGATACAGGTATCGTGTGCAAGCAGAAGATCAACGGAAAGGAAGTGGTGGGCCTGCGCCTCAATTTCGAAAAGCGCTGGATAACGCTGGCGCCGGTCGCAACTGTAGTCGGCCTGGCATTCAGGTTGTTTGACCCGGATGGTCTGCTGGGTGACGAAGCAGACCGGGGTATCACGCTGGCTCTGTTGCCGCGCGATACCAAGGGTATGGAAATAGGGCGTCGCCATCATCCGATTGGCAGTCCGTTCATGAACGGGCCGATCAAGGGCAAGGATGTGTTCATCCCGCTCGACTACATTATTGGTGGCGAGGCCATGATCGGCCAGGGCTGGCGCATGCTGGTCGAGTGTCTCTCGGTTGGCCGTTGTATTACTCTGCCCTCCAGTGCCAGTGGCGCTGGCCGCTATGTCCCGGCACTGACCGGTGGCTTCGCGCGCATCCGCCGGCAGTTCAACCTGCCTGTGGCCGATATGGAAGGGGTGCAGGACCCGCTGGCTCGCATGACCAGCCTGGCCTACATATCGCGTGCTACCGTGGACCACACGGCCAACATGATAGATCGGGGCGAAAAGCCCTCTGTGCCATCTGCCATCCTGAAGAGCCAGCTGACAGAGTTTCAGCGGGTGATCATGATGGACGCTATGGATGTCCATGGTGGTCGCGCCGTGACGCTGGGGCCGCGCAATTATCTGGGGCTGTCGTTTTCCGCCACTCCGGTAGCGATCACGGTCGAAGGCGCCAATATCATGACCCGCAGCCTGATGATCTTCGGTCAGGGGGCCATTCGCTGCCATCCCTATGTCCTGGCAGAACTGGAGGCCAAGAACGCAGACGACGTCAAGGCGTTTGACAAGGCTTTCTTTGGCCATTTGGGCCTGATTGCCGGCAATGTGGCACGCTCAATCAGTGCAGGGCTATTCGTACCCACAGGGCGCAACCCGTTTGGCGCCGCCGCAGCGCCCTATGCGCGTGCGGTGAACCGGTTCAGTGCGGCGTTCGGTCTGTTGAGTGATGTCGCCATGACCAGTCTTGGCTCGACCCTCAAGCAGCGTGAAATGCTGTCGGCCCGTTTGGGTGACATCCTGTCTAACCTGTATCTGCTGACCATGGTGCTCAAGCAGTGGCACGAGGGTCAGCGCCTGCCCGGCGAGGAGGAGCTGATGAGGCACAGTGCCGAATTCCTCCTGATGCGGATAGAAGATGCCATCATCGGTCTGCTCGACAATCTGCCTAACCGCATGCTGGCGCTGGCCTTGAAGCCGATAATCATGCCGCTGGGGCGCAAGTGGAGAGGGCCGACTGATGATCTCAAGCGGTCTGTGGCAAAGGGGATCTCGACAGACAGCCCGTTGCGCAGCTTCATGATGCAAGGTACCTGGCAGACCTGGCAGGAAGGCCAGCAGGACAATCCGCTGGCGCGATATAATGCCCTCCTGAAGGACAATGCCCGGGCGCATGCACTGTACAAAACGGTCGACAAGGCTTATGCCAAGGGTGAATTGCCGATGACGGCACTGCATCCGGAGCAGCGGTTCGAGGCAGCCGCCAGTGCCGGCCTGATTTCTGCAGACGATGCGGCATTCATGAAAACCTACGAGAAAGAAGTGCTGGAGATGCTGACTGTGGACGACTTTGCCTTCGAAGAGCCGGCGAAAGACAAGTCATTGGTCATTCAGCACAACTGAGATTGGTGGCTTCGCGGCTGCTCTGCAGGCGCATGCCCCAGCGGTGTTGACAGGAATGAATGCGAAATAGTGAAGGGGCCGGCAGGCCCCTTTTGTTTATCTGGACAAGTATCAGAAGCGCAGGCCGACACCCAGGTAGTTGTTGCTGCCCGGGTGAGCACCGGCTTCGAAAAAGACTCGGGTACCATCCAGGTTGAGATTGAGTCCGACCTGACCGCCGGCGCCAATGTTGGTATCCGGCAGCAATTCAGAGCCCACACCCAGGCCACCATAAATGTCAGTGGTGCGATTCAGAACGAAGACGAGCTTGGCCCCGACCATGGTGGCCATACCGAACTTGTCATCGCCGATGCCTCCACCGAGCTGCCCCTCGGCCACGATACCCAGGCCGCTGCGCGCCAGTCCGTCGACATTGAGCGGGATACTGTAGCTGAAAATACCACCAATGCCCGGCCCGTAGGCGCCGACCATGGCAGAGGTAGAGTGATTGCTTCCGTATTGTCCGGCTGCGCTGGCACCGGCCGCAAGGCCGAGGCTCAAAAGCGCAATGAGCAGATGTTTCATGTGATATTCTCCTTAATATTCATTTCCTCCTCATGATACCCGCAAAGCGGCAACTGGCGGTAGTGGGCGTACTATCTCATTACTCTGAACAGGGCATGATGCCCGGACAGCAGTTGGGCAGCATTCCGGGGTGGCACCTGAAAACAGGGCTAGGTAAACTAGCGCCCCTTCATTCATAGGGCATTTGTGCGCGATGCGCGTTTCCGATTTTGACTACCAGTTGCCGGACGATCTGATTGCCCGCTATCCAACGGAGCAGCGCACGGGGAGCCGGTTGCTCAGCCTCGACGGCAACTCCGGTGAGATGGTTCACGGACAATTCACCGACATTGAAGAGCATCTGCATTCCGGTGATCTGCTGGTGATGAACGATACCCGGGTGATTCCGGCACGTCTGTTCGGACACAAGGCCAGCGGTGGACGTGTGGAAATGCTGATAGAGCGGTTGCTGGATGACCGGAGTGCGCTGGCGCATGTGCGTGCCAGCCGCGCCCCGAGGCCGGGCACGGACCTGGTGCTGGATAATCAGGCCCTGATTCGCGTGAGCGGGCGGCGAGACAACCTGTTCGAGCTTGAACTCCAGGGCGGTGCCGGCTGGTTGGAGACGCTGCACAGTCAGGGCCACATTCCGCTGCCGCCCTATATTGATCGCCCTGACGAGTCAGCAGACAAGGAACGGTATCAGACTGTGTATGCTCGCAGCGAAGGCGCTGTGGCTGCGCCGACTGCGGGTCTGCATTTCGATCAGCCTTTGCTGGACCGTCTGGCCGAGCAGGGGATAGAGCAGGCGTTCGTCACCCTGCATGTCGGTGCCGGCACCTTCCAGCCGGTCAAGGCCGAGCGGATTGAAGACCATCAGATGCACGCGGAAAGGATAGAGGTGCCCGCGACTACGGTGGCAGCCATTGCAGCCTGTCGCGCTCGCGGAGGTCGAGTGGTCGCGGTGGGTACAACTTCAATGCGTAGTCTCGAATCAGCGGCCGCAGAAGGCACATTGAGGGCTTTCAACGGTGAGTCCGATATCTTCATTTATCCGGGCTACCGGTTCCGGGTGGTGGATGCCCTGATTACCAACTTCCACCTGCCACAGTCGACCTTGCTGATGCTGGTCAGTGCCTTCAGCGGCTATGATAATATCATGCAGGCCTACCGTTCAGCGGTCGCAGAGCGTTATCGCTTCTTCAGTTATGGTGACGCCATGTTCCTGACCCGACGCTACCATAAGGAGCCCACGGATGAGTGAGCGCGCGAGTTTCATGTCCTACACGCTGCACAAGACCGATGGCCTGGCGCGGCGCGGCACGCTGGACTTTCCGCGGGGCAAGGTTGAAACCCCCTGTTTCATGCCGGTGGGGACCTATGGCACGGTCAAGGGCATGTTGCCGCGTGATATCGAAGAAACCGGGGCTCAGATCATTCTAGGCAACACCTTTCACCTGATGCTGCGCCCCGGCACCCAGGTGATCCGCGAGCACGGTGATCTGCATGATTTCAATGGCTGGCCGGGTCCGATTCTGACCGACAGTGGCGGCTTTCAGGTGTTCAGCCTGGGCGCGATGCGTAAAATTACAGAACAGGGTGTCACCTTCCGTTCGCCCGTGGATGGCTCGCCGGTAGAATTGAACCCTGAAATTGCCATGCAGGTGCAGCGCGACCTGGGCTCTGACATCGTGATGATTTTTGATGAATGCACGCCACACCCGGCGACCTGGGAAGAAGCGCGCAGCTCAATGAATCTATCGTTGCGCTGGGCGGAGCGCAGCCGGCAGGCCCATGGCGACAGCCCGTCAGCATTGTTCGGTATCGTACAGGGTGGCATGTATGAAGACCTGCGGCGCGAATCGCTGGCTGGCCTTGAAGCCATCGGCTTTGATGGCTATGCCATCGGCGGCCTGTCGGTTGGAGAGCCGAAAGAAGACATGATGCGGGTGCTGGATGGCCTGGCGCCGCATATGCCTGCTCAGCGTCCCCGCTACCTGATGGGGGTGGGTACGCCTGAAGACCTGGTCGAAGGCGTTTTGCGCGGGGTCGATATGTTCGACTGTGTCATGCCGACCCGCAATGCCCGCAACGGCCATCTGTTCACCAGCGAAGGGGTGGTCAAGATCCGCAACGCGGTTCATCGGCATGATACCGGGCCCCTGGACGCGGAGTGTGACTGCTATACCTGCCAGAACTTTTCGCGTGCTTACCTGCACCATCTGGATCGTTGCAAGGAAATGCTGGGAGCACAACTGAACACGATACACAATCTGCGCTATTATCAGCGCCTGATGGCCGGATTGCGTCAGGCCATCGAATCAGGTAGGTTGTCCGACTTTGTAACCGAGTTCTACGCCAAACGAGGGCAGAACCGCCCTGTTTCGGCTGACAACGATCACTAATCGCAAGAGACCAAACCAAGGAGTACACGTCAATGAAAGCCCTGTCTCTTATGCTGCTTTCCCTGGGTCTGATGATGCCCGCAAGCGCCCTGGCCGCTGGTGGTGGCCCGAGCCCCATTCCTTCGTTCATCATGCTGGGTCTGTTTGTCCTGATCTTCTACTTCATGCTGTGGCGGCCGCAGGCCAAGAAGCAGAAGGAACACCGGGCATTGATGGAAAGCCTCAACAAGGGTGATGAAGTTGTCACTGTTGGCGGTGTCGCTGGCAAGATCAGCAAGGTGACCGATGACTTCATCGTGATGGAGGCTGCAGAAGGCGTTGAGCTGAAGGTGCAGAAGTCGTCTGTCGCAGCCACCCTGGTCAAGGGAACGCTGAAACAGCTGTAATCATGGCATAGGCCGGGTAAGGGCAACCCTCTGTTTTGCCCATGCCCGGTCATATTGCCGGTTAACCGGTCCGCCTTGCGGACCGCCTGTCGTTATGGGATCGCACTATGCTGAACCGCTTTCCGCTCTGGAAGTACCTGATGGTGGCCATCGTGGTGCTGCTGGGGCTTGTCTACAGTCTGCCCAACCTGTACACCGCAGACTATGCGCTGCAGATTTCCCCCAGTACGGCCACGGGCACACTGACCTCGGATGTCGAGCAGCAGGCACTGGACCTTCTTGAAGAAGGCGGGATACCGGTGCGGTTGGCGGAGCGGGATAACGGAACCCTGCTGATACGCCTGGAGAACCCGGAAGACCAGTTGGTTGCGCGCACGCTGGTCCAACAGAATGTCGGTGATGACTTTGTCGTCGCACTGAACCGCGCCGAAACCACCCCTGACTGGCTGCAGGCAATCGGGGCTCGACCCATGGCACTGGGGCTTGATCTCAGTGGTGGTGTCCACTTCCTGATGGAGGTGGATATGGAAGAGTATCTCAGTGACCGCATGTCGGACTACTCCGCAACGCTGCGTCGTGAACTGCGTGATCGAAATGTCCGCTTTGCAACCATCGAGCAGACGGATGAGCGGGTGATCACGGCGAGTTTCCGTACCACTGAAGACCGCGCCGCTGCGGAAAGCCACATTCGCAATCAGTTTCCCGAATTCTCGCGCACCAGCCGAAGTGAAGGCGAGTTGCAGCAGTTGCGGCTGTTTCTGTCCGATGATCGCCTGGAGCAACTGCAGAGCAACGCCCTGCAGCAGAACCTGACCACGCTGAGCAACCGGGTCAATGAACTGGGTGTGGCTGAGCCTCTGGTGCAGCGCCAGGGCAGCAACCGTATCGTGGTAGAACTGCCGGGTATTCAGGACACCGCTGCAGCCAAGCGCATCATTGGCCGCGCGGCAGAGCTGGAATTCCGGCTTGAAGCCCGTTCGGATGCATCGCCTCTCGACAAGGAATCTTTCCCGTTCCGTGAGGGCAGCGGTCGCAGCGGCACTGCAGAACTCAACACTGAAGTGATCGCCACCGGCGAAAATGTGACGGGTGCGAACTTCGAATATGATGAGAACAATCGCCCGCAGGTATCGGTCAATCTGAATAGTGCGGGCGGGTCCCGCATGATGCAGGCGACCCGGCAGAATGTCGGGCGCAATATGGGTGTGCTGTTCATCGAGTACAACACCCTGACCACCTATTCCACGGTGGATGGTGAGCTGGTCGCCGAATACGAGAATGTGGTCGACAAGGGCATTATCAGTCTGGCCACAATTCAAAGCGCTTTTGGGCCTTCCTTCAGGATTACCGGTTTGAATTCGGCGGCGGAAGCCTCCGAGTTGGCGCTGCTGTTGCGGGCCGGTGCTCTGGCTGCACCCATGTATTTCGTGGAGGAGCGTACCATCGGGCCAAGCCTGGGGGCTGACAATATCCGCATGGGTGTGACCTCGGTCATTGTCGGTTTCATGCTGGTGATCGCTTTCATGATCTTCTGGTACCGCACCTTTGGTCTGTTTGCCAACATCGCACTGGGTGTCAATCTGCTGCTGATTGTCGCCATCATGTCGACCATAGGGGCAACGCTGACCCTGCCCGGTATTGCCGGTATCGTGCTGACGGTGGGTATGGCCGTGGATGCCAATGTGCTGATCTTCTCGCGAATACGAGAAGAACTGGTCAACGGTCTGTCGCCACAGCAGGCGATCAAGGCCGGGTTTGACCGCGCCTTTGTCACCATTCTGGATGCGAATATCACCACCTTGATTGTCGCCGTGATTCTGTTTGCCGTGGGCACGGGTGCGGTGCGCGGCTTTGCCGTGACGCTCACTGTAGGCATTCTGACATCCTTGTTTACGGCCATTCTCGGTACTCGGAGTCTGGTCAATCTGTTTTACGGTGGGCGTGACCTCAAGCGCGTACCGATCTGGGAGGTTTGGGCATGGCGCAAATGAAAGTTATTCCATTCATGTCCAAGCGGCTGCTGGCCGCTGCCTTTTCAGGCCTGGTCATTCTCGCTTCTCTTGGGTCGCTGGCCTTTCAGGGGTTGAATCTGGGTCTGGACTTTACCGGCGGCACCCTGGTGGAAATCGGCTATGACGAAGCGGCAGACCTCTCCGTGGTGCGGGGTCAGCTGCGTGATCTTGGCTTCCCGGAAGCCCGGGTGCAGTTTTTCGGTTCCGAGCGTGATGTGGTGATTCGCCTGCAGCAGGACGACAACCCCGAGCTGGGTGACGAGCTGGTGCAGCAGTTGCGCGGTGAAACCGATGCCCAGCTCACCTTGCGGCGCAGCGAGTTTGTCGGGCCCCAGGTAGGCGAAGAGCTGCGTGACCGAGGCGGGCTGGGGCTCATCATTGCCCTGTTTGCCATCATGGTTTACGTGGCCATGCGCTTCCAGTTCAAGTTCGGCCTCGGGGCCGTGGGTGCCTTGATCCACGATATCGTAGTAGTGGTGGGCATATTCTCCATCTTCCAGCTCGATTTCGACCTCACGGTACTGGCGGCGCTGCTGGCTACCATAGGTTATTCGCTGAACGACTCGATCGTGGTGTCCGACCGGATCAGGGAGAATTTCCGCAATATCCGGCGTGATGATGTCAATTACCTGATTGATCTGTCGCTGACCCAGATGCTGGGTCGTACGCTGGTCACATCCGGTACCACCATGCTGGTGCTGCTCTCGCTGCTGATTTTCGGCGGCGAGATGATCCGCATGTTCGCGCTGGCATTGCTGATTGGTGTGATTGTGGGCACCTACTCGTCGATTTACGTCACGTCCAACATCCTGGTGCAGTTGCATCTGTCCAAGCAGGATCTGGCAAGGCCGGAGAAGAAGGAAGATGACGAGCCGGAGGACATTCCGGACTGGCTGGAGCGCGAGTGACGCGATGAACCTCACGGGTTGGCGACTGGTCGCGCAACCCGTGGGTTAGTCTTTAGAACTGAGCGGGATCGAAAGGCTTGACCATGGAGCCGGTGCCGCCACCATGCAACCAGTCGTGAAATTCATCAGCCAGCCTTTCACCCGCCTGAATTGACCGTCTCCAGTAGGCGATGCGATCCGCATCGCTCATGCGCTGGAAATCCTGCCGATCCGGTATCTTGCCCTGCGGCAGTTTTTCGATAAAGGCTGAAGTTGGCGTCAGCAACAACACATCCTGATAGTGTTCTGCTTTGACCCGGCGCCACTTGAGCCGCTTGTCAAACCAGCCTGGCTTGAGCTGGGGCGCAAAGTGGGGATACAGAATCAGGCCGTCCGGCGTGTCGAACGGCAGGTCAAAGTGGTAGTCGACCATGCCGCCATCTCGATAGAGCCCCGTTGATGACCCCGGAATATCCCTGACGCCTGCCATGGCCACTGGAATGGCCGCACTGGCCAACAGGGCCGGGAACAGATTGTCATCATCGAGTTGACTGCCGGTGGTCCGGAAGTCGGGAAACCCCCTTACAGGCAGGGAGCCGGGGCGGCTTTGCACGATATGGCGGTCGAAATGCAGGCGCAGGGAGCGGCGCGTCACCGCATTGGTGCCGGCTACTAGCATGAACGCGGACAGTTGCTTCCAGTACGTCTCGTGGGTCGTAACCCCGGTACAGCGTGCAGTAATGATGTGCAGCAGGCGATTGGCCTGCGGCACATAGGCGTCGCCCAAAACCTGCTGCAGCATTTCAGCGCACTGGGCACTGACGGCTTCAGGCGTCATGCCGGGAGCGAACGACTGGTTTAGATAGTGCTGCTCCAGGCGCTGCAGGGCAGACTCCGGGTCCTCGGACGCATAGCAGGCCATGCGCCAGGCACCAATGGATGAGCCGGCCAGATGCACGGGCTGACTCATGGCGGGCAGCAGCTCGCGCGCAATCAAGCGGTCCAGGTGACTGAGCACAAACCATTTGGGACCACCGGAGGCGCCGAGTATCAGTCGCACGTCTTCGGGCCGGAAGTGATGCTCACGGATTCTCTGGTACGCTCGTTTGCCGGCCATGATCTGTAGAGCGTGCATTCTGCGATGACTCCGTTATTCGTGATACTCGAAGGGGCAGGGTGCCGCTGACCGTTATTGCAGTTTCGGCCCGCCGCACATCCTCTTCAGGCCTGACGCAGCAGGGTTATGGTGGCCTTGAACAGCTTCGGATTGGCGCACACGACTGATTTTGACCGACTGTCTAGCGGGGCGCCGCTGATATCTCCGGTTACCGCGCCCGCTTCTGTCGCCAGCAGCTGAGTTGCTGCATATTCCAGCGGGGGCAGATCATGATGCAGCGCCAGGTCCAACTGACCGGCGGCAGTGCGCACCAGGTCCAGCAGCGCGCAACCACTGACACGTAATTCAGCGCCCGCAGTGAGCAGCCGACTGCAGGGTTCGGCACTGACCAGATCGGTCGCCATGAAAACACCGGACAGCTTGCTCTGATTGGCGGTGCGCACTCGGCGTCCGTTGATCTGCATGCCACGCCCTCGCGAGGCGATGACTTCCAGATTCATGAACGGGAAAACCAGTGTTAGATGCTCCATGCGCTGTTTCTGCCATTGGCTGACCAGCACGCCGCATTCTCCGAGCCCGCGGCGGAAATTGGTTTCACCCAACAGTATGTCGGTTTGCCAGGACACATCTTCCTGCGGCTTTTCCGGTTCGTACCGACCTTCGCGGGTGCACTCCAGTGCCTGGTCAGGGTGGGATTTGCGCAGCGTGTTGTGAACACGGCGTGAGGCGCCCGGATAAAGCTGGGCCATGATGTCCTCTTGCGGACTTTCCTCGATCAAGCGCGACCAGTGTTCGCGGGTATAAACCAGTTTTTCGGCGGCAGCGTGAGCCGCCCTCAAAGCAATTGTCAGCGTTGGGTGCATAGCAGCGAAGGGCCTGAGCATGTTAAAAAGCTGTTTCAGGCGCGGGATTCTAGCAGAATCTGGCGCCCGTGCATCCCCGAGACTGTGTTAATCTTGGCATTTTCCACACTGTTCTATTGTCTGGAGGCGACATTGTCGGACCCTGCCCTTCCCGAAGACACGCTGGTGACGGCTTCTGTATTGCAGCGCATCAAAATCGTGATGGTCGAGACCTCGCTGGCGGCCAATCTCGGTGCTGCAGCCCGGGCCATGAAAACCATGGGCTTGGCGCAATTGGTGGCGGTCAGTCCGCGTGAACCTCTTGACAACGAAAGCGCCATTGCACGCGCCTCGGGGGCGCAGGAGCTGCTGCTGAATGCCGTTTGTTGCGACTCGCTGGATGAGGCGCTGCAGGGGTGCTCACTGGTCATAGGGACCAGTGCACGCAGCCGCAATTTGCCCTGGCCCATGCTTTCGCCGGTTGAGCTTCCACCAATCGTACAGGGTGTGCCGGAGCCCGGCGAGATCGCGATACTATTCGGGCGGGAACGCAGTGGCCTCACCAACGAAGAGCTGGCCCGCTGTCATTATCATCTGCACATTCCGTCGAATCCGGACTACAGCTCACTCAACATCGCGGCGGCCGTTCAGGTCGTGGCGTACGAACTGCGCCGGCAGTTGGTTGGCGGCGATTTGGACAATGAACCGCACCCGTCTGTTCCGCTGGCCACCGCCGAAGATCTGGAAGGCTATTTCGACCATCTGCAGAGGGTGCTGGTTGATATCGGTTTTGCCGACCCCAATAATTTGCGTCAGCTGATGCTGAAACTGCGCCGTTTTTATATGCGGGCACAGCCTGAGCCCGTGGAACTCAATATTCTGCGTGGCATCATAAGTCAGACCGAAAAATCACTCATTCGAGCTCGCTCCGGACAGGACCGGGCGCCAGATCGCAGCCAGGACAGCCACTGATGTTCAAGACCATCCGCGAAGATATCAGCAGTGTATTTCACCGAGACCCTGCAGCGCGCAACAGCTTCGAGGTGCTCACCAATTATCCGGGTCTGCATGCGCTCATGTTCCATCGCCTGACTCACCGGCTGTGGAATCTGAAGCTAAAGTGGCTGGCTCGTTTCATTTCCACCATTGCACGCTGGCTGACCGGTATCGAGATCCATCCTGGCGCCCGCATCGGGCGGCGCTTCTTTATTGACCACGGTATGGGTGTGGTGATTGGTGAAACTGCGGAAGTTGGCGATGACGTGACCATCTACCATGGCGTGACACTGGGCGGTACCTCCTGGAAAGACGGCAAGCGCCATCCGACTCTGGGCAATGGCGTGGTGGTGGGTGCCGGTGCCAAGGTGCTCGGGCCCTTTACCGTGGGAGAGGGTGCCCGAATCGGTTCCAATGCGGTGGTTACCAAGGAGGTCCCGGCGGGTGCCACTGTGGTCGGGGTTCCGGGGCGGGTCATTCGGCAACGCGTTGCCGGCAATGCAGAAGAAGAGTCGCGGCGGGCGGAGCTGGCGGAGAAGCTTGGCTTCGATGCCTATGGCGTTTCAGATATGCCAGACCCTATAGCCCACTCCATCAAAAGCCTGCTCGACCACATGCATGCGGTTGATGAGCGGGTAGACAGCATGTGCCGCACCCTGAACAGACTGGACTCAGGGTTCAAAAGTGGCCAATTGCCGCCGCTGGACGATGATGATTTTTCCGTGGTCTCGGATGCCGATCGAGCCTGTGGTGGCATCAATTCCGAGCTGGATACCCGTCATCAGGAACCGGCGGAGAAACCGGAAAATCCTGAACCTCCGCATAAGGACCCTTGATAACCTGACATTTTTGCTACCCCATTTTGGTCACCTTGTGCACTAATGCCCTCGATCCTGGGTTGCTAGACTGTTCACCAGTGACCTGATCCTCAGGCAAGAGGTCAGGTCATGCGTCGATCACACTCTATCAATGCAAATCAGGATCATGGAAAAGGAGGGTAGCCGTGACAACTTCAAACCACGCCGTCAAAGCCAGGGAAGCCTGTCTGACTCATCCCATCAGTGCCAACCTGACAGCCCGTCAGCGCTTCGTTCTGCGGGGGCTTATTGCCGGGCACAGCAATCTTGAAATGGCTGAGCAGCTTTGCCTGACGGAGTACACCATCAAATACCACTGCCGGGCTCTTTACCAGCACTTCGGTGTGGCCAATCGAGTCGAGTTGGTCAGCGAACTGTTGCGCCGTTTCGGCAGCGATCTGCTGGCCTTCGCTCAGACCGAGGAACAGGGGCAGTCCCGTTCGACCAGGGCCTCCTGCAACAGGGTGCGGTCGGTCGCTGATCGACGTCCTCGGGGTTATGCGCGGCCATCCCAGCCTCGAGGCTTCACTGCGCACAGCCAATACCTCGGACAGCGCCTCTGACCGGTTGTTTACTGTCTCGAGGCGGGCAGCTTCGAGCTATCTATCTTGAGCTGCCCGTCCTTTGCTATACTGCGCGCCAGAATGGGTGACGCGGCTTCGGGCTGTGTCACTGGCACCGGAATTACGCTCCGATCAGCCTGGCGAGAATCAGTTTAATCATGTCCCAATATGTTGTCTGTGCGCTATACCGTTTTGTCAGTCTTGATGATCACCGGTCCCTGCGCGAACCACTGAAGACCTTTCTTGAAACCCACCAGATTCGTGGCACCCTGCTGCTGGCCAGTGAAGGCATCAATGGCACCGTGGCCGGTTCCAGAGAAGCCATCGACAGTCTGAAGGACTGGTTCTCCCGCGACTCACGTTTCAACGGTATCGACTACAAGGAATCCCTGTCTGACACCCAGCCGTTTTATCGCACCAAGGTAAAGCTCAAAAAAGAGATTGTGACACTGGGTGTAGAAGGCATCGACCCGCAACGGGTTGTCGGTACCTATGTCGAGCCTGCCGACTGGAATCGCCTGATCACTGACCCGGATGTGGTCGTCGTCGACACCCGCAATGAGTATGAAGTTGGCATTGGTACCTTCAAGGGCGCCCTGAATCCCCATACCGAGAGTTTTCGCGAGTTTCCCGAGTTTGTCGCACAGAACCTCGATCCGAGAAAGCACCGCAAGGTCGCCATGTTCTGCACCGGTGGCATTCGCTGTGAAAAAAGCACCGCCTATCTCAAGGAGCAGGGGTTTGATGAAGTCTATCACCTTCATGGCGGCATATTGCGCTACCTCGAAGAAGTGTCGGAGTCCGAATCACTCTGGGAAGGCGAGTGCTTTGTATTCGACAACCGTGTGACCGTCAATCACGCGCTTCTGCCGGGTGATTATCAGTTGTGCGGTGCCTGTCGGGCACCACTGTCGGCGGAGGACCGCAAAAGTTCCCACTTCGTGCGCGGCATCAGCTGTCCGCACTGCATCGACGTCAAGACGCCGGAGCAGCGGCGTCGCTATGCTGAACGGGAAAAGCAGTTGCAACTGGCCAGCAAGCGGGGCCAGGCTCATATCGGCGCGGATGCCGTGCTCCAGATCGAGCAGCAGCGCGCTGAAAAGCAGGCCCGACGTCGCCGTCAGGCAGAGCGTGATCAGCAGGCAGTGCGCGGTCGGTAGCACCGACTTCAGTCCTTACCACTGCAGAATAACCGGGTTGTGGTCCGAGGCACCCCAGGGGGACTGCGGCTCATACAGGTCATGCAGGAACGGAATGGGTGGCATCTCCGCGTGGCCGGGTTGGACCGCACCCTGTAGGTTTGCCGGAGCATTCTGCATCCAGAAGTGGTCTATTTGCTGGGCTCGTCCGCGAAACCAGTAGGTTGGCCCTTCGACCGCCAGTCTTTCCCAGGCATTCTCCAGCAGCGGTTCCCACAAGGACTCATCCGTCAGTGTATTGAAATCGCCGCCCAGCAGCCGAAAACCGTTATCAGGCCTGCCTTCGAACCATGCCAGGATCTGCTCCAGCTCTTCTGCTCGGTCGGCCTTGCAGAGGTCGATACAGCCTCTGCCCCGGGATTTCATGTGGACATTGATGACCTTCAGTTCAGCATCCGTGTCCAGACGGCGAAATCGCTGCGCCAGGGCCGGGCGCGGATGGGTGTCGACCAGGTGCAGGTCGCCTGCCGGCTGCAGAACTTCCGGGTCAAAGAGATAGGCATTGGTGATGGCGTCATCACCGGGGCGTGGCTCGGGCGCCAGTATCGAGTAGTGACGCCCATCCAGTTGGCGCAGCGTTTCGGTCAGTTCGATCAATACCGGGTTGTCACTGTCCCAGTCGTGCTCCATTTCCTGAAGCAGCAGAAGGTCGGCATCCAGTTCGATCAGGGCCTGCGCGACCTTGTCCCGCTGACGCTGCCATTCTGCCTCTGAGCCTGGTCCGCGCGAGTGGCTGAAGTCGCCGTCCAGACCGTTGAACAGATTCTCGATATTGAAAGAGACAATGCGCAGCCTCTCGGTGTCCCGAGGGTTCAGGGTCCAGTCTGCCGGTGTGATGTCAGGCGTCTCGTCGGGCAGCACTACCCAGCGATTCCAGCGCCAGGTCAGTACACCCGTCAGTGGTTCGACAGAGTTGCCATTGCCCAGCAGGGCCGCATTTTGTGGCAAGCCCCAGGGTATGGCATCGAGTCGGCGCTGATTGCTGGCATCTTCCAGTGTCCACTGGTGATCACCGTCGGACAGAATGATCTCTCCGACATCCAGCAGGCGATAGTTGTCGATGATTCGAGTGGCCGGCAGGCTGACCCGCATGTTTTCCAGTGGTTCGCCGGCCCGGTTGCCGGATTCCGCTCCAAGCGCCACTGGGTCGGGCAGTTCGCCCGGGCCGCAGTCGACCACCTGGCTGACGCGGGTCAGTTCGGTCAGGCCGTGAAACTCCTTCACTTGACCGGTGACGGCGACGCGGCGTTCAGTCTGCATACTGTGCCCCGGAGCGAAAATGAACAGGGCCTCGGAGGTGCGCGGGTCACCGTCCGTGTCGCCCTGTACGAAGAAACCGCGCAGGTCCGGAGTCACCTGGGTCACCACGCCGGCCACGGTGACGGTCTCGCCTTCGAGCGGGCTGGCCTCTCCCGGACCCTGCACAGTGTAGGGTTGCATCGCGTCCGAGCAGTCTGCTACCGCGGCCCCTGACAGCAGTCCGCCGAGGAATAACACCGCCAGACAAGTGCGCCAGTGCGCACGGCGCTGGCCACTGTCTGTCGGCCTGCTATACTGCGCGCGTTTCGGATTCGGGGTGTCTGCAGCGCGGGTCTTGTCACTGCTGGGGTAATACTTGACTAAATTACTCGGATTTTCCATAATCGAAGCCTGAATTTTCGGTGTCAGGGGCTGACTCACCATGCGTTTGACCACCAAAGGCCGCTATGCGGTCACTGCCATGCTCGATCTGGCTTTGCACGAAGCTCAGGGTCCGATCAGCCTGGCGGATATTTCGGTTCGTCAGGGTATTTCGTTGTCATACCTTGAGCAACTGTTCTCGAGGCTAAGACGAGACCAACTGGTCAAGAGTGTGCGTGGCCCGGGCGGCGGTTACCAGTTGGCCAGGCCGGCTGCGGAGATCTCTGTAGCGAGCGTGGTCGATGCCGTCAGCGAATCAATGGATGCCACACGCTGCCAGGGCAAGGGCGACTGCCAGGGTGGTGATATCTGCCTGACCCACCATCTTTGGGAAGACCTGAGTGGGCAAATTCATCAGTTTCTCAGCGATATCAGTCTGGGCGACCTGGTGGCGCGTAAGGACATCCAGTCCGTGCGTCAGCGCCAGGATGAATACCAGTGGCATCAGGACAACCAGATTGAACTGAGTCGGATCAACTGAGCCGGCAATGATGACAGGTGGCAGAGGTCAAACAGCGGTCATGCGCAAGCCCGTGTATCTCGATTATGCAGCAACCACGCCGGTTGATCCGGCTGTAGCCGAGCGCATGGCCGAGTGTCTGACGCTTGAAGGGCGGTTTGCCAACCCTGCGTCCCGCTCGCACCTTTACGGCTGGCAGGCAGAAGAAGCGGTCGAACTGGCCCGTCTGCAGGTGGCAGAGCTGATCAATGCCGAAGGTCGCGAACTGGTCTGGACCAGCGGCGCGACCGAGTCGGACAACTTGGCGCTGAAAGGCATGATGCAAGCCTCCGGCAGCGGCCATCTGGTGGTATCGGCGATTGAACACAAGGCCGTGCTGGATGCGGCAGATTGGCTGGAGAAGCAGGGTTATGCGGTGACCCGGCTGACGCCTGACAGTACTGGTCAGATCAGCGTTGATTCCGTGGCTGCAGCGCTGCGGGACGACACCCGTCTGGTCAGCATCATGCAGGTCAACAACGAGGTCGGCACGCTCAATGATGTGGCGGCCATCGGTGCTCTGTGTCGTGACCGAGGCGTGGCATTTCATGTGGATGCCGTCCAGGCCGCGGGCAGAGTCGCCATTGATGTGCAGGCGATGAACATTGATCTGTTGTCACTGTCCGCGCACAAGATGTATGGCCCCAAAGGCATCGGGGTGCTCTATGTGCGTCGTGGTCTGTCTCCGCGCCCGGCCGCGCAGATCCATGGCGGTGGCCATGAGCAGGGTTTGCGCTCCGGTACCCTGGCGACCCATCAGTGTGTGGGCATGGGAGCGGCTGCCGAGTTGGCGCGACAGCGCCTGGTCAACGAGCCGGCTGCGATAGCGGCCCTGCGGGACCGGCTCTGGGACGGTATTCGTGATCTGCCCGGTGTGCGCCTGAATGGTCATCCTGAATACAGGTCCTGCAGTCATCTGAATGTGGGTTTTGCCGGGCAGGATGGTGAGACTCTGCTGATGGCCCTGAGGGAACTGGCAGTATCAACCGGTTCTGCCTGTACCTCGGCCACGTTGGAACCGAGTTTCGTGCTGCGTGCCATGGGTGTGCCTGATGCGCTGGCGCATTCATCCCTGCGCTTCAGTCTGGGGCGGTTTACCACTGAAGAAGAAATTGATCACGCCATCGGACATGTCTGTCAGGTGGTGACGAGTCTGAGTCAAGCGACAGCCTGAGCGCTGTCAGAGTGAGGAAAACATGTCCGAACAGGTCGACAATCTGATCAGGAAAGAATATGCCGCGGGCTTCCATACCCTGATCGACGCGGATACATTGCCACCGGGTCTCAACGAAGACGTGGTGCGCTTCATCTCGGCCAAGAAGGGCGAGCCGGACTGGATGACGGAATGGCGTTTGAAAGCCTACCGGGCCTGGACAGAGATGGCAGAACCCGACTGGGCCAAGGTCAAGTATCCGCCGATAGATTTCCAGAAGATCTCCTACTACTCGGCGCCCAAGAGCATGGATGACAAGCCCCAGAGTCTGGACGAGGTTGATCCGGAGCTGTTGGCCACTTATGAAAAGCTCGGCATCCCCTTGCACGAACAGGAAATGCTGGCTGGCGTCGCGGTCGATGCGGTGTTCGATTCTGTCTCGGTGGTGACTACCTTCCGCAAGAAACTGTGGGAAGCCGGAGTGATCTTCTGTCCGATCAGTGAAGCGGTGCACGACTACCCGGAACTGGTGAAAAAGTATCTGGGCTCGGTCGTCCCGCAGAAAGACAACTATTTCGCGGCCCTGAACTCGGCAGTCTTTTCGGATGGTTCCTTCGTCTACATTCCCAAAGGCGTGCGGTGCCCGATGGAATTGTCGACTTATTTCCGCATCAACGAGATGAACACCGGCCAGTTCGAGCGCACCTTGATTGTGGCCGAAGAGGGCAGCCACGTCAGCTATCTGGAAGGCTGTACCGCACCCATGCGGGATGAAAATCAGCTGCATGCCGCCGTTGTTGAACTGGTTGCGCTGGACAATGCCGAGATCAAGTATTCAACCGTGCAGAACTGGTATCCCGGCGATGCCGAAGGCAAAGGCGGGATCTACAACTTTGTGACCAAGCGTGGCATCTGCCATACCAACGCCAAGATATCCTGGACCCAGGTAGAGACCGGCTCTGCCGTCACCTGGAAATACCCGAGCTGCATTCTGAAGGGTGATAACAGTGTCGGCGAGTTCTACTCGGTGGCACTGACCAACAACTACCAGCAGGCAGACACCGGCACCAAGATGATCCATCTGGGCAAGAACACCCGCTCGACGATCATTGCCAAGGGTATTTCCGCCGGCAAGAGCGACAGCTCTTATCGTGGTCTTGTGCGCATCAACGCAGGGGCTGAAGGCGCCCGCAACTTCACCCAGTGTGATTCACTGCTGATTGGCGACCAGTGTGGCGCCCATACTTTCCCTTATATCGAAAGCCGCAACCCATCGGCCATTGTCGAGCACGAGGCAACAACATCCCGGGTCAGTGATGACCAGATGTTCCTCTGCCAGCAACGGGGTCTGGATGCGGAAAAAGCGGTCTCGATGATCGTGAACGGTTTCTGTCGAGAAGTATTCCGGGAGCTGCCGATGGAGTTTGCTGTCGAGGCTGGCAAATTGCTGGAAGTGAGCCTTGAGGGCAGCGTCGGCTGATCCTGATCAAGAATTGTATTACTGGAATAGAGTTTATGCTGTCTATCAAGAATCTGAGTGCCACCGTTGGCGACACCACCATTCTGCGCGACCTCAGCCTGTCGGTTAAGCCGGGTGAGGTGCATGCCATCATGGGCCCGAACGGCGCCGGCAAAAGCACGCTGGGCAATATTCTGACCGGCCGTGAGGGCTATGATGTCACCGGCGGCAGTGTCGAATTTGACGGCAAGAACCTGCTGGAACTGGATACCGAGGAGCGGGCCCGTGAAGGCATTTTCCTGGCCTTTCAATACCCGGTCGAAATCCCCGGGGTCAGTAACATGGAATTCCTGAAAGCTGCGGTGGACGCCAAACGGGCGCATCACGGGCAGGAAGAGCTGTCGTCTGTCGAATTCATGAAGCTGGCCCGTGAAACCTGCAAGCAGGTGCGCATGGATCAGGCGTTCCTCAAGCGCGGGGTTAACGAAGGCTTTTCCGGGGGCGAGAAGAAGCGCAACGAGATCCTGCAGATGATGCTGCTGGAGCCGCGCCTGTGCATTCTTGACGAGACCGATTCCGGCCTGGACATCGATGCCTTGCAGTCGGTGTCTGATGGCGTCAATGCGATGCGCACCGCCGATCGCGGGTTCATAGTGGTCACCCACTATCAGCGCCTGCTGGATTATATCGAACCTGATTTTGTGCATGTGCTGGCCAAGGGCAGGATCGTCAAGTCTGGCACCAAGGAGCTGGCGAAAGAGCTGGAGGCCAAAGGTTACGGTTGGCTGGACAGCGAGGTGGCCTGAGTCATGAGCGAATTTCAGCAACAGGCCCTGGAGTTGGCCCGACAGCAGCAGGCGCCCGACTGGCTAGCGCCGCTGCGCACCTCGGGTGCCGATCAGTGGGCACAAGCAGCCTGGCCAACGCGGCGCACGGAACAGTGGAAATATACGCCACTGATTCCGCTGCAGAAGACTTGGTTCAACCGCTGGGGCGAGCCTGATCTGGCGCAGGCCGGCAGTATCGACTGGATAGATCCGGAGGCCAGTCGCCTGGTCTTCGTCAATGGTCGCTTTGCTGCAGACCTGTCGTCGAATGACCTGCCGGCAGAAGTGGTTCGCTTTGCCGAAGCGGGTCCCGAGCAACGGGCCCTGATCGAGCAGCATCTTGGACAGGTCGTGGACAGTGAGCGGCATCTGTTTGCAGCCTTGAGCAATGCCTGGACAGATGATGGCGTGCTGCTGCATGTGCCGGCTGGGCAGCAGCTCTCCGGGCCCTTGTATGTGGTGCATGTGTCAACGCCGGAAGCCGAGCCGACGCCGGCTGGCCAACGCCTGCTGATTGTGCTGGACAGCGGCGCGCAAGCCAGCGTTGTCGAGCACTTTGCCTCGACGGCCGACAGCCAAAGCGGCTTCGTGAACAGCCTGACTGAAGTGGTGGTGGGCGATAATGCCCGTTTCCGGCACTGCCGTGTGCACCTGGAGCAGGAAGACCTGATTCATGTCGGTGGCGTGCACGTCAATCTGGGGCGGGCTTCGCACATGAACGGCTTTACCCTGGCGCAGGGCAGCCGACTGAAGCGTATCGACTATCAGATCAATCATCGGGGTGAAGGTGCCGAACTGGTGCTCAATGGCATCTACCTGCCGCGCAACCGGCAACTGGTCGACTACCACACCAATGTCGAGCACTGTGTGCCGCACTGCACCACCAGCGAAACCTTCCGTGGCATCATTGGCGATTCGTCCCGGGCTGTCTTCAACGGTCGCATCCATATTCACCCGGATGCCCAGAAGACGTTGGCGGAACTCAGCAACAAGAACCTGCTGACCTCGGATCGGGCCGAAGTGGACACCAAACCGGAACTGGAAATCTATGCCGATGATGTGCGCTGTGCGCACGGTGCCACAGTCAGTCAGCTTGATCCAACGGCGCTCTACTATCTGCAGAGCCGGGGCATTTCCCGACTGGAAGCGGAAGTCATGCTCAGTTTCGGTTTTATCAACGAATTGCTGCGCGAGGCGCCGGAGCCCGCGCTGCAGGCCTGGTTGCGTCGTCATCTGAATGTGCTGCTGGGTCGCCCGGAACAACTGACGCGGCATCTGGACACCGGCATCGAGGATTCTCTGTCATGACCCAGGCAGCCACTCGAGACACAGCCGCTGCGCCGAACAAGGCGCCATTCGATGTCGAGAAGGTGCGGCTGGACTTCCCCATTCTGCAACAGCAGGTGCACGGGCAGCCTCTGGTCTATCTTGATAACGCCGCCACCACGCAGAAGCCGCGGGCGGTGATTCAGGCACTGGTGGACTATTATGAAGGCTACAACAGCAATGTGCATCGTGCCGCGCATGCGCTGAGTGACCGGGCGACGCAGGCGTTTGAAGGCGCCCGCGACAAGGTCGGCCGGTTCCTGCAGGTGGCCGACCGCCGGGAGATCATCTGGACCAGTGGTGTCACCGAGGGCATCAACCTGGTGGCGCAAAGCTGGGGCCGGCAGAATCTCCGCGCTGGCGACCGGGTACTGGTGTCTGCCATGGAGCATCACTCCAATATCGTGCCCTGGCAGATGGTAGCCGAACCTCTGGGCGCCACAGTGGAGCCCATTCCGGTCGACGAAACCGGTACCCTTGACCTCGAAGCCTTCCATGCCATGCTGGATGATCGGGTACGCATGGTGTCGGTTGGCCATGTATCCAATGCGCTGGGCTCGGTCAATCCGGTAGCAGAGATCATTGAAGCCGCCCACCGAGTCGGCGCGCTGACACTGATCGACGGCGCTCAGGCCGTGGGACATTTTCCGGTTGACGTGCAGACACTGGGCTGTGACTTCTACGCCGTGTCGGCGCACAAGTTGTTCGGCCCTACCGGCATCGGTGCCCTTTACGGACGCCTGAGCCTGCTGGAAAGCATGACACCCTGGCAAGGCGGCGGAGAAATGATCGAGACCGTGAGTTTTGCCGGGACTACCTACGGCGGTGTGCCGCACAAGTTCGAAGCCGGTACGCCCAATATTGCCGATGCCATCGCCTTCGGTGCGGCGATCGACTATCTGAATGCGCTGGATCGTGCCGGCGCGCAACGCCACGAAGATGAGCTGCTGGCCTATGCCGAGCAGCGCGCTGCAGGCACGGAAGGGCTGCGCCTGGTGGGCACCGCGATCGACAAAACCGGCGTCATGAGTTTTCTGGTTGAGGGTACGCATCCTGCAGACCTGGGTTTCCTGCTGGATCAGCAGGGTGTAGCCGTGCGCACTGGCCATCACTGTGCCCAGCCGATCATGGATCAGTTTGGCATTCCGGGGACGGTAAGGGCCAGTCTGGCCTTCTACAATACCCGGGATGATATAGATCGCCTGTTCGCGGCCCTGGACAAGGCCCGGCAGTTGTTTTGATAACCGAAAAGAGGAGGTTGTCATGAGTGTGGAATCATTCAGCCCGGCCACGCAGGTGGTGCGGGTTACCTCGGCGGCAGTGGCGCATTTCCAGCGTCAGCTGGCCACCGCAGAGGATGCTCGGGCAGTCCGCCTGAGTGTCAAGGAGAGCGGCTGTACCGGGTTCATGTATGTGGTTGACCTGGTCAACGAAGGTGCGGCAGACGATCTTCATTTCGCGCTGGACGAGGGCGTCACGCTCTACGTGGACAGCAAGCACCTGGCCATTCTGGCCGGCACCGAGGTGGACTATGTGCAGGAGGGGGTCAATCGCCAGTTGCGGTTCAACAATCCCAATGCACAGGACTACTGCGGCTGCGGCGAAAGTTTCAACGTAGCCAGTGCCGGCTGACCGCCGTCCGAATCATCATTGAGGGTTTCCCATGGAAAGACGTATGGTCGCCGTGCTGGAAGACTGTCCGGCCCGCCGTGTGCCGGACGGTACTCCGCTGACCATTCCGAAAGACACATTCGTGACCATAACGCAGTCGCTGGGCGGCAACTACACTCTGACCTGGAACGGTCAGATGGTTCGGGTGGATGGCACCGATGCCGCCGCCATCGGCCAGCAGCCGGCCAAACTCGAGTTCACGCCGCCAGCAGACGGGCAGATCAGTGAAGCTCAGGTATGGGAGGCGCTGGGGACCGTGTATGATCCGGAAATCCCGGTTGATCTGGTCAATCTGGGCCTGATCTATCGAGTCGACATTGATCAGGCAACCCGGCGCGTCACCATCGACATGACGCTGACCGCCCCCGGGTGCGGCATGGGCCCGGTGCTGGTCGGCGATGTGGAGTATCGGGTGGCCATGGTTCCGCATGTGGAGCAGGTAGCGGTTGAGCTGGTTTTCGACCCGCCCTGGAATCGGGACATGATGAGTGAAGAAGCCCAGCTCGAGACGGGCATGTTCTTCTGAACAGAGCAAAGAGACAGGCAATGGCAGAGTTTGGCAAAGACATTACCGCAGAAGATATCATCGAGACCCTGTCGTTCTTTGACAGCTGGGAGGAGCGGTACAAGTATATCATCGACCTGGGCCGCGAACTGCCGCCGCTGGCAGACGCGCATCGTACCGAGTCCAACCTGGTACGAGGTTGTCAGAGCCAGGTCTGGCTGGTGCATGAGCTGGCCGATGAACGGCTGCAGTTTGCTGCTGACAGCGATGCACACATAGTGCGTGGCCTGCTGGGCGTTGTACTGGCGGCCTACAATGACAAGACACCGGCGGAAATCCGCCAGTTCGACATTGATGCCTATTTTGATGAGCTCAACCTGCTCAAGCACCTCAGTCCAACCCGTGGCAATGGCCTGCGGGCCATGGTGGGGCGCATCAGAGCCACTGCCGAGGCGGCTTGACAGCACTTCACTATGGCACAGGATCCCATTCAATCAGTGCAGGCCAACCTGCTGCTCGGCTTTCTGGGGGTCGGTAAGACCTCAGCCATCCGGCACCTGATTGGTCATCGCCCTCAGGATGAGCGCTGGGCCGTGCTGGTCAACGAGTTTGGCGAAATCGGCGTCGATGCGACACTGATCGGCGATACCGGCATTGCCGTTAAACAGATACCCGGCGGGTGCATGTGCTGTGCGGCCGGCCCGGTCACTCGTGTTGCCCTCAATGCGCTGCTGCGCCAGGAGCGTCCGGACCGGTTGCTGATCGAGCCCAGTGGCCTGGGCCACCCTGCCGACATTATCCGACTGCTGCAGGCTCCCGAGTATCAGACAGTGCTTGAACTGGGTGCAGTCATAACGCTGCTCGATCCGCGTCATGTGATACAGAAACGGTATCAGGACCACCCGTTGTTCAACGATCAGATCAGGGTGGCCGATCATTGGCTGTTCAACAAGACAGACCTGTGTTCACCGGAGATTCTGGACCAGGCTGAGGCCTGGGTTCGCGGTCACTCAGGGGCGCAAGCCGCGGCTGACCGTGCTCCACTGCCTCGTATTACACAGGGGCAGATGCCGGTCCAGTTGCTGTATTCTCCGCGTTTACCAAGTACCATCGAGTCCGACGCTCTCGGGCCAGCTGCGACGAGGCCAGCGCCCCTGGCGCTGCCAACCCTTGATTGGCGCTCGGTACCCCAGGCACCGGAGCCCGGGCACTGGGTTGCCGCAAGTCACAGCGCGGATGGCTTCCACAGTCTGGGCTGGCGCATCAGTGCCCGTGAGCACTGGCAGTCTGAGCAGTTGCTGGAGGCCCTTTACAGCCTCGATTGCCTGCGCATCAAGGGTGTTGTAAAGAGTGAATCCGGCTGGCTCTGGTTCAATCTGGCCGAAGGCGAATTGTCCGCCGGGAATTGCGGCGAGCAAACCGAAAGCATCATTGAACTGATCCATGACGAACCGCTCAACTGCGACCGCATCCGTGCGCAGCTCGAATCCTGCCGGCGAGCCATGGCACTGTGAAGCCGTTGGCCATCGTTTTTGTCTGGCGGGTTTAAACAGGGGGCGACAAACGCCGAGCCAAGATATAAAATGCGCGCCCCATTTTGAAAAGTGCCCGCAACAGGGCAGGTTGTGCATGCAGGTAGCCATTCAGAATCTTACTGCGCAAGAGACACTGCCGATACGGCAGACGGTTTTTGCGCCGGACCAGCCACAGAGTCAGAGTGTGGTGCCGGATGATGAGTCCGGACAGCATTTCGGGTTGCTTGTTGATGGGCGACTGGTGGGCGTGGCATCACTGTTTATCGATGGTGATCGGGCCCGGCTGCGCAAGCTGGCCGTACTGGGCGACTTCCGGCAGTTGGGGCTTGGCACCCGCCTGATAAGGCAGGTCATGGACAAAGCTCTGGAAGCGAAGGTGCAGACCCTTTGGTGTCGCATTCGCGAACCATCGCTGCCGTTCTATGAGCGGTTCGGTTTCACCATGGTGCCGGAATCCCGGCATCAGAAGGGCAGCCTGACCTACTGCCATATAGAACTTTCCCTGGGCAAAAAATAACCAGATTGACTGATCTACCGGCGGATTCACACGTACAATCAACAGTGTGGGTTATCCCCGGGAGGGTGGTCTGATGTCTGTGTTCAAGCGCTGCCTCTTACTGTGTGTCGTCTGTCTGGCCACACCATGGGTGATGGCCCAGTCTCTGGCCGATGCCGAAGTTGTGATTCGAGACCAGATTGAAGCTTTTGGCGACGGCGATGCCGAGCGCGCCTACTCCCATGCATCGGACGGCATCCGAGCGCAGTTTGATACGCCTGAATTTTTTGTCGCCATGGTACGCAGTCAGTACGACGCACTCTACAACCCACGCCAACTGTCTTTTGCCGAACCGATGCGCGTGTCCGATGAGCGGATGCATCAGGAGGTTCTGGTTCTGGACCGCAGCGGTCAGAACTGGCGAGCTGTGTACAGTCTGGTGGCGGTTGAGGGGCGCTGGCGCATAGAGGGCGTGGTAATGCGTTCGGCGTCGAGACAGGCGGTCTGAGAGCCAGTGACGGCGTGCTGCGCAACAACCAGTTTTCCTGGACCAAGAGCGATCAGAAGCAAGGCTTTTTGTTCAGGTTCCCCAGCCAGCCTCCCCGGCTGGCTTTTTTTGGCCAGCAGCTCAGGTTTTCACCACGGAGACCCATTCGTGCTATAAGTGTTGAGAGGTTCCTTCAATAGAGGGCTGAGTGTATGAGTTTTCGGGTAATGCGACTGACCAAGAGTGGCCTGCCAGTGGCCTGGATTCCATGGCAGGAAGCTGCGGTGCTTTATGTGCGCGGCCAGGTACTCTGGACTCTTGGCGAAAACCCGCTGACGGTCCACGGTGGGTTCAACCGCCTGGGCGAGCAGTCCGTGCTCGATATAGCGCCCATTGTCGCTTGCGACGGAGATCACCCTACCGATGGCATTGTACCGGCCCTGACCAACCCGATTCTGTTCCGACGCGATCAGCAACGTTGTCTCTACTGCGGTAACCGTTTCCCGGTCAGAGAGTTGACGCGGGATCATGTAGTACCCCGCGTGCAGGGTGGCCGGGATGTCTGGACCAATGTGGTGACCGCCTGCCGGCGCTGCAATCAGGCCAAAGGGGGGCGCACGCCCGAACAGGCCAGCCTCAAGCTGCTGGCGGTGCCTTTCCGGCCCAATATCTTCGAGTTCATGTATCTGGCAAACCGCCATATACGGGGCGATCAGATGGACTATCTGAGCCGTCGTTTTGGCGATCACCTGAAGCACCCTGCGAGGCAGCCGATGGATGCTCCGGATGACCTCTCACTGTCCGGATGAAATCAGCGTAATACCGACACTGATGTTGAGTCCGCTCAGTGCCTCATCCTGTGACACCATATACCCCACTTCAGTGTTCAGGCGCAGGTTTTGATGCAGCGGGGTAGGCGCATTGACCGACATGAAGAGGTTGGTGCCCAGCGCGTCGGTCCAGACCGCGTCGACCCCGTAGAAAAAGCTTTCCGAACGGTTGACCGCGCCCATCAGGCCGGCAGCAAACCAGGCGGTATCCAGGTAGCCCATGGTAACCCGGTAATACACATCGAAGTTCTGCTGGCTGGCAAAACGCAGCCCAAGTGTATAAGCCTGCGTGGTTTCATTGTCGGTCAGGCCCAGTGAATTGAAACCCAGGTTCACCATTACATCGCCACGCCTGCTGACCTCTTCGATGGCATCTCCGGGCTCTATCAGACCGCGCGCCAGATCGAAATGGTCGGAGCGCAGCACACGGCCCCGGGCATGGTTTTCACTGACCTGGGTAATGCGCACCCGGCCGATCTCTACCCTGAAGGCATCACTGTCGCCGATCTCTTCCAGGTCCTTGTAGACAGCGAACTCGTCGCCGACGCTGATGCCGGCACGATAACCCAGGCTAATGGCCACCTCGTCATTGAGCTTGGCCAGAATCTGTCCCTGATAGTCATCTGCACTGCCGGGCAGTCTCTCCGCCCACTGGTCTTCGGCGATGCTGCGCTGGCCGAGCAGAATATCGGCCACCGCATAGACATTGGTGACTTCGCGCACCACCACAATACCCGTGTGGTCGTCCAGGTAGCCATACTGGTCACCGCTGCTGGTGGAGAGGGGCTCGCCTTGTCCGAAAATCCGATAGACATCACCCGGACGCACATTGGCACTGCGGCCCAGGTCAAACCAGACCCGCTGGCCGCTGATCCGCACCACGCGGCCCAGTTCGCCGAAATGACGTTTCAGGTCCCGTTCCAGCTCATACTCGATCTGCGCCAGCAGACCTTCCGACGTCTGATAGTCAAACTCCAGCGTGCGGGCCAGGGTCACCTCACCACCGACGGCATTGATGAACTCGACGTGCAGCCGGGCGGTGCGCGTGCTGGACAGGCGGCGGCGTTCTGTCGTCGTCAACTCTGCCGTCACGACCACCGGCAGCCTTGATGAAGCCGAGCTGGACAGCATCTGGCGGCGCTTGTCCGGGTCCGTCCAGTCCAGGTCCGGGCGGATCCAACTGACCTCGAAGTCATCAAGGGCATCAATCGCGGATTGCGTGACTCGGCGGAAGGTCGCTTCCTGCTGGCGCAGGTCTCCGCTTGCCCGGGTGGCCAACAGGACATTGGCGTCATCATCAGCTGCAGCAGGAGCGGACAGTGCCAGAAGCAGAGTGAAAAAAAGAAGCGTACTGGATACTACTGGGCGCATGGGCGCTTCATCCTTATATCGGATTTACAGGTTCATGACCTTTATTTAGTCGATGGGTTGCTGTCTGGCAAGGCAAACTGCCGCGCAGGCTGCAAAAAACCTGCAATCCGCATGGAGTCGGGGCGACCTGAACGGTATAATTCGCGCTCTCGATTTTTTACTTACCCCAAGGACTAGACAGATATGGCGATTGAGCAGACATTTTCCATCGTTAAACCCGACGCAGTCGGCAAAAACGTCATCGGCGAAATCTACAGCCGCTTTGAAAAAGCGGGTCTGAAAATTGTTGCAGCCAAAATGCTTTATCTCAGTGAAGAAAAGGCTGGCGAATTCTATGCCGAACACCGTGAGCGCCCGTTCTTCAAGGACCTGGTGTCCTTCATGACCTCTGGCCCGATCATGGTACAGGTGCTGGAAGGCGAGAATGCCGTTGCACTCAACCGCGACATCATGGGTGCGACCAACCCCAAAGAAGCGGCACCGGGTACGATCCGCGCGGATTTTGCTGAAGAAGTGTCCGCCAACGCGGTCCATGGTTCCGATGCCCCTGAATCGGCGCGCCGGGAAATCGGCATCTTCTTCACTGCGGACGAAATTTTCAGTCGCAGCTGATCTGGCCCCAGTCCCGGAGCCAAAGGCTCCGGGCCGACTCATTGATAACGAACGGTATTTGACGTGGACAATAGTGGCATCAATCTGCTGGGCATGACCCGCAGCCAACTGGAAACCCTGTTTTCCGATATGGGTGAGAAGCCATTTCGTGCGCGTCAGGTACTCAAGTGGGTGCATGCCCGCGGCGTCAATGACATTGATCAGATGACCGACCTGTCCAAAGCGTTGCGCCAGCGTCTGCGCAGCGCTGCCGTGCTGGATGTGCCGGAGATCCTGTATGACAAGACCGCCAAAGACGGCACCCGCAAATGGCTGATGAAGATGGCCGGCGGGTCAGCGGTCGAGACCGTCTTTATCCCCGAGGCCAACCGCGGCACGCTCTGTGTTTCGTCTCAGATAGGCTGTGCACTGGACTGCTCTTTCTGCTCTACCGGCAAGCAGGGCTTCAACCGAGACCTGTCAGCGGCCGAGATCATCAGCCAGGTCTGGGTGGCTGCGAAGGCGCTGGAAGGCACAGAAGAGCGGCGTGAACGGCGCATCACCAATGTCGTGTTCATGGGCATGGGCGAGCCCCTGCTCAATTACGATGCTGTAATGGCCGCGATCAATCTGATGCTGGAGGACAACGCCTACGGCCTGTCCAAGCGCCGGGTGACATTGAGCACCTCAGGCGTTGTGCCGGCCATTCGGCAGATGGCAGAAGACACGGACTGCAGTCTCGCGCTCTCATTGCATGCCCCGAATGATGCCCTGCGTGACGAAATCGTCCCGCTGAACAAGAAGTACGGTATCGCCGAAACTCTGGCAGCCTGTAACGACTACCTGAGTCGGCTGGCTGACAAGCGCCGGCTGACGGTTGAATACACGCTGATCAATGGTGTCAATGATCACGCAGATCATGCCCGCGAGCTTGCAGATCTGCTGCGCCAGACGCCCTGCAAGATCAATCTTATTCCGTTCAACCCCTTCCCCAATTCCGGGTATGAGCGGCCGAGCAATAACCGCTGTCACCATTTCCGCGACCTGTTGCTGGCGGCCGGTTACAATGTCACCATTCGCAAAACACGCGGCGACGACATAGATGCTGCCTGTGGCCAGTTGGTGGGTCAGGTGCAGGACAAGACGCGACGTAGTGAACGTTTTATCAAGGCCGTTCAGATAGGCAGTACAGCGGCCGAAATTGCCAGTGCACGAACAGGAAGACTCTGAGCGATGAAGCACTCCCTGCAATCTCTGCTAGCCGGTTTGATGTTGATGGCGCTGATGGCTGGCTGTGCCAGTGTGGGCACTCAGGCCAGTCCTGAAGATTCGGAAACCGCACAACGCTACGTTGATATCGGGTTCAGGCATATTGAATTCGACAATCGACAGCAGGCCAGGCGCGCTTTTCGCGAGGCCATGTCACTGGACAGCAATGTGAGCGGATCCTATCTGGGTATGGCCATGGTCTATCAGGCAGAAGGTGAGCCGGAACTGGCTGAAGACTATTACCAACGCGCCCTGTCGATGAGTGATCAAACCGAATACCGGCACGCCTATGCGCAGTTCCTGTTTCGCCAGGGCCGGATTGAAGAGTCCGAGCAACGCTATCGGGAGGTAACCGGCGATCCGGACTATGTGAACCGGGGTGCCGCCTTCGAGGACCTCGCCGTGCTGAACCTCTTTCAGGGTGACCGGGAGTCAGCCAAGATACACTTTGATCGCGCCATTGTGCTGAACCGTATGCTGCCGATGCCCTATTGGCACCTGGCCAACCTGCACCTGTCGGAAGGCAATTACGATCGGGCCATGCAGTACTACGAAGGGTTCGAGAGTCTGGTCAGTGCCGATGTCATGGATCATACCGAAGACAGCCTTATTTTGGGCCTGCGGGTAACCGAAGCGGTGGAGCGCGAGGAAACCTATTCAGGGTTGCTGGAAATACTGCAGGATCGCTTCCCCGAGAGCCGATACCTCCGGAGTCGTGGGAATGAATAAACGGACGGTCTCTCCGATAAAACGCCGACCATCCCGACAGATCATGGTAGGTGATGTGCCTGTGGGTGGCGATGCACCCATTTCCGTGCAGAGCATGACCAACACTGAAACCACTGATGTTGCCGCCACTGTGGCCCAGATTCAGCGCCTTGAAGAAGCCGGTGCTGATCTGGTGCGCGTGTCCGTTCCCAGCATGGAGGCGGCCGAGGCGTTCGGCAAGATTCGCCAGCAGGTCGCGGTGCCGTTGATTGCCGATATTCATTTCGACCACAAGATTGCTCTGCGCGTTGCGGACCTTGGGGTGGACTGCCTGCGTATCAACCCAGGCAATATCGGCAAGGAAGAGCGGGTGCGTGCGGTGGTCGACAAGGCCCGCGACAAAGGCATACCCATTCGTATTGGTGTCAATGCCGGATCACTGGAAAAGCGTCTGCAGCGCAAGTACGGCGAGCCGACACCCGAGGCGCTGGTCGAGTCGGCACTCGACCATATCAATATTCTGGAGCGCCTCAACTTTCGCGACTTCAAGCTCAGTCTCAAGGCTTCGGATGTGTTCATGGCGGTGGCAGCCTATCGACTGATTGCCGACCAGATCGAGCAGCCACTGCACCTCGGCATTACCGAGGCGGGTGGATTGCGCTCAGGGACCGTCAAGTCATCGGTCGGGCTTGGCATGCTACTGATGGACGGCATTGGCGATACACTGCGCGTGTCTCTCGCCGCTGACCCCGTGGAAGAGGTCAAAGTCGGTTTCGACATACTGAAGAGTCTGCGTTTACGCAGTCGAGGCATTAATTTCATTGCCTGCCCCAGTTGCTCACGGCAGAATTTCGACGTCATAGGGACGATGAATCAGCTTGAAGAGCGCCTGGAAGATATACGTACGCCGTTGGATGTGGCCGTTATCGGTTGTATCGTCAACGGGCCCGGCGAAGCCAAAGAGGCTGACCTGGGGATCACCGGCGGCTCTCCCGCCAATCTGATCTATCTCAATGGACGGCCCAGCCGCAAGCTCAGCAATGACGATCTGCTCGATGAGTTCGAGCGCATGATCCGCGAGCGTGTTGCGCAGCAGCAGGCTGCAGACGAAGATGTCATCGTGCGCAGCGGGCAGGCGGACTAACGAAATCAGGGAACCATTTTGAAGACACTGCAAGCCATACGTGGCATGAATGATGTGCTGCCGGACCGCTCTCCGGCCTGGCAGTATCTGGAAAACCAGATGCGGATCCTGTTTGATCGCTATGGCTATCGCGAAGTGCGGACACCGGTGGTCGAAGAAACGGCGCTGTTCAAGCGGTCCATAGGCGAAGTCACCGACATTGTCGAAAAGGAAATGTATACCTTCGCCGATCGGAATGACGAGAGCCTGACGCTGCGCCCGGAAGGCACCGCGGGTGTCGTGAGGGCGGCTATACAGCATGGGTTACTGCACAACCAGATACAGAAAGTCTGGTATCACGGCCCCATGTTCCGCTATGAGCGGCCGCAGAAAGGACGGTATCGGCAGTTTCACCAGTTCGGGGCGGAAATATTCGGTCTGGAAGGCCCGGACATCGATGCCGAGTTGATTCTGATGACCGCACGCCTCTGGCAGCAACTGGGTATTGCAGAACATATCACGCTGCAACTGAACACGTTGGGCACTCAGGACAGCCGCAACCGCTATCGAGCGGATCTGGTGACCTTCCTCAGGGCTCATGAAGACCGGCTTGATGACGATTCACGGCGACGTTTGGAGACCAATCCGCTGCGTATACTGGATGCCAAGCATCCGCAGACGCAGCAACTGCTCAATGATGCCCCTGATTTCTTCGCTTATCTCGATACCGAGAGTGCCGAGCATTTTGCGGTGTTGCGGGCCGAGCTTGACAAGGCCGGGGTGAGCTACGAAGTGAACCCGCGGCTGGTGCGCGGGCTGGATTATTACGGCCGTACCGTTTTCGAATGGGTGACCGACCAGTTGGGTGCCCAGGGTACCGTGCTGGGTGGCGGGCGTTATGATGCGCTGGTCGAGCAGTTGGGCGGCAAGCCGGTGCCCGCGATAGGATTTGGTATGGGGGTAGAACGTCTGCTCTTGTTGCTGGAGACTCTCGAAGTGATTCCGCCAGCGGCGTTCAATACAGTGGATACTTACCTTATGAGCATGGGTGAGGAGGCTGATGGCCGCTTGCTACAAATTGCCGAGCAGGTGCGCGATGCCAATCCGGGCCTGCGGGTGCAGACGCACCTGGGTGGCGGCAGCTTCAAATCGAAAATGAAAAAGGCGGACCGCAGTGGCGCCCGTTTTGCGTTGATTCTGGGTGCCGAGGAACTGCAAAGTGAGACTCTGGCCGTCAAGGATCTGCGCACTGACAGCGAGCAATTCAATCTGGACTGGTCCGCCCTTGACAGGCTGACGGGTCTGGTCACCGAATAAACGAAAGCAAGGAGTCTGAAGTGTACGAAACTGATGAAGAACAGATAGAGGCGATCAAAAAATGGTTCGCCCGTTGGGGTAACCTGCTGATCGGCGGTCTGCTGGCCATTATCGTGGGCTATGGCGGGTTCTGGTTTTATCAGGATCGTCAGGAGCAGGCGCGGCTGGATGCTTCAGATCGATACCAGCAGATTCTGCAGTTGGTCGGCAATGAAAATGTTTTGAGTTCCGAGCAGATGTCCGAGTTGGACAGCCTTTTCGCTGATCTGGTCGAGGCGCATCCGAACAGCACCTATACGGTTTACACGGCTCTGATGCAGGCCCGGTTTGCCGCTGCTGCAGAGGATCTGGAGCAGGCTGAAGAGCGCCTGCGCTGGGCGCTGGAACAGGCCCGGGACGACTCTTTGAAGCGGTTGGTGAACCTGCGCCTGGCGCGGGTGCAGTTCGCACAGGGTGATCATGATGCCGTGCTGGCGACGCTGGACGCCATGGACCCGGGCAGCCAGAGGGTCGGCTATGCCGAGCTTCGGGGTGATGTGCATGCCTCTCTGGGTGACCGTCAGGCGGCCCGGGAAGCCTACAGCGAAGCCTGGGAACTGGCGCAGTCGCAGGGCCTGAACCGTCCGCTGCTGCAGGCAAAAGCAGAAACCTATGGTGTACTCTAGTATGACTTTGCGTCGTGCTCACTGGGCAGCTCTTCTGGTACTGGCCACTCTGGTCGTACTTGCCGGCTGCAGCGGCCTTGGGCGCTCCGCCCCGCCGGAACCGCCTGCGCTGGACAATGATCGTGTCGCGCTGGGCTGGCATTTCCGGTTTGTGAGTGAGTGGCAGCCGGGGCAGGGGCCGGAGCGTTTGCGCCCGGCGCTGGCCGATGGCGTGCTTTATGCGGCTTACAGCAACGGCGATGTGGTGGCGCTGGACCGCAATGATGGCCGTGTGCTCTGGCGCGCTGAATACGAGCCCTGGCAGGCAGGTGTGACCGCTTACGAAGGGCAGCTTTATCTGGTGAGCAAAACCGGTGATCTGAAGATACTGGATGCCAGCGATGGCAGTCTGGTGCAGAGCTCGGACCTCAATCTGTCGACTTTGGCGGCGCCTAGCGTATCTGACGGGCAGGTAGCGCTCCTTGGGCGTGACGGGTCATTGCGCCTCTGGGATACCAGCAGTGAGACCTGGGTATGGATTTATGACAGTGAACAGCCTGGTCTGACGCTGCATGGCCAGGCACAGCCTCTGATCGTCGGAGACCAGGTAATAGCCGGCTTTGCCAATGGCCGCCTGGCTGCGTTCAGTCTGCGCAACGGTGATCTGCTGTGGGCGCACCGCCTGTCTGACCCGCGTGGCAGCACAGACCTGCAGCGGCTGGTGGATGTGGATATGCAACCCCTGCTGGTCGACGGTCGGTTGTATGCCGGTGGTTATGAAGGCCGCCTGGTCGAGGTTTCGGCGCAGTCAGGGGAAATCGGCTGGCAACAGCAGAAGTCGGTGACGGCGAGCATGGCGACTGATGGCCGATCATTGTTTGTCGCAGACCAGTCGGGCGAGATCATTGCTTTCGACCTGTCCAACAAGGGCGAAAGATGGCGTCAGCAGGGGTATCGCGGCCGGCCAATTACCGGGCTGGGCGTGACCGATGGTCGCCTGATCGTGACTGATCGCCGCGGTTATGTGCACGTTCTGGACACCAATGATGGTGAAACGGTAGGTCGACTGGATTTCTCCGGGCGTGACTATTTTACCGTGCCACCGGTGACCGACAGTGAGCGATTCTATGTTCAGTCAATGCGTGGGCTGATTGTTACCGGACGCGAGCGTCCGGCCCAGAGGTGATCAATTGACCCCCGTAATTGCTCTGGTTGGTCGGCCCAATGTCGGCAAATCAACTCTGTTCAACTGCCTGACCCGAACCCGGGATGCGCTGGTGGCAGACTGGCCCGGCCTTACGCGCGATCGCAAGTATGGTGAGGGTCAGTTGGGTGACCACCCCTATATTGTCGTTGATACCGGCGGCGTCAGCGGTTACGAGCAGGGCCTTGATTCGGAGATGGCCGAACAATCCTACGCGGCCATCGCAGAGGCGGATTTTGTGGTGTTCATGGTAGATGCACGCGAAGGCGTGACAGCCAGTGATCACGGTCTGGCCCGGCATCTGCGTGCCTCGGGCAAACCCATGCAGCTGGTAGTCAACAAGACGGATGGCCTCAACGAGGACACCGTACTGGGTGACTTCTATGAACTGGGCATGGGCGAGCCCTTCCCGCTGGCGGCCTCGCACAACCGGGGTGTGACCAGCCTGATTACCGAGGTGCTGGAGCAGTTTCCGCAAGCGGAGCCGGTCGATGCCGAGGCACTGTTCGGCCAGGGTATACGTCTGGCCGTCGTCGGCCGGCCCAATGTGGGCAAGTCGACACTGATCAACCGCATGCTGGGTGAAGACCGCGTTGTGGTCTACGACCACCCGGGTACCACCATGGACAGCATCAGTATCCCTTTCCATCGCGAGGGGATCGACTACACCCTGATTGACACGGCAGGCGTACGACGGCGCAAGAGCATCACCGAGGCGGTGGAGAAGTTCTCCATCATCAAGACACTGCAGGCCATTCAGAGCGCCAATGTGGTGGTGGTATTGCTGGATGCGCGTGACAGCGTGGTCGAACAGGATCTGCACATGCTGCACCATGTGTTGAAGTCCGGGCGTTCAGTGGTGCTGGCCGTCAACAAATGGGACGGCATGACCGAAGAGCAGAAGGATCAGGTACGCAAGGACCTCAACCGGCGGCTCGATTTCATGGGCTGGGCCGATCTGCACTTTATCTCGGCGCTGCATGGCACCAATGTGGGCCACCTGTTCAAGTCGGCCCAGCGCGCTTATGAAGCCGCCACATCACAATGGTCGACCAACTTCCTGACCGAGTTGATGCAGGGTATCGTGCAGGAGCATCAGCCACCGATGGTGAACGGGCGCCGCATCAAGCTGCGCTATGCACATCTCGGCGGCCGCAATCCGCCGGTCATCGTGGTGCACGGGAATCAGGTCGACAAGTTGCCCGGCAGCTACAAGCGCTACATGGAGAATACCTTTCGTGAGGTGCTTGAGCTGCGGGGTACTCCGGTACGCATGGAGTTCCGCTCCGGCGACAATCCCTATGCGCCATCCAAGGGCAGGGTTAAAGATAAAGACAAAGGCAAAGGTAAGCGTTAGCCTTTCTGATCCCGAGCCACGTCAATCCGTTCCACGCGTCCGGCAATCTGGCCATCGGCCAGCCGGACGCTGATGGGCTGCCCCTGTTCCACCTGGGTAACCGAGCGGATGAGCTTTTGTTCACTGTCCAGTGTAATGCTGTAACCGCGCTGGAGCGTGGCCAGCGGGCTGGACAGGTGCAGCGCATGCCCCTGCTGCTCGAGACGATTGCGCCAGGCCCGCAGCAGGCGCTGCATCACACCCGGCAGACGCTCTCTCAGGCTGCGCAGGCGGTCTTGCTGATGGTGCAGGCGATTGATCGGGGATACGCCCTGCAGCCGGCTCTGTGCGGCTGTGAGGCGCTGACGCCGACTGCGTACCAGAACCGCCCAGGCACGCTCCAGACGAGCGCTGCGGTCATCGAGACGCTGCTGCTGTTCGCGAATGCGCTCACTCGGATGACGGAGCCTTTGGCGCAGGTGCGCGACCTGCTGGCGGCGCTGATCCAACAGACGCAGTGCACTCTGCTGCAATTGACCTTCGATGCGCGAGAACTGCTGGCGCCAGACCTGCTGGTCCTGCGACAGCAACTCAGCCCCGGCAGAAGGCGTCGGAGCCCGAACATCGGCGACAAAATCGGCGATGGTAAAGTCCGTTTCATGGCCCACTGCGCTGACGACCGGCAAGGGGCTGGCCGCCAGATCACGCGCCAGTTGCTCATCATTGAAGCACCACAGGTCTTCGGCTGTACCGCCGCCCCGGGCGACCAGCAGTGCATCCACGGCATTGTCGCGAACGGCTCTGGCCAGTGCCGCTCTGATATCGGCGGCGGCGGCCCGACCCTGCACCAGACAGGCATAAACCCAGACTTCCATCCCCGGGTCGCGGCGCTGCAGCACCTGCAGAATGTCCTGCAGGGCCGCGCCGGTCGACGAGGTGATGACTCCCAGTCTGGTGACTCGCTCGGGCAGAGGTCGCTTGCGTTCAGGGTTGAAGAGCCCTTCGTCTGCCAGCTTCTTTTTCAGCGCTTCGAATTCAAGTTGCAACGCGCCTTCGCCTGCGGCCATCACGCCTGAAACAATAATCTGATAGTCGCCACGGCCTTCGAACAGACTCAGCCGACCGCGCACCAGCACTGAGTCGCCTTCCTGCAGAGGTGCGCGCTGGCGAGCCGCCTGGCCGCGAAAAAAGGCGCACCTTACCTGGGCTTCACTGTCCTTGAGGCTGAAATAGATATGGCCGGAGCGCGGCCGCGCCAGGTTGGATATCTCGCCCTTGACCAGCACGGTCGGAAAGTGCTGTTCCAGGATGAACTTGGCCTGGCGGTTCAGCTGCGCAACGGAAACGGGTGTGTTGTCGGTCGCGACGGTCATCATCTCAAGGCGACTGAGCAAACATGCGGTCACCCAACTGGTCGACGGTCTGGCGTGCCTTGGTCAGTGTCTGATCCACTGCGATGTCCAGCGTCGGGCAGAGGTCGGCGCGGATCAGGTTGTAACGCTGCTCCGGATTGTCGAGCCGCGTGATGGTGCCGGCAATGCGGTACTGACCCCCGACCTTGATAGGGCTGATCGCAAGGTGGTAGCCACGATACTCTTCTTCATGCTGGACCGCCGATTTGGGGCCTTTCGCGTCACTGCTGCCACTCACTAGGGATTTCAGCCATTGCAACATAGCGCTCGGTTCCTTTCTTTTTCTCTGACGTTACGTCGTTACTGTGCATCGCCTTGTTCAGCCGCTCATTGTAGCGACTCACTGGGTGGTCTGCGAGCCTTGAATACCATGCCCGAGGTGTAGTGGGCCCCCGGAGCAGTCTTCCACAGATACTGTGGATAACATTGTGGTTAACAATTTGAAAACAGGCTCGGGGCCCATGATGGCAGGGGGTTTCTTAGGGTGATCATAAAATAGACAGTCCCAAAAAATAAACAAAAACAATGGGTTATGTTTTTGTTGACAAGGTTTCTCAACTCTGGCAACCCAATGAGACTGTTACCTTCCAGTGCCGAGCAATGTGCATAACCTCAGAAGATTTTCCAGACGGGCAAGAACATTGTTGCTCTAAGGTAGGCAAGTGGCGCCCGGGTCGGTAAAATCGCCCCACGAAAATCAGGCCTCCATTGCTATGCACTGTCCATTCTGTGGTCAACCCGACTCCAAGGTGATCGATTCGCGACTGGTAGCCGAAGGCCAGCAGGTTCGCCGGCGCCGTGAATGTGTTCACTGTGGTGAGCGCTTCACGTCCTATGAGACTGCTGAGCTGGTGATGCCCAAGGTAATAAAGCAGGACGGCACCCGCGAGCCCTACAATGCCGACAAGCTGCGCGCCGGCATGATGCGAGCGCTTGAGAAGCGCCCCGTGTCCATGGAAGACATTGAATCCGCCATCACCCATATAGAACATCAGCTGCGCGCCCGCGGAGAGCGGGAGGTGCCCTCGCGCGCGGTCGGGGAGGCAGTCATGCAGGCCCTGAAACAACTCGATCAGGTGGCCTATGTGCGCTTTGCTTCCGTCTACATGAGCTTTCAGGATATTGCTGAATTTCGCGCCGAAATCGAGCGTCTGGAGAAGCTGCGTCCATGATGGCAGGGCAGGATGAGCACTGGATGCAGCGCGCCATCCGGCTGGCCGAACGAGGCCTCTTCTCGGCAGCGCCAAACCCTCGTGTCGGTTGCACCATCGTCAAGTCGGGCGTGGAGATCGGATCTGGCTGGCACCCGGGAACCGGAGAGCCGCATGCCGAAGTATTTGCCCTGCGCGAGGCGGGCAAGGCGGCGCGAGGCGCCACTGCCTATGTGAATCTGGAACCGTGCAGTCATTTTGGCCGCACACCGCCGTGTGCCGATGCCCTGCTGGAAGCTGGTGTTGCCCGGGTGGTGGTTGGCCATATCGACCCCAATCCGCAGGTTGCCGGGCAGGGAATAGAGCGGCTGCGAGCTGCCGGGGTGGCGGTTACCGTTGGTGTGCTGGAAGAAGCCTGTGACGCCCTGAACAAGGGGTTCTTCAAGCGCATGCAGCAGGGAGTTCCCTGGGTGCGGGTGAAGATTGCGCACAGTCTGGATGGGCGAACGGCCATGGCCAGTGGCGAAAGCCAGTGGATTACCGGCGAAGAAGCCCGTGCGGATGTCCAGTACTGGCGGGCCCGCAGTTGCGCCGTACTGACCGGTGCCGATACCCTGCTGCACGATCAGGCTCGCCTGAAAGTCCGGCGGGATCTGTTGGTCCGGCGCTGGCCGGAGCATCCACCGGTAGAAAACCCTTTGCGTATTCTGATCGACAGCCAGCTCCGGGTATCACCGGATCACCCTTTTTTCTCCGACCTGAGTGATGTCATGGTATGCACCTCTGCAGACCAGGAAGGAGATGCCTTGGCAGCGCTGCACCACCGCGGTATTCCCGTTCTCTGCCTGCCGCGCCGAGGCGATCATCTCGACCTGAACGAATTGCTGCAGGCTCTCGGTGAGCGTGGAATCAATGAACTGATGGTGGAAAGCGGGCCGCGTCTCAGCGGGGCCTTCATACAGCAGCAACTGGTTGATGAACTGGTGCTCTATTGCGCGCCGCGCTGGCTGGGCAGCAAGGGCCTGCCGGTGGTGGATCTGCCGCTGACCCGCATGGCCAAGAGTGTTTTGCTAGACGTGCAGGACCAACGACAATTCGGGGCTGACTGGCGTATAATCGCCGTGCCGGAATACACGACAGAATCAGCCCTTTGAGGCTGGTGTTGATACGGGAGAAACGGTTTGGAGCTCAATTCGGTAGAAGAAATCATTGAGGATATCCGCCAGGGCAAGATGGTGATCCTGATGGATGATGAAGACCGTGAAAATGAAGGCGATCTGATGGTGGCCGCCGAGTGCGTGACCCCCGAGATCATCAACTTCATGGCCCGCGAAGCCCGTGGTCTGATTTGTCTGCCGCTGACCGGTCAGCGCTGCGACGAACTGGAACTGCCGGCCATGGTGCAGTCGTCCAGCGAGAAGTTCGGCACTCATTTTACCGTGTCCATTGAAGCGGCGACAGGTGTGACCACGGGCATCAGTGCCGCCGACCGGTCGCGCACCATCCAGGTTGCCATCGATCCGTCCAGCGGCCCGCAGGATATTGTGCAGCCGGGTCATATCTTTCCCCTGCGGGCCGAGGCCGGCGGTGTACTGAGTCGCGCCGGTCATACCGAGGCGGCCTGCGACCTGGCCCGGCTGGCGGGCCTGCAGCCGTCCTGTGTGATCGTGGAGATCATGAACGATGACGGCACCATGTCTCGTCGCCCTGATCTGGAAAAGTTTGCCCAGAAGCACGACCTCAAGATCGGCACCATTGCGGACCTGATCCATTATCGGATGATGACCGAGCGCACTATCCGGTTGCTGGAGCAGCGGCCAATCAGCACCCCCTGGGGGGATTTCGATCTCCGAGTCTATGAGGACCGGATTGAAGGCGGTCGTCACATGACGTTGTCCCAAGGTCAGTTTTCCGCCGGTGAGCCCGCGCTGGTGCGGGTCCACGGGGTACAAACCCTGCGCGACCTGCTGGGTGTGGAAACCGGTGGCTGGTCATTGCATTCGGCGCTGGCCCAGGTCAACCGGGAAGGCAAGGGCGTGGTCGTGCTGATCGATCAGCATACTGGCGCCGACATCATTGACGAACTGCATCGCCTCGACAACCCGGAGCGCAAGCGCACCGGGTGGGGCGGCAACAGCTCCGGAGCCTATGTCACCATCGGCACCGGCGCCCAGATTCTGCGTGACCTGGGCATCAGTCGCATGCGGCTGATGAGTTCACCCATTAAATTTGGCGGTATATCCGGCTTTGATCTCGAGATCGAAGAGTATCTTCAGGGGCCGACCGCACCCAAGCAAGAGGAAAACTGATGAGTGACATCAAGACCCTGGAAGGGGATCTGCAACCGAACAGTGCGCGCTACGCCATCGTCGTGGCCCGCTGGAATGCCTTTGTTGTCGACAGCCTCGAGAAGGGGGCCATAGAAGCCCTGACGCGGCGCGGCATCGGCCGCGACCAGTTGACCCTGATCCGGGTGCCGGGCGCCTACGAGATACCTCTGGCGGTGCAGAAGGCCGCGGCTTCCGGTCACTATGACGCGGTCATTGCGTTGGGCGCCGTTATTCGCGGCGGAACGCCGCATTTCGATTTTGTGGCCGGTGAGTGTGTCAGTGGCATGAGTCGCGCCATGCTGACCCACAATGTGCCGGTTGCTTTCGGCGTGCTGACGGTCGATACCATAGAGCAGGCCATCGAGCGGGCCGGTACCAAGGCGGGCAACAAGGGTGAGGAGGCTGCCCTCAGCGCTCTGGAGATGGTCAACCTGCTGCAACAGTTGGAAAGCTGATGAGTGATTTTAAACCCGCCGCGCGCCGGAAAGCCCGCCATATGGCCATGCAGGCCCTGTATCAATGGCATATCGGCAAAGCCACGGCGAGTGAAATAGAAGCGCAGTTTCTGGCCGACCAGAACATGGAGAAGGTGGACAAGGTCTACTTCCATGAATTGCTTCACACCGTGACGCGCAAGGTCGGCGAGCTGGATGAACTGCTGTCCACGGTTCTGGATCGGCCGGTGAAGGATCTCACGCCGGTTGAGCTGTCGATTCTGCGCCTTGGGGCCTATGAACTGCGTGATCGTATCGATGTGCCTTATCGAGTAGTCATCAACGAAGGGGTCGAACTGGCCAAGTCGTTTGGCGCGACGGAAGGCCACCGCTATGTCAACGGTGTGCTGGACAAGCTGGCTCGCTCCACACGTCAGGCCGAGCGCTCTGGCTGAACCATGAAGAGCAGCGGCGAGTTTGAACGGATCAGTCGCTGGCTGTTGCCCCTGGCGGAGGCTGACTCGTCATTGCAGGACCTGCAGTCTTCCGTGCTGATTGCCAATGGAGACGACGCCCTCGCCATTCGCGCCCCCGCCCCTCTGGTGATGTCGGTTGATGTGGCGGTGGCCGATACCCACTTCCCGCTGAATGCTCAGCCAGCGGATATCGCCAGCAAGGCGCTGCGCGCTGCTCTGAGTGACCTGGGTGCCATGGGTGCCAGGCCCTGGTTCTATACTCTGGGTCTGGTCATGCCGCGTGACCTTTCCGACGACTGGTTGCAGGCTTTCGCCACCGCGCTCCGCGACGAAAACCAACGCTGGCATTGCCAGTGTCTGGGTGGCGACCTGACTCGTGGCAAGCAGCTCTCGATCGCAGTGCAGGTCCATGGGCTGTGTGACTACCCACTCGCGCGCCACGGGGCAAAAATCGGCGACCAGCTCTGGGTCACCGGCACTCTGGGTGGTGCGTCTGCCGGTCTGCCGATGGCCCTGGGTGAGCAGCTCGCCGACAGCCGGTTGCTGGACGCCTTCTATCGGCCATCCCTGCCACTCGAGTTCATGTCCGCGCTGGGTGGCAGCGCCACTGCCGCGATTGATGTCTCCGATGGACTTGTTGCAGACCTGAACCACCTGTTGTCTGCCAGCCGGGTCGGTGCGTCGATTACGCTTGACGATTTGCCGCTGCATCCGGCGCTGTGCGATCATCCGCAACAGGGTCTCACCTTCGCGCTCTACGGCGGTGAGGACTATCAGGTGCTGTTCACCGCTCATCCCGACCAGGCTGAAACCGTTTTGCGGCTGGCCGGGGAACACAAGCAACCGGTAACCTGTATCGGAACCATTGAGCAGGCGGCCGGACTGCGCGCCAGTCTTGACGGTCAACCGCATGATTTGCGTGACCGGAACACAGGATTTGACCATTTTGACTGACACTTCACGCCACAAAACCCGTTACTCGACGCAACACCGCAGTTGGATTCACTGGCTGGCCTTTGGTCTGGGTACCGGCACTGCACCTCGTGCACCGGGCACGGTTGGCACCGCCGCTGCGCTGCTGTTTCTGCCGGTATTCGGCATGATGTCATGGCCGGTGCAGATCGTCTGGGTTGTGCTGACTGGCCTGGTGGGTATCTGGCTGTGCGACAGAACGGCCCGCGATCTCAAAGTGCACGATCACCCGGGTATTGTCTGGGATGAGTTTGTCGGTCTGTGGATCGTGTTTATCGCGGTGCCGCTGACCTGGTTCAACGTTCTGCTCGGCTTCCTCCTGTTCCGTTTTTTTGATGTGCTGAAACCCTGGCCCATCAGTTGGCTGGACCGGCGAGTCAAAGGCGGTTTCGGCATCATGGTGGATGATGTTCTGGCCGGTTTGATGGCACTTGTCCTCATGCACCTCTGGTTAGTCAGCGGCTGGGCGTCTACACTGTCTGGTGTCTGAAACTACAGCCATCCCGAACGGGGATGCAGGATTTGGTAGGTAGTATGACCACGGCAGAAAACACCCTGGCCACCGGTCAGCAGCAGGAAGACCTGCTGACCCGACTGGCCGCCAAGCACACACTGGCGTCATTGCTCGACTGTATCGTGTCAGAGGCCATGCAACTGACCAATGCGGACGGGGGCACCCTGTACCTAATGGACGGCGACGGGGAGAGCAGCGAGCTGCACTTTTCCGTTGTGCGTACCGATTCTCTGGGTATCCAGCTCAATGGCTATGATGGTGATGAGGTGCCGATGGCCCCCATCCCGCTGTATGAGGCGGGTGAGCCCAACCACCATAATGTCGCCAGTCATGCAGCGCTGAGCCGGAAGCCGGTGATCATAGATGACGCCTATACGGTCAGTGAATTCGATTTTTCCGGTACCAAGAAATTCGACCAGTCGACCGGCTACCGGTCGCGCAGCTTTCTGACCCAGCCGCTGCTGGACCATCAGGGTGAAGTGATCGGCGTTTTACAGCTGCTGAACTCGCGCAACCACAACAACGAGGTCGGCCCGTTTTCTCCCGAGATTCTGCCCTCCGTGCAGGCACTGGCCAAGTACGCCGCCATTTCCCTGAACAACCAGGTGCTTATCCACGGACACAAGGAACTGCTTGATTCTTTTATCAAGGCGCTGGCCAGTATTACCGATGTACGATCACCACATACGTCACTGCATTGCCAGCGCATTCCCGAATTGACCGAGCTGATCGCGCGAGCCGCCTGTGAAGACAAGTCCGGGTATTTCAAGGATTTTCAACTCAACGATGAAGAGTGGTATGAGCTGAGCGTAGCTGCCTGGCTGCATGATTGCGGCAAGCTGGCAACACCGGACTATGTGGTCGACAAGGCCACCAAACTGCACATGCTCTGGGATGGCATTGATGCCATCCGGGCTCGTTTCAGCGCACTGAAGGCGCAGACAGAAGCGGGTTATCTGCGCGCCATGCTGGCACCGAACGCGGATCGTGAAGCACTGGAAAAGAAGTTGGCCGATGAACTGGCGCAACTGGATGATGACTGCGACTTTGTGAGCCGGGCCAACACCGGCGGCGAGTTCATGAAGCCGGAAGATCAAGCCCGAATCCGTGAATTGTCCAAAACTCACTGGATCGATGCGGACGGTAACAGACAGCCCTTGCTGACCGAGGTCGAGGTGGACAACCTGTGTATCTCGCGGGGTACCCTGAACAATGAAGAGCGAGCCACGATCAATCGCCACATTGATATCACGATTGAGATCCTCGAGGCGTTGCCGTTTCCGCGAAATCTGCGCCGGGTGCCCGAATACGCGGGCGGTCACCACGAGAAGATGAATGGCAAGGGGTTTCCGCGCGGCCTGACCCGGGATCAATTGTCGATTCCTGCGCGCATGATGGGTGTCGCCGACATATTTGAAGCCCTGACGGCCAAGGAGCGGCCCTACAAGAAGCCCATGCCCCTGAGTCAGGCGTTCAGCATTCTGCGCAATATGCGCGACGAAGAGCATATTGATCCGGATGTGTTCGAGCTGTTTCTGCGCAGCGGCGTCTGGAAAGAATACGCAGAGCGCCATCTGTCGGAAGAGCAGAAGGATGTGACCGACGCCACCGAGTACCTGTAACCGGGACTCTGTGTCAGCCTTGGCTGTCCTTTTGCCAGGCTCTGATACGTGCTTCGAGGCTGGCGCTGTCGAGTCCCGCCTGCTGCAGTTGCTGTGCAGCGCTGGCATGGTCCAGATACTGGTCTGGCAGACCTATCTGCAGCATTGGCTGGCGATGACCGTTCGCGGCCATCCACTCGGCAACCGCTGAGCCAGCCCCTCCGGCAACGACGTTTTCTTCCAATGTCACGATGGCCGCATGCCGACCCATAAGTTCCGTCAGGCATTCGGTGTCCAGTGGCTTGATGAAACGCATGTCCACCAGTGTGGCCTGCAGTGCTTCGGCCACGGCGCGAGCCGGTTCCACCAAGCTGCCGAACGCCAGCAGAGCCAAAGCATTCTTCTTGCGGCTGCGCCGCAGCACTTCAGCCTTGCCCAAGGGAATCGGCTCCAGGTCTTTCGCCGGCTCGGTACCCGGGCCAGTGCCCCTGGGGTAGCGCACGGCGGCCGGGCCTTCATGGTGATAGCCGGTACTGAGCAGGCGCCGCAACTCGGACTCATCTCGCGGTGTCATCACCACCATGTTGGGAATGCAGCGCAGGTAGGTCAGGTCGAAGCTGCCGGCATGAGTCGGGCCATCCTCACCCACCAGTCCGGCGCGATCAATGGCAAACAGAACATCCAGGTTCTGCAGGGCCACGTCATGAATCAATTGGTCATAGCCACGCTGCAGAAAGGTTGAATAAATGGCCACCACAGGCTTGGCTCCTTCACAAGCCATACCGGCGGCCAGGGTCACTGCATGCTGCTCGGCAATGGCGACATCAAAATAGCGCTCCGGATACTCCTGCGAGAAACGGACCAGATCAGAGCCTTCGCGCATGGCCGGTGTAATGCCCATCAACCGGCTGTCGAGGGCAGCCATATCACACAGCCACTGACCAAAGATATTGGAGTATTTGAGTTTCTTCGGTTCGTTGGCTGGCGTTGCCTTGGCCGGCTCGATCTTGCTGATGGCGTGATACTTGATCGGCGCTTCTTCTGCCGGCGAAAACCCCCGGCCCTTTTGCGTGATCACGTGCAGAAACTGCGGCCCTTCGAGGTCCCGCACCGTGTCCATGACTTCAAGCAGGCGCGGCAGGTCGTGTCCATCGACCGGGCCCAGATAGTGAAAACCCAGCTCCTCGAACAGGGTGCCGGGTGTCACCATGCCCTTGACGTGCTCTTCTGCCCGCCGGGCCAGAATCTGGGCTGCCTCAGGGAAATGGCGCAGCATCTTTTTGCTGTTTTCCCGCATGCTGGTATAGGTCCGGCTGGCCAGCAGACGGGAGAAATACTGCGACAGGCCGCCAACATTCTCCGAAATCGACATGTCATTATCGTTCAGCACCACCAGCAAGTCAGCATCGCTGTGGCCGGCATGGTTGAGTGCCTCGAATGCCATGCCCGCGGTCAGGGCGCCGTCGCCGACAACGGCCACGGAGCGTTGGTTGCGACCTGCGTTGCGCGCCGCCAGTGCCATCCCAAGAGCGGCCGAGATGGCCGTGCTGCTATGGCCGACGCCAAAGGTATCATAGAGGCTTTCTTCACGCGCCGGGAAGGCGGCCAGGCCACCCGCCTGGCGTATGGTCAGCAACTGCTCGCGTCGGCCGGTCAGTATCTTGTGCGGATAGGCCTGGTGGCCGACATCCCAGACCAGCCTGTCCCGAGGGGTGTCCAGGCAATAGTGCAGCACGATACTGAGCTCGACGACACCCAGACCGGCGCCGAAGTGTCCGCCACTCTGCCCGACGGAATAAAGCAGGTATTCACGCAGCTCGTCGGCCAGTGCCGGCAGGTCGCGGGGGCGCAGCCGACGGAGATCCGGTGGAGTATCAATACGATCCAGCAGGGGCGTCAGTGGTCGCCGGGCGGGTATGTCGGTGAATATCTTCATGTCGTCCGGTTGGGCCTCAATCCAGTAATGCGTGCCGTCCAGCGGCCATTCAGCGCAGGCGCGCTACAATAAAGTGGGCGATTTCAGCCAGCAGTGTGGTATCTCCCGGCAGGGCTTGCAATGCTGTCAGCGCTTCTCTTTCCAGTTGAGCCGCTTTATGCCGCGCCGGCTCTATGCCCAGCAGCGTGACATAGGTCACCTTGTCCCGTGCTGCATCACTGCCGGCATCCTTGCCCAGTGTTTCGGTATTCGAGGTGGCATCCAGCACATCGTCTACCACCTGAAACGCCAGCCCGATGGCGGCGCCATAGGTGTCCAGCGCCTGCAGTTCAGTGTCGGCTGGCGGCTGCTCGCTGCACCAGGCGCCCATGGCCACTGCAGCCCGAATCAGTGCACCTGTCTTGTTGCGATGCATGGTTTCCAGCGCTTCGAGTGACGAGTGCCCCCCGGTTGCCGCACAATCCATCGCCTGACCGTCGACCATGCCCTGACCGCCGGCGGCGGAACTGAGCAGGCGCACCCAGTGCAGTTGCTGTTCGGAAGTCGACAGTTGCGAGTCCGCTTCGGTCAGCACCTGAAACGCCAGCGCCTGCAACGCATCTCCCACCAGAATGGCGGTGGCCTCGTCGAAAGCGATATGGGCTGTCGGCCGGCCGCGTCGCCAGGCGTCGTTGTCCATTGCCGGCAGGTCGTCATGAACGAGCGAGTAGGTGTGTATCAGTTCCAGGCCCAAGGCCGGCTGCAACCAGAGATCACCGGTTGAGCCGAGCGCGCGCGCGGCGGCGTGACACAACAAGGGGCGAATACGCTTGCCGCTGCCCAGCAGGGCATAATTCACTGCCTCCCGCAGCCGCGGGTGATTGGGTGCGTAGCGCTCCGGCAAGTGACCGAGATGGTCATTGAATTGTCGGACTGCCGCGTTCAGTCTGACTGGCAGGTCGGTCATTCCGCGGGCCCGGCCTGCTCGGAAGATTGGCTTTCGTCAAGCAATATGCGAACCTTCTGCTCAGCGGCGTCAAGCTGTTGCTGACAGCTTCGGGTCAGCCGGACGCCCTGCTCGAAAGCCTGCATGGCCTCGTCGAGTGACAGGTCGCCCTGCTCCAGTTGAACCACTATTTTTTCCAGATCCGCTAATGATTTCTCGAAATTGTTCGATCTAGTAGGTGTGGACATGGAAGATCACCCGATACCAAGGAGCGCAAACACTACTGAATTGCGGGTTAGGGGTCAATATTACGCGGCCTGCAGCAGGCTTTGGGTCAGTTTTGTCAGAGCAGTTCTGGATTATGGAGCGTCATAACAAGTGGATTTAGCAACCATTGTCGGTCTGATCGGCGGAATAGGGATGATCATCATGGCGATGATCATCGGCGGGGATCCCATTGTCTATTACAACCTGCCCTCCGTGCTCATCGTGCTGGTGGGCTCGCTGTTCGTGACCATGCAGAAATTCAATCTGGAGCAATTCCTCGGGGCACTGAAGATTGCCGGCAAGGCCTATTCCTACAAATCGGTGACGCAGGAAGAAATCATCGAGGAGGTGGTGGAACTGGCCGACGCGGCCCGCAAGGGCGGGTTGCTTTCATTGGAGGGCAAGGAAGTCAGTCATGAATTTCTGGGTAAGGGCATTCAGCTGCTGGTCGACGGGCATGACCCGGATGTGGTGCGTACGCTGCTCAATCGCGATATCCGGCTGACCCGCGAGCGGCATGAGCAGGGTGCCGGCATTTTTGCAGCACTGGGCGATGTGGCACCGGCCATGGGCATGATCGGTACCCTGATCGGACTGGTCGGCATGCTGGCAGTGCTGGATGACCCGAGAGCCATTGGTCCGCAGATGGCGGTGGCTCTGCTGACCACCATGTACGGCTCCATACTGGCGACCGTGATTGCGATCCCGATCAAGGACAAGTGCATGCTGCGCTCTGATGAAGAAACCATGATTCAGCAGATGATTCGTGATGCGCTGCTGGGTATTCAGGCGGGGCAGAACCCGCGCATCATTGAACAGGCGCTCAAAACGTACCTGCCTGCTGGTCAGCGCGGTGCGGACTGATCTCATGGACAAGGGTGGGGTAAGCCATGAGTGATGAAGAAGAGGAACGCAAAAGACAGTCGAAAGGCCTGCCGGCCTGGATGGCAACCTTTGCCGACCTGATGGCGCTGTTGCTCAGCTTCTTCGTGTTGCTGTTGTCATTTTCGGAGATCGAGGCCCTGCGCTTCCAGCGCCTGGCCGGCTCGCTGCGCAATGCATTTGGTGTGCAACAGGACATACCCGCCGATGCCATTCCGCGCGGCACCTCCATTATCGCGCAGGAATTCAGCCCGGGTCGGCCAGACCCGACCCCGCTTAATGTGGTGCGGCAGGATACAATCCGCGACCTTGAAGACAGTCTTGAGGTGCTGGCGCAGGACGAGATCCAGCAGCAGGAAGACCGACAGGGAGATGACGGTCAACTGACGCGCGATATTGTCATCACCGAACAGATGATGGAGGAGGCGCAGGAAGAGGCGGCAGAGATTGCCGCGAGGTTGGGCGAATACATCGAACAGGGCGCGTTGCAGATCGAAACGGTCAATGAGACCATCGTGATTCGGGTGCGCGAACAGTCGTTCCCACCAGGCTCCGATTTCGTGGCTGACGAGTTTCTGCCCATTCTGGACCGGGTGCGGGAAGTGTTGCTGACCACTCCGGGCAACATCAAGGTAGAAGGGCATACTGACTCGATACCGATAAGTGCGGGACGTTTTCGCAGCAACTGGGAGTTGTCCGGCGCGCGGGCTCTGTCCATTGGTGAATACCTCTGGGAAGCACCCGAAATGGATGAAAATCGTTTTACGGTTGTCGGACACGGCGCCTCCAAGCCGTTGGCCACCAATGAAACGCCGGAAGGCCGAGCACGGAACCGGCGTGTCGAGATCGTTATCCAGAGAGACAACCCTGATTTCGAAGGAGAGCGGATTCCCCTGGATGCGCAGGGTGAACCGGTTGATTTTGGCGACCCCGGCCTGTTTGGCCTGGATCCCGATGAGGTTTTCTGATTGATCAACAGCATGCAGCATTTTTTTGCAGACCTGGTTCAGGGGCTCGCAGATTCACCCCTGGCGCACTGGCAGGTGCCGCTTGAGCAGCAGTTGCAGCAACTGGCGACGCCGAATGATGGCAACCTGCCGCGTTTTCTCGCCGCGCTGGACGCCCTGCCATCACCTCCTGAACAGCCGCTGAGGGCTGACCTGGATGCACCCGCAGTAACAGTTGGTGCGGCAGGGCAGGTTGACGCAGAGCTGCTGAAGGCGGGTTTGCGCGCGCTGATGCCCTGGCGCAAGGGGCCGTTCAACCTGTTCGGCTGTCAGATCGACAGTGAATGGCGCTGTGACCTGAAGTGGGAGCGTGTGCTGCCGCATCTGGCGCCGATGCACGGCCGCACAGTACTCGATGTGGGTTGCGGCAATGGCTATTACGGCTGGCGGATGCTGGCCCAGGGAGCACGGCAGGTGGTGGGTATTGACCCTTCCTGGCTGTCGGTCGTGCAGCACCTTGCCATCAACCGGTATGTGCGTCATGCCCGGCATCACGTATTGCCGCTGACCCTGGAGACTTTGACGCCGGATCTCGAAGCCTTCGATACCGTGTTCAGCATGGGTGTGCTGTATCACCGCCGTTCGCCGCTGGATCATCTGGAAGAGCTGCGTCAGGCGCTGCGCCCCGGAGGGGAGTTGGTTCTGGAAACACTGGTTGTGGATGGCCCTGAGGGCCATGCCCTGGTGCCGCAGGGCCGCTATGCGCGGATGAACAATGTCTGGTTTCTGCCCTCTGTGCCCACGCTGGAGCTCTGGTGCCGAAAGATGGGCTTCGAAGAGGTCCGCTGCCTCGACCTGACACCGACCACTCCGGAAGAACAGCGCGTTACAGACTGGAAGCCCGGGCAGTCACTGGCCGACTATCTGGACCCGGAAGACCCGACACTGACCCGTGAAGGCCATCCTGCACCGCTGCGTGCGACAATTGTGGCGCAGCGACCACATTCGGGGCGGCTGCAGCGCTATCATCTTGAGTGAAACGGATCGGCACATCTTTTGAGTGGGCAGTATCTGCTGCGGATGACGCCAGGGCGCCGAATCCGTATACTTGCGCCGCAACCGGCGCCGGGGAGCGAGCAGCTACCACACGGCGCGCCCTTCAGTTTGACCAGAGAAAACAGGCCCAGTTCATATCATGTCGCCAGAGCAGGAAGTCGCAAAGCGTCGTACCTTCGCCATCATTTCGCACCCCGATGCCGGTAAGACCACCATCACGGAAAAGGTGCTGCTGCACGGCGCGCTGATCCAGAAAGCGGGTACGGTCAAGGGCAAGAAGTCCGGACAGCATGCGAAATCCGACTGGATGGAGATGGAAAAGGAGCGCGGCATCTCGGTGACGACCTCGGTGATGCAGTTCCCTTATAACGATTGTCTGGTCAATCTTCTGGATACGCCCGGGCACGAAGACTTCTCGGAAGACACCTATCGCACCCTGACCGCAGTGGACTCCTGCCTGATGGTCATAGACGCGGCCAAGGGGGTCGAGGCCCGAACCATCAAGCTGATGGAAGTCACCCGGCTGCGCGACACACCGATCATTACATTCATGAACAAGTTGGATCGGGATGTTCGAGATCCGATAGAGCTGATGGATGAGGTTGAAGATGTCCTGAAGATTGCCTGTGCACCCGTCACTTGGCCCATTGGCATGGGTAAAGGGTTTCAGGGCGTCTATAACCTGCTTGAAGACACGGTGATTCTATACAGCACCGGGCAGGGTAGTGTTATTCAGGAAGAGCGGCGAATCCGGGGGCTGGGCAATCCCGAGCTGGATGAAGCCATTGGCGACTATGCCCCTGAACTGCGCGATGAAATAGAGCTGGTGCGCGGTGCTTCACACGAGTTTGATCTGGACCTGTTTCTTGCCGGTGAGCTGACCCCGGTCTACTGGGGTACTGCGTTGGGCAACTTTGGTGTCAATCATATGCTGGATGGCCTGACCGAGTGGGCGCCGCCGCCGCAGGCCCGCGCCACCGATGCGCGCACGGTTCCCGCGGCGGATCCCGAGTTCAGCGGTTTTGTCTTCAAGATTCAGGCAAACATGGACCCCAACCATCGCGACCGGGTGGCCTTCATGCGCATCGTGTCCGGTCGCTACCAGAAGGGCATGAAGATGCGTCATGTGCGCCTGGGCAAGGATATCCGCATTGCCGATGCGGTCACCTTTGTGGCCGGTGATCGCGAGCAGGTTGAAGACGCCTGGGCGGGCGACATTATCGGCCTGCACAATCATGGCACCATTCAGATTGGTGATACCTTTACCGGTGGTGAAAAACTGAAGTTTCTGGGCATACCCAACTTTGCACCGGAACTGTTCAAGCGCATACGGCTGAAAGATCCGTTGAAAGCCAAGCAGTTGCAGAAAGGCCTGGTGCAGCTGGCAGAAGAGGGTGCGGTACAGGTATTCCGACCCTTGCGCAACAACGACCTTATTGTGGGCGCGGTGGGTGCCCTGCAGTTCGACGTGGTGGTGCACCGGCTGCGCGCCGAATACAAGGTAGAAGCGCTGTATGAATCGGTCAATGTGGCTACAGCGCGCTGGGTCAGTGCCGACAGTGGGCGCGAGCTGGAGCGCTTTCGCGACAAGGCCTATGACAATCTGGCGCTGGACGGGGCAGACAACCTGACCTACATTGCACCTACGATGGTAAACCTCCAGTTGGCTGCAGAGCGCCATCCGGAGATCCGTTTTCTGGCCACGCGGGAAAACTGAAGATGCTGCTCTACCTGGCACTGGTTGCTGCCTTTACATTGGCCGTCTATCTGGCGGCTTTCCGCATTGCCGGCTGGCTCAAGGGGCGCAAGGGGTTGACCTCTGACGTGACCACCGGGCTCTTTCTGATCGGCTTTCTTGCCGGGCTGTTGCTGGTGGGGGCCTTTGTTTCAGCGGGTGCCATGCTCACGGATGTAGATCGGCTGGCGGCTGGATTGCTGCTGACCACCGTAATGGCAACTGGCCTGATTCCCACCGGCATTATCCTGCTGAAAAAAAACAGCGATTTCTCTTGAGTAAGCCCAGGGCTTTCTATAGAATCCGCCGCTCAAATTGCAGCAATAACTTCCCCTGAGCCCCCACTATAGGCGGAGTTAGAGACTTACATGAAAACATACAGTGCAAAAGCTCAAGACGTCCAGCGCGACTGGTTCGTGATCAATGCCGAAGGCAAGACCCTGGGTCGTCTGGCGACGGAAGTTGCCGTGCGTCTTAAGGGCAAGCACAAGGCAATCTTTACCCCTCACGCTGACACGGGCGACTATATCGTCATCGTGAATGCCGAAAAGGTGCGGGTTACAGGGCGCAAGGAATCCCAAAAGATGTACTATCGTCATACGGGTTATCCGGGCGGCCTCAAGGCCATGAGTTTTGACAAGCTGCGTGATCATGCGCCGGAGCGCATCATCGAGCAGGCAGTCAAGGGCATGCTGCCGCGGACACCTCTGGGTCGTACCATGCTCCGGAAGCTGAAGGTGTATGCGGGTTCAGAGCATCCCCATACTGCACAGCAGCCCAAAGAACTGGACATCTGAGAGGTTAAGACATGGCAATTACTCAATATTATGGCACCGGCCGCCGCAAGACTTCCAAAGCACGCGTTTTTTTGCGTCCCGGTACCGGCAACATCGTTGTCAACAAGCGTCCCCTGGACGAGTACTTTGGTCGTGAAACGTCCTCGATGATTGTGCGCCAGCCGCTGGAGCTGACCGAATCTACAGGCAAGTTTGACGTCTACGTAACGGTAGCTGGCGGTGGTGCGAACGGTCAGGCTGGCGCGATCCGCCATGGTCTGACACGTGCCCTGATCGACTATGATGAGACACTGCGCAAACCGCTGCGTGCAGCGGGTTACGTCACGCGCGATGCTCGCGCCGTGGAACGCAAGAAGGTCGGTCTGCGCAAAGCGCGCAAACGTCCTCAGTACTCCAAGCGCTGAGTATTCGAACGCCTCGGTGCGTTTTTTGGAAAGCCCGCCTTGTGCGGGCTTTTTTATGGGACTGCAAAACCCTGTTCTATCAGCATTTTTCCATGCCTGCGGGGAGTAAACAGAGCTGTCAGTTCCTTGTAAGCGCCAGGCTTTTTCATTAAGATCAACGGCATTTTTAAATACCGTATCCCTTCGTATTTCAGAGGAAACAATAATGAACCAAGACGGCGTGAATAAAGGCCGCCGCCGCTTCCTGATGGGCGCCACAGGTGCCATGGGTGCAGTGGGCGGTGTTGGGGTGGCCTGGCCGCTGCTGTCCTCGTGGCAGCCCAGTGAGAGAGCCAAGGCCATCGGTGCTCCGGTAGCAGTGGATGTGGGTAGCCTGGGCGAGGGTGAAATGATTTCCGTTGAGTGGCGGGGCAAACCCATATTCATCGTCCGTCGGACTGCAGAAATGCTCGAGACCCTGCGCAGTGATGAACTTCGTGGCCGACTGTCCGATCCGGATTCCGACAATCAGAACCAGCAACCCGAGTATGCGCGCAATGACGTGCGCTCGCGGGAAGAAGAGTTGCTCGTGGTAGAGGGCTTCTGTACCCATCTCGGCTGTGCGCCGCAATACCGTCCTCAGGTGGAGCCTCAGTCGTTCGACGACAACTGGCTGGGCGGGTTCTTCTGCGCCTGTCACGGCTCCCGGTTCGATATGGCGGGTCGCGTTTTCCGCGGTGTTCCTGCACCTTCCAACCTGGCCGTTCCTCCGCACTTTCGCGAGGGCGATATGTTGACTATCGGTGAAGACGGGGAGACTGCCTGATGAGTACTCAAGACAAGGGCGGCCTGATGGGCTGGATCGATGCGCGTCTGCCGGTTACGCGGACCATCGAAAAGCACGTCACCAAGTATTACGCGCCCAAGAACTTCAATTTTTTCTACGTGTTCGGTGTGCTGGCCATGCTGGTATTCGTGAACCAGATTGTCACCGGCATCTGGCTCACCATGAAGTATGTGCCCTCGGCGGAAGAAGCATTCCGTTCTGTCGAATACATCATGCGGGATGTCGAATGGGGTTGGCTGATTCGCTACATGCACTCCACCGGCGCGTCCATGTTCTTCGTAGTGATCTATCTGCACATGTTCAGAGCACTGCTGTACGGGTCCTACCAGAAGCCGCGTGAATTGGTCTGGATCTTCGGCATGCTGCTTTATCTGATGCTGATGGCCGAGGCCTTCATGGGCTATGTACTGCCCTGGGGACAGATGTCCTACTGGGGTGCGCAGGTGATAATTTCGCTGTTCGGCGCTGTGCCGATCATCGGTGATCCGCTGGTTGAGTGGATTCGCGGCGACTACCTGATTTCCGGGGCCACGCTGAACCGCTTCTTTGCCCTGCATGTTATTGCACTGCCTCTGGTGCTGGCGTTGCTGGTATTTCTGCACATCGTTGCCCTGCATGAAGTCGGGTCCAACAACCCTGACGGCGTCGATATCAAGAAAAATCTGGATGAAAATGGCGTGCCACGCGATGGCATCCCGTTCCATCCCTACTACACCATTGGCAAGGATCTGGTCGGTGTGGTGATTTTCCTGATGGTGTTCTGCGGGATCATCTTCTTCTTCCCGACGGCTGGTGGCTTCTTCCTGGAAACCGCCAACTTCGAACCGGCGGATCCGCTGACCACGCCGGAGAACATTCACCCGGTCTGGTACTTCGGTGCCTTCTACTCCATCCTGCGCGCCATGGATTTCGATCTGCTGTTCCTTGAAGCCAAGTTGCTTGGCGTACTCACCATGGGGGCGGCCATTGCCATCCTGTTCGTACTGCCCTGGCTGGACCGCAGCCCGGTGCGATCCTGGCGCTACAAGGGCATGATCAGCCGAGTGTCGCTGGTGGTGTTTGCGATTGCGTTCATGATTCTGACCTGGTTGGGTATTCAGCCGGTGACAACCCTGAATACCATTCTCGCCCAGATCTGCACGGTGATTTATTTCGCGTTCTTCCTGGGCATGCCGTTCTATACCCGTTATGAGAAAACGAAACCGGTACCGGAGAGGGTGACGAATCGATGAACACAATGAAGCGTATTATCATCATCGCCATGGTAGCCCTCGTTTCAGGTGGTGCCATGGGTTACGGAGAAGTGTATCCGGCTAACAATGATGTTCGTGACACGGAATCACTGCAGCGCGGTGCACAACTCTATTTCGAAAACTGCGTAGGGTGCCACTCGCTAGAGTATGCCCGTTACAACCGGGTTGCACGTGACCTCAAGATCCCGGAAGACCTGTTTGAACGGTACCTTCTGGATGCCGACCGTCCGATCGGCGACTTGATGACCAATGCACTGTCGCCCGCTCTGGGCTCACAGTTTTTTGGTACTGAACCGCCAGATCTGACTTTGGTAGCCCGGGTGCGCGGCACAGACTGGATCTATACCTTGTTGACCGGCTTTTACAAGGACGACAGCCGTCCGTATGGCGTCAACAATGCGCTCTACAACAATATCGGTATGCCGCATGCGATGGTCAATCAGCAGGGGCTGTGTGCCGAGGCGCCGGGTGCAGACGGGTGTCAGGAATTCGCATTTGAAGGTTCCATGTCGCCAGACGAGTTTGATCTGGCCATGGTCGACCTGACCAACTTCCTGGACTATATGGGTGAACCCATTCAGCTGGAACGCCAGCGTATTGGCTGGTTTGTCATGGCGTTTCTGAGTGTGTTCCTGGTATTTGCCTGGCTGCTCTATCGAGAGTTGTGGAAGGACGTCAAGTAAACTGCCTGACGTACTTCTTAAAATCGGCGTGACAGCTTCGGCTGTCGCGCTTCGTTGTGTTTAGATAACTGGGAGAGCCTACATGGGCGTAGTGGCCAAACGGTCATCCATGACTTTTTTCTCCGACCCGGCGTCGCATTACAGCCATCGGGTCCGGATAGTCCTTGCTGAGAAGGGAGTGGCTGTCGATACCATAGATGCCGATCCCGACAATGTGCCGACCGAAGTCAGTGATATCAATCCGTACAATTCGTTGCCAACCCTGGTTGATCGTGACCTGGTGCTTTATGAGCCCAATGTCATGATGGAATATCTGGACGAACGGTTCCCACATCCGCCTTTGTTGCCGGTGTATCCGGTTTCGCGTGCCGAGTGCCGTCTGTATATCCATCGCATTCAGCGCGACTGGTGCAATCTGGTGGACATCATCACGGCCGGGCAGGATCGCGCCTCGGTTCAGGAAGCGCGTGAACGCCTGTCCGAGAGCGTCATCAGCATCGCTCCGATTTTCGGTGAAAAGCCCTATTTCATGAGCGAAGACTTCACGCTGGTGGACTGCTGTGTGGCACCGATTCTCTGGCGTCTGCGCGACCTGGGTGTTGATGTGGAAGACAGGGCAGACAAAAACCTTGGCAAGTACATGCAGCGGGTGTTTGAGCGGGAGTCTTTCAAAGACAGCCTGTCTGAAGTCGAGAGTGAAATGCGTGAGTGATCAGCCGCCACCCGTCAAGATGAATGACAATCGGCCTTATCTGATCCGTGCCCTGCATGAGTGGATATCCGACAATGGGTGTACACCCTACATGGTAGTGCAGGCCGATGTGCCGGGTGTGCAGGTGCCTGAAGGTTTCGTGCAGGATGGGCGTATTACCCTGAATGTGGCCAACCGGTCTGTACAGTCACTGAATCTGGGCAACGAAGAAGTCATCTTTTCGGCAACCTTCGGTGGTCAACTTGAGCATATCCGCGTTCCCTGTCAGGCCATAGCGGCACTGTTTGCCAAGGAGAACGGTCAGGGCATGGTCTTCGAGGTCAAGCCGGATTCACCACCGCCTGCAGGCGGCGATGATGACAGCGGCCCGTCAGCGTCCGGTGGAGACAAGAGCGAAGGTCGCCCCGGCGATGGCAAGCGCCCCAGGCTGAAGGTCGTCAAGTAGTCACCCGTTCAGGATGGCTGTTCACGTCGTGTACAGCTGATTGATCTGCAACGAAAAAACCGCCTTTGGCGGTGTTTTTGAGGT